>CBIFVW010000032.1:0-20079 GCA_966186155.1 uncultured Sphingomonas sp.
CACGTTCGCTCGCTCGTTGAACGTCGGGATCACCACCGCAAGCTCGAGAAGGTCGCCCGCCCGTCCGCGCATTTCCCCGATGCGGGCGACTTCGGCGATCTCGCCTTCGAAATAATGTCTCATCCGTCACCGCGCAGAAACGGGAGGGCGCATCGCGTGCCGCATGCGCCCTCCCGAAAGTGAGGCGCCGGTGAACCGATGGTCCGGGGGAGGAAGTATCGGATCCGGCGCCTCGGGGGCATGGCTTGGACGGAGGCGCGCGGCCGATCCCGTAACGGGTCGGCGCATTTTTCGTCAGAAGGCGATCTCGAGCCCCAGCCGCACCGCGCGGGGGCGCAGCGGGGTGATCTGGTTGCGCTGGCCGATCAGGAAGGGCGTGCCCAGCGCGAAGCGGTTGCCGCGCGTGTCGAGCAGGTTGGTGGCCGAGAGCGTCAGCGCCCGCCCGCCGCGCTCGACCCGCAGCTCGAGCCCGGTATCGACATAGTCGCCCTGCACCTGCCCCAGGATCGGCCCGATGCCGAGCGTCGAGCGGCCGACATAGCGGGCATAGCCGCTCGCCGCGAACAACGCGTCCTCGCCGATCCGGGTCTGGTAGCTCGCTCCGATCCGCCCGCTCGCATCGGCGACGTTGGGCAGGCGGCTCGCGTTGAACTCGGTGTCGACGGTGGTGCCGCCACCGGTAGCGAAGACGGGGAGCGTGACGGTATCGGGATCGGTGACCTTGCTGCCGTTGAGATAGAGCGCGGCGTCGAGATCGAGCCCGGGCACCGGCTTCCAGCGCGCCGCCACGCCGACCGAGACCACCCGGCCGTCGCCGATATTGGCGGTTACC
This sequence comes from uncultured Sphingomonas sp., assembly GCA_966186155.1. Lineage (GTDB taxonomy): Bacteria > Pseudomonadota > Alphaproteobacteria > Sphingomonadales > Sphingomonadaceae > Sphingomonas. Next base: position 833 of record CBIFVW010000032.1, read on the forward strand.
GGGAAGCCCAGGCCGTCGATCAGATCGGCCTGGATGCTGCTCCACCAGGTCCAGGAGGCGCTCGCGGTCAAGTCGAAGCCGGGACCGCCATAGCGCACGCCGCTCTCGAGCGTGGAGAGCCGGTCGCCGTCGAAACGCTGGATGTAGTTCTGCCGCACCGCCAGCCCGCCGGGGCGGAAGCCCTGCTCGTAGCGCCCGAACAAGGTGAGCCCCGCAAAGGGCCGCCACGCCAGCGCCGCCGAAGGCAGGAACCGCGTCTCGGAACGCGCCGCGCGCGCATTGGGATCCTGGCGGAAGGCGAGGATCTGGTCGACGTCCTCGGCCTTTCCGGTCAGGCGGGAATGCGTGAGCCGACCCCCGCCGGTGAGCGTCACGCCCGGCGCGAGCCGCACGGTGCCCTCGCCATAGAGCGTTGCCTCCTCGACCGTGTTGCGCACGCCGGTGAGCACCGAGCGCCGCATGTCGAAGCTGCGATTGACGCGCGCCCGGTTGCGCAACAGGCTCAAGCCGACGAGCCAGCCGGTACCGTCGGGCCCGCGGCGGGCGAGGCGCGTCTCCGAGGTCAGCATCGTCACGCGGTTGCGCTGCTCATAGGCCGCGGGCGGGCCGCCGACGCTGGGCAGAGGGAAAGGCTCGGCCGGGTCGGCGACGAGCGCCAGGCCCTCATAGGTTTCCGAGACGTGCTGGCGGGCGATCGCCGTCGCCGTGGTGAGCTCGACATCGCCCCAGCTCTTGCGCGCCATCAGCTCGGCCAGCCAGAAGGCGTTGCTGAACGGCTGGGCGATCGCGCTCGCGCGGCTGAGGCCGTCCCCTCCGCGATCGGCATATTGCGCGTCGTCGCCCAGGATGCGCTGGCCGACGCCGCTCAGATCAAACCTCCAGCCATCGACTTCCCAGCGCAGCGCCGCGCGTCCCCCGAAGGTGCGCACTCGATTGACGTCCGAGAGGCCGCGCTGGCGATCGTCGATATAGCCGCCGTCGACACCGGCATAGGCGAGCCCGCGGAACGCCAGGCTTCCCTCGCGGATCGGCAGGTTGACGAGCGCGCCGACATCGCCGCCGGGATCGCCATGCTCGACGAGCTGGCCGCCGGCCCAGACGCTGCCCGTCTGCCGCCAGAGATCGGGCGCGCGCGGCATCACGCGCACCACGCCGCCGAGCGATCCCGCGCCGTAGAGCGTGCCCTGCGGCCCTTCGAGCACCTCGACCCGGCCGATGTCGTAGAGGCGCAGGTCCGGGTCCGGCGCGCTGTAGGTGATGCGGCTGTTGCCCCAATATTGGCCCACCGTCGCCTGGGTGGGGCCGACGAAGCTCGAATCGGCGATGCCGCGGATGAACAGCTTGTTGCGGCCGGGCCCGAGATGCGTGGAGGCGAGGCTGGCGGTGCGCACCGCGATCGCCTCGGTCCCGCGCGCCGCGTCGGCGAGCGACACGCCCTCGCCGTCGAGGATCTGCACGCCGCCCGGATAGACGCCGAGCGGGACGTCGCGCTTGGTGCCGGTGACGAGGATCTCCTGATCGACGGTCCCCACGGTCTCGGGCGGCCGCAGCGGCCGCGCCGCCGCGCGCGCCACCTGCCGTTCGGGCCGCGCCGGGGCGCGTTCGATCAGCCAGGCGCCGGCGGCGACGCGGCGCACGCGGACGTCGGTGCCGCGCAGCATCCTGGCGAGCGCCGCCTCGACCGAATAGCGGCCGCGCACGCCGTGCACCCGCACTCCGCCGATGCTGCCGTCGCGGATGCCGATGCTGGCGCCGGTCTGCTGGCCGAGCGCGACCACCGCGGCGTCGAGCCGCCCGCCCGCAACGGAGACGCTGTGCCGCGCCTCCTGCGCCAAGGCCGGCGACGCGACGAGCATCGCGGCCAGCGGGAGCAGCTCAGCGCGCCGCACCGGCGATCGGGTCCAGGGTCCACCCGTCGCCCGACCGGCTGACGCGGGTGCCGGTCAGCGACGCGACCCGGGTGACCACCGCCTCGGGATCGCCGCGGATCGAAAGCGTGCCGGTGAAGCGGATGCGCTCGGTTCCCGTGCCCGCATGGATGCGCCGGCCGAGATTGCGGCTGAGGTCGCGCGCGATCCGCGCGAGATCCGCGTCGCGATAGACGAGCTGCCCCGTCCGCCAGCTGCCGACGTCGCCGGGCGCCGCGCTGCCGAGCTCGGGCGCGCCGCCCGCGGCCGGGATCGCGAGCGCCTCGCCGGGATCGAGCCGGACCTCCTCGGGCTTGCCGGGCGCGTAGATCACCGCGCCCTCGGCCACCGCGACGCGCATGCCCGCTTCCTCGCGGACGACGTTGAACACCGTGCCGGCATCCTGCAGCCGCACGTCGCCGGCCAGCACGACGAAGGGCTCGCGTTCGTCGTGGCGGACCTCGAACAGCGCCTCGCCGCCGATCAGCTCGGCGGTGCGCGGATCGCTCGAGTCGATCGCGATCCGCGTGGCGCCGTTGAGGATCACCCGCGACCCGTCGGCGAGCCGTACGGCGCGCTGCTCCCCGGGGCGCGTGGCGATCTCGGTGCGGTTGCGGCCGGTGTCGAGCAGGGTCCAGCCGGCGACCACCGCGATCGCGGCGGCGACCGCTCCGCCCGAAGCCCAGGCGAGGCGGCGCGGCGTGACGCGGCGCGCGGGCAGCGGCTCGGCGGGGGGCGCGGTACGCAGCAGCCCGGCCATCACCCGATCGTCCTCGACCGCGGCGTCATAGGCGGACAGGTGCAGGGGATCGCGTTCGAGCCATTCGGCGAACGCGTCCCAATCGGCGAAACCCGGGTCCTGGACTCGCATCACCCAGGAACGGGCATCGTCCGCGATATGGCCGGATCCATGCTCGCTCATGCCCACCTCGCCTGGAGGACGGAGTCGCCGCCGCTATTCCGCATCGAACCGCCCCTTGAGCTCGGCCAGCGCGCGATAGGCCTTTTGCAGATCCTTCTCCACCGAGCTCAGGCTGATCCCGAGCTCGCGCGCGATCGCCGCCTGCCCCAAACCGTCGAGCCGGTAGCGCCGGAAGACCTGTTCCACCCGGGGACCCAGGGCGGCGAGCGCCGCCTCGGCCGCGCGCAGCCGCTCGCGGGCGATCAGCACGCGCTCGCCTTGCGGAGGCGCGTCCCCGCCCGCGACATCATGCCATTCGTGCTGACGCCGGTCGCGGCTCACCTCGGCGCGGCGGCGGTCGCGCATCACATTCTCGGCGGCGCGGAAGAGATAGGAGACCGGATCGGCGATCGGGCGCGCCTCGGCGGCCTCGATCTTCTGCCACAGGTCCTGGAGCACGTCCTCCGCCGCGTCCCCCGCCCCGCGCGCGGCGAGGAAGCGCAGCAGGCGCGCGCGCTCGTCGAGGAACACGCGCTGCAGCCCGCCGCTGTGCGAATGGGAGGTCATGCGCGCGGCCAAAGCACTCCCCGCGCGGATTGCCAAGCCCGCTCGTCGCTTCGGCGCCGATGGCGGCGTCACGCGCCCGGACGACGCTCGTACAGCACGCGCTGGCGGCTGCCGACCGGCACCTCGAGCACCGGCGCATAGGCGCGCGCGAGCTCGGCCTCCATGAAGCGCCGGGCCTCGGGGTTCATTTCCTTGTCGGGCCGGGTGCTCGCGACGACGAAGCGCGGCCGGGCGGCCATGATGCGCCGCACCTCCGCCAACGGATCGACTCCCAGCGCGCCCGCCTCGCGGCTCAGGCCCAGGTGCGCCGGGAAGGGCCAGCGCGTCGGCAGGCAGCTTCCCGTCATCCGGTATAGCGCAGGATCGCCGTCGAAGACGTAGAGGCAGTCGGAGAGCCGCGGGCGGACATAGGCCGCGATCGCCTCGACCTGCGGGCCCCAGCCGCGATCGCGGCGGTTCTTGTCGATCGTCGGGATCGAGATCGCCGTCGCGATCAGCATCACCGTCAGCCCGGCCGGAACCTGCCAGCGGCTGCGCGACGAGGCGATCACGATCCCCGCGCCGGGATCGCCGAACACGGGCGCGGCGAGGACGCTGAGCGGCAGGATCAGCGGCAGGGCATAATGGTCGAAATAGGTGCCGAACACGACCACGCCGGCCAATGCGGCTAGCGCCCAGCCCTCGAGGAACAGCCGCGTCGTCTCGCCCTCGCTCCAGCCCCGCGCGCGTCCGACGCCGCGCCCGAGCCACGCCGCCGCCGCGAGCGGCGACAGCATCATCGCCATATAGCCGAGCCGCTTGAGCGCCGGCCCGAAGCCGTCCGAGCCGCGCGCGAGGATCGAGAGGAAATTGGCCTGGACGAACTCCGCCGAATGGCCGATCGCGGCATAGGCCGCCCAGGCGGCGAGCGTGGGCAGCAACGCGGCACTCGTCCACAAGGCGGCGGCGGCGAGCAGCTGCGGCGGTGCCGCGCCGCGGCGACGCGCGTTCCAGAGCAGGGCCAGGCCGAAGAACAGCCCCTCGAACACGGCCGAATATTTGACCTGGAGCGACAGGCCGACGAGCAGCATCGCCACCGCGCCGCCGGCGAGCGCGCCCGAATCGAAGACCGGCCGCTTGAGCAGCCCGATCATCCGCCATGCGGCCAGCGCGACGAGCAGATTGTAGAAGACCGGGGACTGGCCGCCCTCGCCGCCGAACACGCCGAGATAGAGGACATAGACCACCCCCGCCGCCGCGGCGCCGTGCGCGCCGGTCACGTGCCGCGCCATCCGCGCGACGGCGAAGCCGGTGGCGGCGGCGAACAGCGTGGCGACGACCTGATACTCGATCACGCCCTCCCCGCCGAGCAGGCGGATCGCCGCGTAGATCAGGAAGAGGCCGACCGGCTTGCGGTCCCAGATGTCGACGAAGGGAAGCGCGCCGTGCAGCATCCGATCGCCGACGAGCAGGTAGAATTCGTCGTCCACCTGGACGACCGGATTGCCGAACTGCGCCGCCCGCGCCGCGAGCGCCACGCCGAGCAGCAGCATCGCCAAGGTCGCGGGGTTGGCCACCAGCGGCCGCGTCGCCTCGGCAAGGCCCGCCAGGCGCGGCGGAAAGGCGGTTCCGACGGGCCTGGATCGCTCCGCATGGCGGAAATCGGTCAAGGCTCGGACGGAACGCTGCATCACACTCTTTCCCCGGCGCCGCACATCGGCTGCCGGGCGAGACGGAGCAGTCGCATCGAATCCGCAACGCGCCGACCCCGCCTGATGCGGGCCGTGCCGCATCCGGGACCGGTTGTGGGCGATGCTCCTAGAAGAGCGGACTCAGGCCCAGCGCAGCCGCGTTATTCCGCCCCGGCTCTCGCGGACCGCCGCCGCCGGCGCGTCGTCGCGAAGCGATTCAAGCAGCTCGGCAATCGGCCGCAGCGCGGGGGAATCGAGGAAGCGGCTGCCCCAGTCGCGCGCGAGCGCGGCGGCATCCGCACCGCTGTCCGCGAGGATCGAGGGGAAGCCGATGCGCAGCTTGGGACCGGCGAAGCGCTGCTCGGGCGATGCCTCGACGCCGCTGCCGAGCGGCCGGAGGAACACCGCGCCCGCAACCTTCTCGACATAGGATGCCGGCGAGAGCCGCGCCCACCAGGCGACCGCGAAGCAGCTGATGCCGTGCGCGACGAGCACGACCGGGCGCTCGGTCAACCGCACCGCTTCATCGAGCCGCGCGGCCCAGAGGTTGCGGCCGCCGCCCCCGGCGCCCAGCTCGATGATCTGCCCTGCCTTGGCGAGCAGCCGCCGCGCCGGGCGATCGGCATGATCGAAGACGGTGAGAACCGGGAAAGAATCGGACAAAATCTGCCGTGCCATCGCAATCTCCTTGCGAGAAAGCCGCATTTCCGATTCGGAAGGATTATTCCTACTCGCCTGCTATGCAATGGGGCTGCGCCAAAGCGCCTTGGACGCGCGCCGAAGCTTCACGCGACCAGCGCGAGCCGCTTGGGCGCCGCGGCGCTGCGCGGGCCGCCGCCGATCAGCGTCTGCAGGTCGATGAGCCCGCGCGCCAGGCCCACGCCCTGGGGACCCGCGATGTAGCGAGGCTCCCATACGGGCGAGAACTTGTCCTTGTACGCGCGCAGCCCCTCGAAGCCGTAAAAGGCGTCGCCGTGCCGGTAGAGCAAGGCGCCGATCCGCGCCCACATCGGCGCCAGCCGGCGCGACTCGATGCCCGAGAGCGGCGCCATGCCGAGGCCGAACCAGCGATAGCCCCGGTCGCGCCCCCATTGCATGAGCTGGACGAACAGGAAGTCCATCGTGCCATAGGGCATCGCGTCGAGATGACGCATGAGATCGACCGACAGCTCCTCGCGATTGCCCGTCGCCCAGATGTTGGCGAAGGCGACGATCCGGCCGTGCTGGCGCACCACCGCGCAATCGAAGCGGGCGAGATAGGCGCGATCGAAACGGCCGACCGAGAAGGCCTTCTCGCCATGCCCCTTGTCCTTGAGCCATGCGTCCGAGACCTCGCGCAGCTCGGGAAGCAGCGCAGGGACCTCCGCCGCGGGCACGATCGCGAACTCGGCGCCCTCGCGGATCGCGCGGCGCTCCGAATGGCGGAGCGAGCGCATCTCGGGTCCTTCCATCGTGAAGCCCTGGAGCGGCACCCGCGCCTCCTCGCCATATTTGACGAGCTGGAGGCCGAGATCGATCGCGATCGGCAGCGCCTCGGTCGAAATCTGGTAGAGGAGCAGCCGCCCCTGCCGCGCATCCGCGAGCTCGCGCATCCGCCAGAGCAGGTCGCCCCATTCGTCCTTGGGGCCGACCGGATCGCCCATCACGATCCAGCTTTGCCCCTGGACCTGGTACATCAGCAGCGTCTCGCCGCTCGGTGAGCGCAGGAAGCGCTTGTCGCCGGTATAGGCCAGCATCGCGTCGGTGCGGTTCGAATGCGCCAGCGCCGGGCCGGGCAGCGCATTGTCGGGCGCCGGGACCTCGCCCTGGGGACGGGCATGGCCGAACCATTGCTGCACCGCCACGCAGACCAGCATCACCGCGATCGCGAAGCTGGCGCGCAGGAAGCGCGAGGCGTCCCCGCGCCAGGCGAACTCCCACCAGAGATCGCTCTGATAGGCGACGTGCTTGAAGGCGAAGAAGCCGATCCAGACGGACAGCCCCACCGCGATCGCGACCGAGAGCAGCGCGCGCGGCGAGCCGAGCGCGGAGGTGAGCGCGGTCCGGCGATAAAAGGCGGTGCGCGAGAGCTGGAGCAGCCCGGCGATCACGATCAGGATGCCCGCTTCCTCGTAATCGACTCCCTTGACGAGCGAGAAGAGCGCACCCGCGAGCAGCAGCGTGCGGCAGAGCAGGAAGGCGGCGTCGAGCCGCCGGTACAGCGCAGGCGCGATCAGGAGCAGCGCGGTCCCGGCGAGGCTGGCGGCGATGTGCGAGGCCTCGACGAAGGGCAGGGGCACGAAGGCGTGGAGGATGTGGAGCCGCGCATGAACCGCGGGCAGCGATCCCGAAACCAGCAGCACCACGCCGCCGATGAAGACCAGCGCCGCGAGGAAGGTGGGCGCTATGCCGTGCATCGCGAGTTGGGCCGCGGTGCGCATCGCCGCGAGCGGGCGGCCGAGCCGGCGGCGCTCATGGAAGGCGAGCAGCGCGCCTGCCACCATCAGCGGCAGGACGTAATAGACGAGCCGGTAGAGGATCAAGGCGGCGAGGATCCGGGGTGGATCGATGCCGGGGAGCGCGGCGATCATCACCGCCTCGAACACGCCGACGCCGCCCGGCACGTGCGTGAACAGGACCGCGACGATCGCGAGCGCATAGCCGAGGAAGAAGCCGGGGAATGCCCCGGGGCTCGCGCCGGGGACGAGCACGAGCAGCGCCGCGCTGGCGCAGGCGAGGTCGAGCGCCGAGGCGGCGATCTGGGCGAGCGCCTGGCCCAGGCTCGGCCGCTGGATGTGCCAGCGCCAGATGCGCAGGTCCCGCGGCGCGCCGCGCAGCAGGAAGAGCGCCGCGGCGGTGCCGAGCAGGATCGCGATGCCGATCCCGTGCTGGACAGCGACGGGCACCGCTGCGCCGGCGAGATCGAGCGCGCCGCGATGCACCGCCAGCGCGGCGCCCGCCATCACCACCACCCCCATCCAGAAGGTGACGCTCGCCGTGGCGATCACGCGGACGATGTCGGGCGTGTCGAGCCCCGCCGCGCTGTAGACGCGATAGCGCGCCGAGCCGCCGGTGAGCAGCGCGAAGCCGAGATTGTGGCTGAGCGTGTAGCTCGCGAACGAGGCGAGCGCGGCGGTGCGCCAGGGCAGCGGCCGGCCGACGATGCGGAGCGCGACGACATCGTAGAGCGTGAGCGTGAAGTAGCTCGCCGCTGTCAGCGCCAGGGCGGCGCCGATCTGCCATCCCCCCACGGCACGCAGCGCTTCGCGAACGTCGTGCCAGCGCACCTCGGCGAGCAGATTGTGGAGCGCGACGAAGCCGAGCGCGGCCACGGTGCCGACCGCAGCGAGGTGAATGGCGATCCGGTGACGGGCGTAGAAGCCGGCGATGCGCATCTCCTGCTCCTCGCCCTCAGCCCCGCTGCCAGACCTGCGACTTGCAGATCCAGCCGCCGAGGACGCATCCGCTGATCCTCAGGCTGTTCGGCCCCTGCTGCTCGATCTTCGAATAGAAGGTGCGACCCATGTCGGGAACGTAGACGCGGCCCTGCCAGCGGCCGTCGCCGATGGCGTGATAGTCCTGGAGCAGCTCGGTCCCGATCAGCTTCTGGACGCCGCTGTCGCGCGCGTCCTGCTGCGCTTCGGCATTGGCCCAGACCACCCAGCCGCACAGCTTGTCGCCGCACGCGCCGGTCTGCACCTTCACGGTGCCGCGCGGATTGACCCAGGTGCCGATCACCCCGGCCGCCGCCGCCGGCGATTGCGCCGAGGCGTGGACCGATCCGAGCAGCAGCGCCGCGAGGCCGAACCCCGCGCAGGTCTTGGCGAAGGACATGCATGTCTCCCTGTTTCCGGGCTCCGGACTAGCCCCGCCCGGCTGACGCGGGCGTGGTCGCAACCCTAAATTTTGGTAATGTTGGCGATCGCGCCGCGGAGCGCGCGGTAGAGCGCGCCGGCGTCGTGGTGGAGCATGTGCCCGCCCGGCAGCGCGACGCGGGTCATGTTGGGCTGGACGAGCTCGGGGCAGAGGCTGTCGGTCTCCTCGGCGCCCTGGATGCACACCGCGGGCACCCAGGTCAGCTGGCGCCCGGTGGGCAGCGCGTCCGCGTCGGGCTTCGACCAGTTGAACAGCTCGGAGGGCGAGGCGCGGAAGAAGACCGTGTCGGTGGGCACGACCAGCGCCACCAGCTTGACCCGCGCGCGCAGGTCGGGCGGCAGGCCGGTGAGCCCCACATGCATCATGTCCGCGCCGAACGACTGGCCGATCAGCACCAGCCGGTCGGCATGGCCGAAGGCGAGCGCGCGGCGCGCCGCGGCGGCGACCAGCGCCTGCACCTCCGCCGGCGTGCGCTGGTGGCGGAAATAAGCGAGCGAGCTCACGCCCACCACCGGCACGCCGTCGGCGGCGAAGCGCTTCGCCACATCCGGCCCCAAGCCGAAGCGGAAGCCCAAGTCGCCCCACACGATCACCACCGCCAGCCCCCGCGCCGCCGGCGGCGTGGCGCGCGTCGGCGGCACGTCGAAGAACACCGGCCCGCCGAAATAGCCGGCATAGCCGAGAAAGCCGGCAAAGGCGGCGAGCAGCAGCACGAGGCTTGCGAGGGCGATCCGGATGCCGCGGCTATGGCGCATTCTAGCTCCATTCTCGTCGTTGACCGAGCATGGTCTAGCAACCCGGCGATGGCGCGCCGGTGACCGGTTCATGACCAAAGCTTAACGTGACTTGCCGCCGGTGCGGGCGCATCCAGACGCTGCGATGACCAGCAGCCAGATCCGGAACCAGGCCAGGGCACGCCGGCGCGCTCCCGCGCAGGGGGCGGGCTTCGCGCCGATCCTGATCCTCTCCTTCCTGCTGAGCGCCGTGGTGATCCTGGGCTGGGCGTGGCGCCCCGGCTTCATCAAGGGGATCGCGCCCCAGCCCACCAATCTCTTCCCCGGCTTCACCGCCGAGACCGCCATGCTCCCCGTGCACGGCCTGGTCGTCACCAGCCTGCGCTCTGGGAGCCCCGCCGCGGCGCAGGGAGTGGCGGTGGGCGACGACATCGTCGCGATCGACGGCCGCGCGGTCGAAACGCTGGATCAGGCGCGGCGCTATCTGCATAGTGACGCCCGGCCCGCGCTGCTGCTCGACCTGGTCCATAACCATGAACGGCGGCAGGTGCGGCTGATGCGCAAGGCGGACGGAGACGATGGGGCACAAGCTGCTGGTGGTGGAGGATGACGAGGCGACCGCCGCCTATATCGCCAAGGGAATGACCGAGGAGGGCTTCATCGTCGACCGCGCCGACAATGGCCGCGACGGGCTCTTCCTCGCCAGCGACGGCAGCTACGACGCGATCGTGCTCGACCGGATGCTGCCCGGCATGGACGGCATGGCGGTGCTCGGCGCGCTCAGGGCCGCGAAGATCGAGACGCCGGTGATCATCCTCTCGGCGCTGGGGACGCCCGACGACCGGGTCGGCGGGCTCACCTCGGGCGCCGACGACTATCTGGTGAAGCCCTTCGCCTTCGCGGAGCTGCTCGCCCGCGTCCGGCTGCTCCTCCGGAAGCGCGGCGCGCCCGAGGCGGCGGTGACGCGGCTCGCGAGCGGCGACCTCGAGATGGACCTGCTCTCGCGCCGGGTGAAGCGCGGCGACCGGGTGATCGACCTCCAGCCGCGCGAGTTCCGCCTGCTCGAATATTTCCTCCGCCATCCCGACCAGGTGATCACCCGCACCATGCTGCTCGAGGGCGTGTGGGACTATCATTTCGATCCGGGCACCAACGTGATCGACGTCCATATCAGCCGGCTCAGGAAGAAGCTCGACGACGGCGGCGCGCCGATCCTCCACACGATCCGCGGCGCCGGCTACCGGCTCGGGCCCGCCGACTGAATGGCGCTGCGCTGGGGCTCCCTGACGCGCTCGGTCACCGCGCGGATCGTGATCGTCGCCTTTCTGGTGCAGCTCACCGTCACCGGCGCGATCCTGCTGTTCGTCCAGCAATCGAGCGAGCGCGCGTTGGCGAGCGAGCAGCAGGCGCTGGTGACCGAGCTCAGCGACGAGCTCGTCTCGGCGTGGCGCGCGGGCGGCGACGCCGAGCTCCGGCGGATCATCGACGCGCGGCTGCAGGCGCCGCACGGCGTTCCGCCGGTGATCCTGCTCACCAACCCGGCGGGCGCGCCGATCGCCGGCAATCTCGGCGCCTGGCCGACGGTGATCCCCGCCGAGACCGACTGGCGGACGATCGAGCTCTACCGCACCGGCGGGGACCGGGCCGAGCTGATGGGCGTCGCCGCGACGACCCTTCCCAATGGCGAGCGGCTGCTGGCGGGGCACGTCATCACCGCGAGCGTCCGCCTCGCCCGCGTGAACGAGGAGGCGGTCACCGCGGCGCTGGTGATCGGCGTGGTGCTGGCGCTGCTGAGCGCGCTGCTGATCGGGCGCGTGCTCTCGCGCCAGATCCAGGCCGTGGTGGCGACCGCCGAGGAGGTCGGCCAGGGCGCGCTCGGCCGGCGCGTGCCGATCGACGGCAGCGGTGACGCGTTCGACGCGCTCGGCCAGTCGGTCAATGCCATGCTCGACCGGATCGAGGCGCTGGTCTCGCAGCTCCGGATGATGACCGACGGGCTGGCGCACGATCTCAAGTCGCCGGTCACGCGGATCAAGGTCACGCTCGAGCGCGCGATGCTCGAGACCGACGATGCCGAGGCGCTGGCGGCGCTCGAACGCGTGTCGAGCGAAGCGGAGACGCTGCTCGGCATGCTCTCGACCGCGCTGCTGATCAGCCGCGCCGAGGCGGGGATCGGGCGCGACCGCTTTGTCGACACCGACCTCGCCGCACTGCTCGACGACCTGGCGGAAGTCTATGGCCCGCTCGCCGAGGACCGCGGCTTCGCGATCGAAGTCGAGACGGGGCCGGTGCTGCGCGCGCCGCTCCATCGCGAGCTGATGAGCCAGGCGATCGGCAACCTGATCGAGAACGCCACCAACTATGCCGAGGGCGGGCACCGGATCTCGCTTTCGGCGCGACGCGAGGACGAGCGGATCGCGATCGCGGTGGCCGATGACGGTGCCGGCATCCCGCCCGAACGCCGCGCCGAGGCGCTGAGCCGGTTCGGCCGGCTCGATCCCGCCCGCCATGCCGCCGGATCGGGCCTCGGCCTGTCGCTGGTCGAGGCGGTGGCGCGGCTGCACCAGGGGAGCCTGGCGCTGGAGGACAATGCGCCGGGCCTCAGGGCGGTGATCCGGTTCTAGGGCCTGTACCCAAAACCGCGTGGGTACAGGCCCTAGACGCTCAGCGCATAGGTCAGCACCAGCGCCACCGCCGTCATCAGCAGCATCGCGGCGATGAAGGTGCAGTCGGCGATCCGCTCGAGCCGATGCAGCCGCACGTTCGATCCGACCCGCAGCGCGAAATAGGAGGTGAGCGTCGCGATCAGGAACAGCACCGAGTCGATCGCGAGCAGGTCGTCGGCCAGCGTGTTGGCGCGGCGGACGGCGATCACCACGCGCAAGATGCCGATGGCGGTGAGGCATACGCCGACCATCGCGGCGGCGATCGGACAGATGATCCGGCAGGCGCGCGCGTCGAGCGCACGCAGATGCGCCTCCTCGTCCGTCACGCCATCGCCTCGACCCGGCCGCTCCGCTCGAGCTTGCCCCAGCCGACCCAGGGCCCGCGCAGCGCGTTGGCGACGGCGCGGATCACCACCCAGTACATCAGCTGGCGATAGACGAGCCGCTGGGCAAGCAGCAGCAGCGCCGGATAGCGCTTCTCGCGCCTTTCGAGGCGGTAGGCGATCCAGCCGCAGGCGAGGTCGATCGCGGTGAAGGCGATCCAGTAGACCGCCATGCGCAGCACGTCGCTCTCGGTCTGGGCCCAGCCATGCTGCCAGACGCGCAGCGCCGTGCCCGCGATGCTGGCGACCAGCGCAAGGTCGATCAGCGGCGAGATCAGCGCGAAGCCGATCTGGAACACCCATGCCTGGGGCATGCCGACCAGCGCCAGCCCGGCGGGCTTGCCGGTGCGCAGCACCGAGCGATGCTTCCACAGGCACTGCAGCGTCCCGAAGGCCCAGCGGAAGCGCTGCTTGGCGAGCGCGCGGAAGCTCTCGGGCGCCTCGGTCCAGGCGACCGCGTCGATATCGTAGCCGACGCGCCAGCCCTGGCGCTGGATCGCGATCGTCAGGTCCTGGTCCTCGGCGAGCGTGTCGACCGGATAGCCGCCGACGCTGTCCAGCGCCGCCTTGCGCCACGCGCCGACCGCGCCGGGCACCACCATGACCGCGTCGAGGCTGGCGAGCGCGCGCCGCTCGAGATTCTGCGCGGTGACATATTCGATCGCCTGCCAGCGCGTGACGAGGTTGATGCGGTTGCCCACCTTGGCGTTGCCAGCGATCGCGCCGATCGCCGGGTCGGCGAACCAGCGCGCGAGCCGCGCGATGGTGAGCGGCTCGAACTGGGTATCGGCATCGAGCGCGATGACGATCTCGCCTCGGGCGAGCGCGAGGCCGCGGTTGAGGGCGCGCGCCTTGCCGCCATTCTCGAGCGTGAGCAGCCGCACGCGCGGCTCGTTCGCGAAAGCCGTGCCGACGATGTCGCTGGTCCCGTCGGTCGAGCCGTCGTCGAGCACGATCACCTCGACCTCGACTTCCTCGCTCGCGAGCACGCGGCGGACCGAGGCCTCGATCACCCGCGCCTCGTTATAGGCGGGGATGAGCACCGAGACGAACTGGCCGGGGACCATGGCCGGTGCCACCGGCCGGTTCTTCTTCCGGTTGCCGTTGATCGCGAGCGCGGCGAGGACCAGCGCACGGGCGATGCCGAGCGCGATCGCGACGAAGAACATCCACTTGAGCGCGAAGCCCAGCATCGCGAGCACGAGGAAGATGCCGACGTCCATCCGCACCGCGAGCAGGTCCGCGCCTTCCACCTTCGGCATCACCTGGTCGCGGCTGAGGCCGGCCAGATCGGAGACGGGCACGAAGCGATAGCCCTTCGCGCGCAGCGTATCGATGATCCGCGGGAGCGCGGCGAGCGTCTGCGAGCGGTCGCCGCCGCCGTCGTGGAGCAGGATGACCTGGCCCGACTGCTCGGCATTGCCCGCCTCGACCTGCGCGACCGCGGCATTGACGATCGCGTCGACGCCCGGACGCTGCCAGTCGTTCGGATCCACGTGCAGCCCGACATTAGTGTAGCCCGCCTGCTGCGCCGTGAGCGCAGGGATGAGCTCGTCGGTGGTGGTCGGCTCGGCGTCGCCGAAATAGGGCGCGCGGAACAGCCGGACCGAGCGGCCGGTATAGGCCTCGAGCAGGCGCTGGGTGGCATTGAGCTCCATGCGGGTGCCCTGCGCCGATTCCTGGGCGAGGTTCGGATGCGTGAAGGTGTGGCTGCCGATCTCGTTGCCCTGATCGACGATGCGGCGGACCAGCCAGGGATGGTCCATCGCATTCTCGCCGATCAGGAAGAAGGTGGCGGGCACCTGCTTCGCCTTGAGCACGTCGAGGATCCGCGGCGTCCAGTCGGGATCGGGGCCGTCGTCGAAGGTGATCGCGACCTCGCCGGGACGATAGCCGGTGCGGTCGACGACATAGGGCGTGGGGAGCTTCGCGAGCCGCTCGTCGACGATCAGCCCCTGCGCGTTCTGCGCGACGCTGCGGCTGCCGGTGCTCGGCGTGCTGGTGATCCGCAGGATCTCGCCGCTGCCCTCGACATCGACATTGCCGACGGCCTCGAGCCGGGTCAGGTCGGGAAGCTTGCCGCCATGCGCGGCGTCGAGGACCTTCCAGAAGTTCGAATCCTCCGAGCCCAGGCGCCACAGCGCGACCCCCGCCACTCCGCGGATATTGGCGGCGCGGAGCTGGTTCCAGGCGGTAGTGGCATCGGCCATCCAGACGGTGTGCGAGACGCCGTTCTCCGCATAGCCGAAGCTCTGGTTGCCACTCGCCTTGTCGAAGACGATCGGCGCCTCGCTGTCGTGCGCGATCAGCCATGCCTCTTCGATCGAGCTCGGCGCGGCGTTGCCGGGGGCGGTCCAGTCATAGGCATAGTTGGCGATGCCCATGATCAGCTTGTCCGCGGGCACGCTGCGCAGCGCCCGGTCCATCTGCCGCACGAACCAGTCCTGCGCGGCGATCGGGCCCGGCCCGGTCGAAGGCGCGTGCTGGTCGTAGCTCATCAGGATCAGCCGGTCGGTCGCGCGGGCATAGGCCGTGAGGTTCCAGTCGTCGTCGTCGGCCGGTACGGTGACCGCCACCTGCTGGTGCTGCGCGGCGAAGCGGGCATGGGCGTCGCGCAGGAAGGCGAGATAGTCGCGTTGCGTCGCGGTCGGCAGCTCCTCGAAATCGAACACGACGCCATCGGCATGGCGCGCCGCGAGCGTGCGGAGCAGATCGTCGAGGAACGCGCCGCGCGCATGGGGATCGCGGAAGAGCGCCGCGGCGCCGGCGCCGTCCCAGCGGTCGGCTACGGCGTTCTGCACCATCGGCAGCACCTTGGGCCGGTGCGCGAGGCCGGCGAGGAGCGTGTCGAAGCGCGGATCGGGCGTGGCGGCGAGCCGGTGCGCCGGACCGGTGACGCCGTAGAGCGAGGGCACCACCCAGTCGAGATCGCCGACATGCCGCGCGAGCGAGGCGCGGCTGGCATCGTCCCAGGGCACGTAGAAGCCGACCGCGAGCGGCTCGCCCGCGGGCTTGCCGTGCGCGCGCGGCAGCCACGAGGCGAAGCCATGGCCGATACGGCCCGCCTGCTGCTTGAGCGAGCGCGGCTGGGGATGCTCCATCACCATGGCGAGCGGGCCGGGCGTGGGGACGCGCACCACCGTCATCGCGAGCGCCACCGCCGCGACGACGATCGTCAGCAGGAGCAGGAAGAACCCCGCCATCGTCCAGCGGTTGCGCCGCCCGCTCGCGTCGAAGAAGATCGGCCGTTCAGTCACCTTGCCCTGCCCCTGAAATGGTGCGGCGCCCGGTCCCGAGGAGCGAGGAGGAACCGGACGCCGCGGTGGTTTGCCGGCCCTGAACGCAACGCGGCCGACGCCCCGGAACTAACCGCCGCCGCCCTTCCGCGACCTGCCCGGAAGATTAAATCGCGGTCATCTTCCCGGCCCCCGCGCCGCAACGAAAAACGGCCGGCGCCAGGGCGGGCGCCGGCCGTTCAGTCGGGCGGAGGGGCAACAGGGGCAGGCCCGCTCCTCCCATGCGATCACCTCAGGGTAAGGCGACCGCCTTCAGGTGCGACCCGAAGCGCGTGGAAGTCATGCGGCCTGCCGTGCGGCGGAAGCGCGCGGCGCGGCGGCCGCGGCGGCGGTGGAACGGTGCTCGGCGGGCCCGTGCCGGGCGGCGGTCGACCAGGCGGCGGCGCCCGACGCGACCATGCCGGCAGCCAGCGCGGCGACGACCGGGGTGCGGGGATCGGCCATGGCGGTTCTCCTCATCGATCGCGGGCGGACGCGGCGGATGAGGCTCGGCTAACGCCCGGCCGGTGTCCCGGCGGTGGCCGGTCGATTACATTTTGGAAAGGTGGCCGCTCAGGCGGCGGCTCCGGCCACTCGCGCGCGCGGCCGGGTGAGCAGCGCGATCGGGATGCCGACCAGCAGGATGTGGATCAGCACCGGCACCACCACCGTGCCGATATCGACCCGCACCGTCTCCGGCGGCCAGCGCAGCGGGATCACGATCCAGTACATGACCAGGTACAGGAGGATCCCATAGAGCGCGCCCGAGACGAGCGGCCGCGCCGAGAGGATGCCGAGCCGCCGCGCCGCCAGCGCGAACGCCGCCGCCATCACCGCCATGATCGCGAAATGGACGAGCAGGCCGGCGAGCGGGCCCAGCAGCGGCTGGCCGAGCGGCCAGTCGCCCAGGGGTCCCGAGGCCAGGTTCTGCAGCATCCGGCCGATCGGCTTGCCCCGGAGCGCGGTGAGGCAGATCGCCGAGCCGATGTCGAGCGTGCCGGCGACGAGCGTCGCGATCGCTATCCTGCGCAGGATCATGGTCCCTCCCCGTTCGGCGGCGGCGCGATCGGAGCTTCGCCACGCCTTTCCCGCGCGCAGGAGTATGACGACCCCGGATGTCCGCGCAAGGCCGTCGGCCGGCGGCGCTCACCGGCACCGCGGGTGCCGGATCCCGATCATTTGGCGGAAGGCCAAGCGAAGGTGGGGCCCGCGGACATCGTCAAGGCGGCGAAAGGTCACAAAGGTCACGCTTACGTATCGGTGCGCAGCCACGCCGGAAGCCGTTATTCAACCGAATGGCAAGTTGACGAAGTTGACACGACTCGGGGGGTGCCATTCCCCTGCGAGGATCAGGGAGCGCTCCCGTGCAAGCGCGGCGTATGGATCGGACGAGTCAAAGAGCGGGAGGCTGGCTCCACGGGGAGTGAAGCGGGCGAAATCCTACTTTGCAAGGCGATATGGCATCGTGAAATTGATGCACTGTCACCGTATTTCCCGACGAAAATGGTGCACTGTCACCGTAATCCGACTGTCCCCTCGGAAGGTGAAACGAGCAGCGCCGCTGCCGTCGCCGATAGCTACCCTCTCTGCGGCAACAAATCTCAGTCGTTCTTGGACGCACCTATATAAATATCTTGAGAGGGAGGAGGCGGTAATACTGGCCAACCAAAAGCTTGAGCCACCTCCGAAGCCGCCGATCTAATTTCGGCCCATTCCGGAAACTGATGCAAAGCATTTTCATCCCAGAATTTCAGATTCTCTGGGCCACTTATAGAAACTATAAGTTTGTCGAGCATCTCAATTTTGCCCTTCTGATGGAAGTTGATATTGGCGCCCCCATCAGATGCAACCTCTTCTAAAGCCTCCTCCCAAGCGAGAGCTAATTCATCAGCTACCGCGACAAAGTCGGGAAAGAGCCTTTCCTGAATGTCGGCCTCCTGCGCCAGTGCGAGGACGGACCAGTTAAGTCGTTCCAACAACGTTACTCTCCCATCCAAATGATCCGAGCCCTCTCACCGGCTGTAGCTTTATACCCGGGCCCCACAACCTTGATTATTCCGGCGTTAGATGTGGAGACCTTCACATATGGCCCAACGTGTCGTCCCCCACCCGGATGCACCTGAATTTGAGCAATTTCAGGGTGCCCCTCAATGCTCACAATTGCCGCTCGTTGCGAGCCGCGCGTGCTCTGCCGAACAGTCGCACCGAAGCCTTGCTCGGCGAAAGCATCAGCAATTTCATTCGCCGATCGCCCATAGAGTGAACCAGGATTGCCGACCAGCCCCTCGACGGTGGTTGGAATTCTCGGTGCGAACGCGCGGATTGTGCCTTGAGCACCTTCGAAGCCCGACAGGGTGGGTGGCTTCAACGTATACTGCGATCCACTGACCCCAAGATCGAACGTTCCGCCAGCCAGCTTCGTCTCTGCGGCCAATGCCCCATCCAGTCTCCGTCCAAGATAGGCACCCACGCCGAGTTTGGCGCCGAACCGCCCCACACTCATTGGATCGTCGTAAGAAGGAAAACCGTCCGGCCAATGATTCGGCTGGCCGAGGAAATTGATCAGAGATTCGGGGTGGGAGATTAGTTGAGCGCTGTTGACGACATCACCCGGGGTCTCGATTACGCCAATCGCGGCCCCTTTTCCGACATCCAAACCGTAGGTCAGGTAGTTCCCCGACCATTGCTGCATGACCTGATAATTGAATCGGCTTTGGGCGCTTGGCTCACCGGTCATTTCCCTGCCTGGAATTGCCTCGAACCCGATTTCAGCGCCAGACACCCCATTGGCGGCAAACCAGCCATTAAATGCAGATGTGAAGCTTTGATATAGTGCATCGGAAATACTAGATATTGTTGAGCTCACGGCGCTCGTTACCGAACCGACTATGCTATCGGTTGGCGCGGCATCGCGATCGCGCTGCGCTTGGAGCCAATATTGACGATCTGCCTCTGTGCCGGCGCGGATCTTCCCGCTAGCTTTGTCTACCCAAACAGTGAATGGGCCGGTCTCGGGCACCCCTCCAACACCGTCGCCGGTTATCTCCGGTGGTGACATTGTAGACTTTCCTTGTTTTCTGCTGCGTATCATCTTGCGCAGTCACCCCGTCCATCGGAACTGGCGCAAAGGCTGCAAGCGTTATCCAGGTTGAAGCGCTTGCGCCCTGCTGCACCTGATCGATCCGGGATTGGCGGCTGCCCCGTGCAATCGCCTCCTCGACCACCGCCCCCAGCGTCCTGGCGATCACATCGGGCAGCACGGCGAGGATGTTGTCGCCGAAGTCGGTGC
>CBIFVW010000033.1:0-19920 GCA_966186155.1 uncultured Sphingomonas sp.
GGCCCCTCAACAGCAGGAGGCGCCCATGTCCGCATATGGTGGTTTCATCCAGTTCCAGAACCTGACGCGCGAGGCGATCGACACAGGCACCGCCTATCACTCGACCTCGGACTACGGCACCGACAGGATCACCCTGGACGGGCTGCCGGCGGGCGGCGTTTCGGGGCTGATCCCCTTCTTCACGAGCACGTCGAACACCGACAGCTGGGGCTTCGACGTCACCACCGAGTCGGGCAAGCGCTACACCGCTTCGGGATCCGAGGGGTTCCACAACGACAATGCCGGGTCGACCGTGATCCTCCAGGCGGTGGTCGCGAACAACAGCACCCGCACGTTCAACGTGTTCATCCCGCCCAGCGCCGACAATTACGGCGACTGGAGCTTCTGACCGCGCGGGCGGCGTCCCGCGCTTTCTTCCGCGACACAGTGAAAGGCGGGCATCATGCTGCGCATCGAATTCGACATCTTCTCCGGACGGCCCAATCCGTCCTGGGTGCTGGAGGGCGACGCGGCCCGCGCCGTGCTCGACAGGATCTCCGATCTGCCGGCACTCGCCGCCGACGCGGCGCCGCTGCCGCGGCTCGGGTTCCGCGGCATCAAGCTCAGGCTCGCGGAGCCGCTGGCCCGCGAGCGCGACCTGCCGACGAAGTTCCGCATCGCGAGCGGACCGGAAGCCGACGAGCGAAGCGTGGCGCTCGCGCTCGCGCTTGTCGACGAGCTGGTGCGGGACGAGGAGCTCCGCCAGCTCATCCGGGCGGACATCGCACGCTTCGCCGAGGAAGCGCCGGGGCTGCTGGCGGCGCGCAACCGCGGCGCGCCGCCCGCCAAGCCCAACAAGGCCGTGACCTATCCCCCCGCCACCTATGACGCGCTGCCGTACAATCCGCAGGCCTGGAACGCCAATCCGGCGGTGCTCGAGAACAACAACTGCTATGCCTATGCGACCAACAAGCCCACCAACAGCTTTCCCCAGCCCGGCCGCTACCACGGCTATCGACTGACGCGGGCGGCGCTGGCGGACTGCGCCGCGGTGGGCCGGTACTCGAACATCGACGGATTGCTGGCCGGCGCGACCGACGTGTCGCCGGCGCAGGCGCCGCGTCTCTACGTCGCGCTCGTCGTCGCGCCCTATATCGACTATCACTGGTATCGCCTGGTCGAGGACCCGACCGACGGATCGCTCTACTGGGGACACAAGCCCGGCAGCACGCCGGTCATCAATACCGACAATTCAGGCAACATCATCACCGATCCGCAGACGGCCAATCGCGGAATCTACACGCTGTTCTGCCAATATATGCTGGCGCCCATGTCGTGCGTGACGGTCGTCTGACCGTCACGCGGCCCCCGAGGGTCAGGCGCGCACGACCGTGTCCGACACCACGCCCGCACGCCCGCAGGCATTGCGGGTATCCACGACCAGCTTCGCCGCGTCCGCCAGCGCGGCATAGTCGACCACGTCGTGATCGGTGGCGATCAGCACCGCGTCATAGCCGGCGATCCGCGCGGGATCCCACGCCACGCCGCGGCGGAAGTTGAGCGTCGGATGCTCGCGCGTGTTGTCGATCTGCGCGACGTGCGGATCGTGGAAATCGGCAGTCGCGCCGCGCGCCTCGATCAGCTCCATCAGCCTGAGCGACGGGCTCTCGCGGATGTCCTCGACATTCTTCTTGTAGGCGACGCCCACCACCAGCACGCGCGCCCCACGCAGGCCGCGCCCGAAGCGTGCGTCGAGCGTGTCGGCGAGCACGCGGATCACGTGCTGGGGCATGTCCGCGTTGATCTGGCCGGCGAGCTCGATGAACTTGGTGTGCTGATTATATTCGCGCGCCTTCCAGGTGAGATAGAAGGGGTCGATCGGGATGCAGTGCCCGCCGAGGCCCGGGCCGGGATAGAAGGGCATGAAGCCGAACGGCTTGGACTTGGCGGCGTCGATCACTTCCCAGACGTCGATGTCCATCGCCGTGAAGATGAGCTTGAGCTCGTTGACCAGCGCGATGTTGACCGCGCGGAACACATTCTCGGTGATCTTGACCGCCTCGGCCGTCGCCGCCGAGGAGACGTGGATCGCCTGCGGCACGATGTGGCGGTAGAGCGCGAGCGCGAGATCGGCCGAGACCGGATCGTCGGCGCCGACCACCTTGGGGATCTTGGTCGTCGAATAGGTCGGGTTGCCCGGATCCTCGCGCTCGGGCGAATAGGCGAGGAAGAAGTCCTTGCCCGCGACGAGCCCGCTCGCCTCGAGGATCGGCTGCATCACCTGGCGCGTGGTGCCGGGATAGGTGGTCGATTCGAGGATGACGAGCTGGCCGCGGCGCAGCGTCCGGGCGATCGCCTCGGTGGTGGCCTCGACATATTTGAGATCGGGCTCGAGATGGCGCGAAAGCGGCGTCGGGACGCAGATCACCACCACGTCCGCTTCGCCCAACCGGCCGAGATCGGCGGTCGCGCGCAGCTTGCCCCGCTCGACGAGCGGGGCGACGCGCTCCTCGGCGATGTGCTTGATGTAGCTGCGTCCCGCCGACAGCGCCTCGATCTTGGCGGGATCGACGTCGAACGCCAGCACCGGGCATTGCGCCTCGCCGAACGCGATGGCGAGCGGCAGGCCGACATAGCCCATGCCGATCACCCCGATGGTGGCGGTGCCGGTTTCGATCCGCGCCTGCAGCCGGAGCCCGTGCGCGGGCCAATCGATGCTCATGAGGTCCCCATCCAGACGATGTGCTTCGAGCGCTTCATTGCCCGCAAGGGGTTTCCGTTTCGATAACGATAGATTCGGCCGCCCACGGCCAAGCCAATGTCTTGCCCGCGCAAGTTGCCGTGTCCGTGCGCAGGGCGCCGATACTAAAACAACAGTTGACGGCGTTAACCAGAAGCATAGCTTCAAGCATAGGGAATCAGGGAAAAAATCCCTATCGACAATGAGGGGGCACTCATGACGTTTCTACCCAATCTTCACGCCATTCGTGCGACGTTGATGGCATCCGTCGCCGGGTTCAGCTTGTGCCACGCGCAGGCCGCGATGGCACAGGAAGCCGCCGGGCCGGTGATCGACCGTCCCTCGGCGGACGGCGCCGAGCGCGTCGCGCAGGCCGGGCCGATCCTCGACCTCGACGAGGCCGAGCGCGACCCGCAGGCCCGACTGCCGAGAGGGCCGGAGCTCGTACGGGTGCCGGAAATCGTCATCGCCAATCCCGGCACGCCGACGACGGCGCGCGACCCGGTGAACATCACCGGGGTCGCGCAGATGGTGGTCGACCAGGGCGGCGGGTTCGTCGGGCTGTGCACCGCCACGCTGATCAACCCGCGCACGGTGATCTTCGCGGCGCATTGCGTGAACGACCGCGCGGCCACCGCCTATGGCGCGAATTCCGGCGGCACTGCGATCGGCTTCGGCTTCGAGACCAACACCCGCGCCAATGCCGCCGGCCAGACCGACGAGCTGGTCCGCTGGCTGCTCGGCGGTACCGGTGGCGCCGGCCGGTACCAGACCAACACCGCCCAGGCCTTCTACAACTCCAACTACGTCGCCTATAATCCGCTCTCGACCGAGCCGGCGGCGAACGACTTCCTCTATGGCGACGTCGCGATCGCTTCGCTCGACACGCCGGCCAAGGGCATCCCGACCTGGGCGCTGCTCTTCTCGCAGCTGCCCAATCCCGGGACGATCGGCGCGGCGGGGACCGGCTATCACGTCGTGATCGACGGCTATGGCAACAACGGCACGGGCACCAGCGGATCGGGCGGAAGCGATTTCCGCCGCCGCGTCGCCGAGAACATGATCGGCGGCCTCGCCTCGCTCGACGATTTCGAGGGCTTCCTGTTCGGTTCGCCCGCGGGCCTGCCGCAGAATCTCTACTGGATCGATTTCGACGACCCGCGCCGCGGCACGGCCTCGGCGAGCCCCTATGACTTCAATGCCTGGCGCGACAATGCGCTGCCCAAGGAGGGCATCACCGCGAGCGGCGATTCGGGCGGCCCGCTGATCCTCGACAGCACCTATGCCAAGCAGCTCGTGATCGGCGTGCTGTCCGGCGGCTATACCCGCTTCTTCAACGGTCAGCCGGCGAACGGCTACGGCACCGCGAGCTTCTATCAGCCGCTCTATCTCTATTGGGACTGGATCGCGGCGAACAATCCCTATCACTATGTCTCGTCGCTCGCGGGCAACGGCAACTGGACCGATCCGGCCCATTGGGTGACCAATCTCGATCCGAACTACTACATCCTCAACAACGGCACGCTGACCAACGGGGTCCCGACCAACCCGGGCGCCGCCAACACAGATCAGCCCGGCTATGGCCAGGTCTGCTTCCAGTCCGGCGGGGTCAGCGACTGCTACGACGTGGCGACGGGCGTCGAGACGATCCGTACCGCGCCGATCGGCACCTCCGGCAATGATGCGGCCGGTGGGCTCGAAGGCCAGGGCACGCAGCTGATCCGCAAGGAAGGGGCCGAGCGCGAGGCGCAGGGCAGCGTCGTCACGCTCGCGCTGCCGGCCGCGACGCTCGCCAACGGCCTGCCAGGCGCGACCAACTTCGTTCCGAACAACTTCGACGGCAACCGGCTGACGAGCACGCCGCCGCGCTATTTCGACGTGTCGCTCGTCGCTTCCGGCACCACCACGCTGAGCTCGGCGGTGACGATCGACCGCTTCACCATCGCGGGCGGCGCGGCGATGCTCGACATCACGGCGGCGGGGTCGCTCACCAGCCTGATGGACATCACCCAGGCGACGGGCACGATGCAGGTGAACGGCGCGCTCGCTACGCCTGGCGACTATCTGATGCTGTCGGGCGGACTCAACGGCACCGGCACGATCACGACGCCCTTCTTCACCAACGTGGCGGGCACGATCGCGCCGGGCACCGCCGGCACCACCGGCACGCTCACCTTCCGCGGCAATGTGATCCTGGCATCGGCATCGACCTATCTGGTCGACCTGTCGAACACCGGCGCCTCGGACCTGATCGCGGTGCAGGCGACGACCTTCAGCGGCGCGACGCCGACCAACGGCATGGCCAATCTCGGCGGGCGGCTGGTGTTTGGCTTCACCAACGCGCTGCGCGCCAACCAGAGCTGGACGATCCTGACCGCGCAGGGCGGGATCAGCGGCACCTTCCAGGCGCCGTCGGCGATCAGCGCGATCCTGACTCCGCGCCTGACCTACACGGCCAATGCCGTGCAGCTCTCGATCCAGGCGGGCAGCTACGGATCGGTGGTCGACGCCAACTCGCGGGTGCAGGCGGGCTATGCGGCGCTGCTCGACCAGAACCGCGCCAATGCCGGGCAGTTCGACGGCATCTACGGCCCGCTCGACCTGCAGAGCGCGGCGGCGATCCGCTCGACGCTCGAGGGACTGGCGCCGACCACCGAGACGCTGGTGCGCTCGCTCGGCACCGCGAGCGTCGACACGATGGGCGGGCTGTTCCGCGATCGGCTCGCGGCGCTCGACCCGGTCGCGTCGGGCGGCACGGTGGCGCGGATCGGCCAGCCGCTGCGGGTCGCCTCGACCAGCCTGGCGGGCAGCTCGAACCTGATGGCCGCGCCGGTGCTCGCCGGCAACGAGCAAGTGACGGTGGAGGAAGGCAGGCTCCCCGAGGACATGAGCGCCTTCTTCGCGGGCGGCTATGCCAAGGGCGACAGCGCGCCGATGCCCTCGGCGCTGGCGACCGACCGCGACGATTTCGACGGCTGGTACATCGCCGGCGGCATCGAGAAGCTGATCGACGGCGAGAGCGCGATCGGCTTCGCGCTCTCGTACAGCCAGATGCGCGGCGACGGCAGCGCCGTGGGGCAGAGCGCGCGGGCGAACCTCGCCCAGGGCACTCTGTACGGCAAGTACCAGGCGGCGAACGGCTTCACGCTCGATACCCAGATCAGCGCGGGCATCCTCGACACCTCGACCAAGCGCACCGTGTCGTTCGTGGGCACGCCCTACACGCTGCGGGCCGACGACAGCGCGCTGGCCTTCACCAGCGAAGTCGGCGCCGGCTATCGCGTCGATCTGGGGCAGGCCGAGCTCAAGCCGCGGATCGCGTGGCGCTCGACCTTCATCGACTTCTCGCGGACGGCGGAAACCGGCGGACCGGTGGCGCTCGCCTATGACCGCCAGCCGGTCAGCAGCTCGCAGCTGCGCGGCGGGCTCACGCTCGGGGGAACGGGCGCGAAGGTGCGGCCGTTCGCGAGCGGCACGCTGGTCCATGACTTCGGCAAGCGGCCCTCGGCGTTCGTGGCGAACTTCGTGGGATCGGTATCGCCGGGAGCGCTGTTCGAGCTGAACGGGCTCGATCGCGACTGGGCGGAAGTCGCTGCCGGGCTGACCGTCCAGACGGGCTCGGTCGACCTTTCGATCGCGGGGGAGACCACGCTCGGCCGCGACGACGTGGAGACCCGCAGCGTCCGCGGGACGGTCGCGTTCCGCTTCTGAACCGGTGCGGGAGGGGGGCTCGCGGCCTCCCTCCCGTCACCCGCGATAATGCGCGTGATACCAGTCGACGAACGCCGGCACGCCGACGCTCGGCGGAGTCGACGGCGCGAAGCCGGTGAGGCGGTGGAGTAGCGCCGAGCTGGCTTCGGTGGCGGGCACGTCGCCCTGCTGCATGGGCAGGAAGTTCTTGACCGCCTCGCGGCCCAGCGCGCGCTCGAGCTCGCCGATATAGTCCATGAGCTGGGTCTGGCGGCCGGCGCCGATGTTGACGACGCGGAAGGGCGCGACCGGCGACAGGCTGTCGCCCTCGACCGGCTCGCCGGCCGGCACCGCATCGGTCAGCCGCACGATCGCCTCGGCCAGGTCGTCGACATAGGTGAAGTCGCGGACCATGTCGCCATTGTTGTAGACGTCGATCGGCTCGCCCGCGAGGATCGCGCGAGTGAACTTGAACAGCGCCATGTCGGGCCGGCCCCAGGGGCCGTAGACCGTGAAGAAGCGGAAGAAGGTGGTCGGCGTCTTGAAGAGATGCGCGTAGCTGTGCCCCATCAGTTCGGTCGCGCCCTTGGTGGCGGCATAGAAGCTCAAGGGCGTGGCGGTGCGCTGCGTCTCGGTGAACGGCATGTCGGTATTGGCGCCGTAGACCGAGCTGGTCGAGGCCGCGAGCAGGTGGCGGACCGGGTGGCGGCGGGCGAGCTCGAGCAGGTTGAAGGTGCCGATCAGATTGGCCGCGACATAGCTCTCCGGCGCGTCGATCGAGTAGCGGACGCCCGCCTGGGCGGCGAGATGGATCGCGACGTCGGGCTCGAACGCCGTCCAGGCCGCCCCGAACGCATCCATGTCGTCGATCGAGACGCGTTCGACGCGGAAGTTCGGATGGTTCGACAGGATGTCGTTGCGCGCTTCCTTGAGCGCGGGATCATAATAGTCGCTGAAATTGTCGATGCCGAGCACCGTCGCGCCCGACTGGAGCAGCTTGCTCGCGGTGTGGAAGCCGATGAAGCCGGCCGAGCCGGTGACCAGGACGCGCGTCATGGCGCGGCAGGTGCCCCAAGCCGGCCGCCAAGTCCAGTCAGCGGCAGGCCGGGCAGCCGGGATCCTTGGGCAGCGCGAGCGTGCGGAAGCGGAAACCGAGCGCGTCGACGAGCAGCAGCTTGCCCGCGGGGTCCTCGCCGAAGGGCACGATCGCGCGGATCGCCTCGAGCGCGGCGAGGCTGCCCATCACGCCGGTAAGCGCGCCGAGCACGCCCTGTTCGGCGCAGCTCAGGCCGGGCCGTTCGGGATCGTGGCCGACGAAGCAGCGATAGCAGGGCTTGTCCGGCTCCCAGCCGCGGAACACGCCGAGCTGGCCCTCGAACTCCGAGACGGCGGCGGAGACGAGCGGGATGCGGTGGCGGAGCGCCGCGTCGGCCACGGCGAGGCGAGTCTCGAAATTGTCGGTGCCGTCGATCACCACGTCGAAGCCGCGGATCTGCTCGGCCGCGCGCGCATCGATGCGGTCCGGCACCGCCTGGACCTCGACATGCGGGTTGAGCCCATGCGCCCGTGCCTTGGCGACCGCGACCTTGGGTTCGCCGACATCCCCGGTTCCGAACAGCGTCTGGCGCTGGAGGTTGGAAAGATCCACCCGATCGTCGTCGACGACGGATATCCGGCCGATCCCTGCGGCGGCGAGATACTGGATCGCTGGCGAGCCGATCCCGCCCGCGCCGATCACCAGTACGTTCGCGGCCTTGAGCCGCATCTGCCCGCCGCCGCCGATCTCGCGCAGCACGATGTGGCGGGCGTAGCGCTCGAGCTCGGCGTCCGAGAGCGTCACGTCGGAAGGCTTCACTGCGGCCAGGTGAAGGTCAGGCTGGTTCGGTACCATTGCTCGCTCGCGCCGGGGCGAGGGAGTAGATTGTTGCGCGCGAAGCCCGCGACAAGGGCGGCGGCATATTGCTCGACCGTCGGGCAGTTGATCGACCGCGGCACGGCGGTCCGGACGCTGCCGGTCTCGTCGATGAGGATCGCGACCTGCACCTCGAGCGTCTTCGGCTTGGCGAGCACGCATTTGCGCACCTTGACCTCGCGCTGGACGAAGCCCTGCATGTCGGCGGTGAGGAGCGGCGGCGCGCGCCAGGGAAGGGGCGGCAACGCGTCCCAATTGAGCGCGGCGACCTGCAGCGCCGCGAGCAAGGCCATCCCCCCGTTCATGTTCCCGTCGATCCGAAGCCGCCGCTTCCCCGCGCTGTCTCGTCGAGCGACCCGACCTCGTCGAGCTCCGCGCGCTGGACCGGCGCGGGCACGAGCTGTGCGATCCGGTCTCCGCGCGCGACGGTGAAGGGCTGGTCACCAAGATTGGCGAGGATCACCTTAACCTCGCCGCGATAGTCGCAATCGATCGTGCCCGGCGTGTTGAGGCAGGTGATGCCGTGCTTGAGCGCCAGGCCCGAGCGCGGGCGGACCTGCACCTCGTAACCCGGGGGGATCGCCATGGCGAAGCCGGTGGCGACGGCATGGCGCGCGCCCGGCGCCAGCACCAGGTCCTCCGCCGCGACCACGTCCATGCCCGCCGCGCCGTCGGTCGCATAGGCCGGGAGCGGCAAGCCCTGGCCATGCGGAAGGCGCTGGAGCGCGATACGGATCGGTGCGGGCATCAATTGCTTCTTTTCGGGGGAAGGGCGGCGGCGAGGCGCTGGGTGGCGGCGAGCACTTCGGGATCGCCGAGCAGCTCGTGCTCCTTGCCGAGGACGATCCGGAAGTCGGTGGCGATGCCGCGCAGCGACAGCGCCTCGGCATAGGTGCGCGAGAAGCGGGCCGGCGTGGTCTTGTCCTCGCTGCCCACCAGCACCGCGGCGCGCAGCCCCGGGGCAATGCCGCCGACGAGCTTGACCGGATCAAGGCTGGTTACCGGCGCATCCCAGAGCGGCGTGGGCGAGACCTTCTTCATGTGCTTGCGCCATTCGGGCAGCGTGCACGGGCAGGAGACGAGGACCATGCCGTCGATCAGGCCGGGATAGGTGGCGGCGAGATCGGCTGTGACCGCGGCGCCGCCCGAATGGCCGACCAGCACGGTGCGGGCGTTGCGGTAGCGGCGCTGCAGCTGGCGGATCGAGTCGGCGACGGCCCGGATGCGGTCCGCGGTATAATTGTCCCCGGTGGTCGTCCCGCGCTCGCCCGGCGAGCGGTGGCCGCCGGGATCCTCATAGCCGGGGCGGAGCAGCCCGACCGCGACGCTGTCCGGCACCGCCGCCGTGACGCTGCGCGCGAAGTCATAATGATAGTCCGGCTTGGTAAAGGGCGCGTCGCCGTGGAGCACGACGATCAGCGTGCGGACCTTCTTCGCGGGGACCTTGCCGAAGCTCTGCGCATAGAGTCCCCCCGGCGCCGTGGCGGGCGCCACCGAGCTTGCCGAGGCGGCACAGCCGGCGAGCGCGGCGGCTCCGAGCAGCAGCGCGAGGCTAGAGCGCATCGGCGATCCGCTGCGCGAGGCGCCGGGCGACTTCGTCCTTGGGCAGTTCCTCCCAGCTTTCGACGCCCTGGGCGGTGACCAGATGCACTGTATTGGCTTCACCGCCCATCACATCGCCCGAAACGTCGTTCGCGACAATCCAGTCCGCGCCCTTCCGAGTCCTTTTCGCGGTGGCATGCTCGACCACCCGTTCGGTTTCGGCGGCGAATCCCACCACGAGGCGCGGCCGATGCGGGCTGGCGGCGAGCATCGCGAGAATGTCGGGGTTCTCGGAGAGCTGGAGCGCGGGCGGCGCGTCGCCCTTCTTGATCTTCTGCGCCGCGGCCTCGGGGCGCCAGTCGCCGACCGCGGCGACCATCACCGCGGCATCGGCCGGGAGCGCGTTGCCGACCGCCGCCGCCATCTCCTGCGCGGTCTCGACGTCGATGCGGGCGACACCGGCGGGGGTGGAGAGCGACACCGGACCGGAGACCAGAGTCACTTTCGCGCCGAGCGCCGCGAGCGCGCCGGCAATGGCATAGCCCTGCTTCCCCGACGAGCGGTTGGCGATGTAGCGGACCGGGTCGATCGGCTCGTGGGTGGGGCCGGCGGTGACGAGGACGTGCTTGCCCGCGAGCGGACCCGCCGCGCCCAGCGCGCGCTCGATGGCGGCGAGGATCGCCTGCGGTTCGGGCAGGCGGCCGGGGCCGTACTCGCCGCAGGCCATCGGCCCCTCGTCCGGCTCGAGCACGGTGATGCCGTCGCCGCGCAGCGTCGCGACGTTGCGACGGGTCGCGGCGTGCTGCCACATCCGGACGTTCATCGCGGGCGCCGCCAGCACGGGCTTGTCGGTGGCGAGCAGCAAGGTGGTGGCGAGATCGTCGGCGATGCCCGCCGCCATCTTCGCGAGCAGGTCCGCGGTGGCGGGAGCGACGACCACGAGGTCGGCCTCGCGGCTGAGCTGGATGTGCCCCATCTCGGCCTCGTCCTTGAGGTCCCAGAGCGTGGTGTAGACCTGTTCCTCCGAGAGCGCGGCGAGCGTCATCGGCGTGACGAAATGCTGGCCCCCCGCGGTGAGCACGCACTTGACGCCGATCCCCGCCTTGCGCGCGAGACGGATCAGCTCGCACGCCTTGTACGCCGCGATGCCGCCGCCGACGATCAGCAGGATACGCTTGCTCATCGCACCACCCTCGTCACCGTAATGCGCCGCCTGTCGAGCGCCTGGCGGATCAGGTCTCCGAGTCCTTCGGGGACGAACAGCAGCCCGATAAGCGAGAGCGGCGCGACCATCAGCGCCCAATAGAAGGTATCGGGCCGGGCGAACAGGGCCAGCGCGAGGCCGTAGGCGAGGAGGACCGCGGCCATCCGCGCCGCGACGGGATCCTTCCACGCCGCCCAGCCGAACAGCGCGAGCACGAACAAGGGCGCGGCGAACCAGAGCGGGAAGAGCTGGAGCGCGGTCGACAGCACCATCGCCTTCACGAAGAAGCCGGGGCCGTGCAAGCCCGCCCAACCCGGCGAGGCCGGGTCGCCCGGATGGGTGACCGCGTGCACCGCCCAGGCATGCGCGGCGAGCGCGCCGGCGAGCAGCAGCAGCGCCACGCCCCAGCCGATCGCCTCGCGCCGCTGGCCGTCGGCCCAGGCGGCGGCGAGCATGACGAGGGCATAGAGCGCGGCGGTCTCGCGGATCAGCATCGCGAGCAGCCCGATCGCGACCGCTTCGATCCAGCGGCCGGGGCGGCGCAGGCCGAGCGACAGCGCGACGAGCAGCCCCGCCCAGATCTCGTGGAACGCCCAGAGATCGGCCTGGACGAACGCCATCATGCCCCCCGCCATCAGCGCGAGCCCGATCACCACCGGCGGCCAGCGCGTCAGCGCCTCGCGCAGCCGCAGCGCCCAGACGAGCATCGTCGCGGCCCCGAGCAGGTAGAGCAACGCGACGATCGCCGGCTGCGGCAGCCGCGCCTCGAGCGTCGCGAGGCCGGGAAGGCGGAAGGTGACGAAGGGGCGGAGCGGATAGTCGCCGGCGCGCAGCGCGTCTGCGGTCACTGCGTAATAGTCGCCGCCATGACGGATGCCCGAGACGATCGATTCGTAGAGCACGACATCGGTCTGGTCGTCGCCGCGCTTCGCCGGATCGCCGCTCACCGGCGGCGGGCCGACCGTGACCAGCGCGGTCAGCGACGCGAGGAGGAGCAGCGCCAGCACGCCCAGCACGATCCGCGCGCGCGTCCGCGGCAGCGCGGCGAAGCGCGAGGGCGCGGCGAGCCAGCGGAGCGCGGGCGGCTTCACGAGAGCAGGTACACCGCGGTCGCGGCGCTCACCGCCGCCGAGGCGATCGCCACCGCGACATAGCGCCAGCCGCCGATGACGCGGATCCGCTCGATCTCGCGGAGCGGCGGGGAGGGCGGGGCGCCGCCCGGCGCCGGGAAACGCCGCTCGATGTTGCGGATCAGCTCGGGCAGCCGGGCGAGCGTGCGGATGTCCTCGACCAGCCGGTCGGCGATCGCCGCCTCGGGGCCGAGCTCGGTGCGGATCCATTCGCGCACGAACGGCGCCGAGACGTCCCAGAGATTGATGTCGGGATCGAGCGTGCGCGCGACCCCTTCGACCATCACCATCGTCTTCTGGAGGAGAAGGAGGTGCGGCTGGGTCTGCATGTCGAAGTCGCGGGTGATCGAGAACAGGCCGTCGAGCATCGCGCCCATCGACATTTCCTTGACCGGCAGCCCGCGCATCGGCTCGCCGACCGCGCGGAGCGCCGTCGCGAACTCGGCGACATTGTGGTGCGGCGGGACGTATCCGGCCTCGAAATGGATCTCGGCGACGCGCCGGTAATTGCCGGTGATGAGGCCGTAGAGGATCTCGGCGAGCCAGACGCGCGCGCGCCGGTCGATCCGGCCCATGATGCCGAAGTCGATCGCGGCGATGCGGCCGTCGGGGAGCGCGAACAAATTCCCCTGGTGCATGTCGGCGTGGAAGAAGCCCTCGGCGATCGCCTGGCGCAGGAAGGCGCGGATCAGCCGTCCGGCGAGCACGCTGGGATCATGGCCGGCTTCGATCAGCCGCTCGCGGTGCGAGAGCTTGATGCCGTCGATCCATTCGAGCGTCAGCACCTTGCCGGTGGTGCGCTGCCAGTCGATCTGCGGCACCATGAAGTCGGGCTCGGCCTGCATGCCCTCGGCGAGTTCGGAAGCCGAGGCGGCCTCGCGCCGCAAGTCTAGCTCGCGCGCGGTCCAGCGCTTGAAGGTCTCGATCACCAGCCGCGGACGGAGGCGCGAAGCCTCGCCGCCCATGCCCTCGATCTGCGCGGCCGCCCATTCATAGGTGTCGATCGCCCTGGCGAACTCGGCCTCGATCCCCGGCCGCAGCACCTTGACCGCGACCTGGCGCCCATCGGTGGTGACGGCGCGGTGCACCTGCGCGATCGAGGCGGCGCCGACCGGCTTCTCGTCGAACGCGGCGAACAGGCTCTCGATCGGGCGGCCGAAGCTCGCCTCGATGCGCGGTCGGATCACCGCGAAGGGGACGGGGGGCAGCGCGTCCTGGAGGCGGAGCAGGTCGCTCGCCGCTTCCTCGCCGACCAGGTCGGGGCGGGTGGCGAGCGTCTGGCCGAGCTTGATCGCGGCGGGGCCGATCGCCTGGAAGGCGTCGGCATAATGCGGCACGCGCGGGATGCGCGCGCCGAAGCGGGCGATCCGCGCCACGCGGCGGACCGGCTTGGGCGTGTTCAGATCGCGCTCGATCCCGCGCAGCGCCCCGTGACGCGCGAGGATGCGGCCCCATTTGAGCAGGCGCCAGAGATGGACGGCGGGAGAGGTCATTTGATTCTAGCCCCTCCCCTCGAAGGGGAGGGGCTTGAGAAGTGGCCCGCCCATCAGATCTTCCAGCCCGAGTGGATCGCCACCAGCCCGCCGAGCAGCGGCTCGACGCGGGTCTGGACGAAGCCGGCCTCGCGGATCATCGCCTCGAACCGGGGCATCGGCGGGAAGCGGCGGATCGATTCGACGAG
This sequence comes from uncultured Sphingomonas sp., assembly GCA_966186155.1. Classification (GTDB taxonomy): domain Bacteria; phylum Pseudomonadota; class Alphaproteobacteria; order Sphingomonadales; family Sphingomonadaceae; genus Sphingomonas. Next base: position 13,879 of record CBIFVW010000033.1, read on the forward strand.
GTAGCGATAGCTCTCGGCATCGCCCGCGAGCAGCTTGCCCATGCGCGGCACGAGATGGTGCGAATAGGCGTCGTACACTTCGGCGAAGCCGGGCCATTCGGTGGTCGAGAATTCGAGCACGAAGAAGCGCCCGCCGCGCTTCAGCACGCGGTGCGCCTCGCCGAGCGCCCGGGGAATGTCGGTGACGTTCCGGATGCCGAAGGCGATCGTATAGGCTTCGAAGAAGCGGTCGGGGAACTGGAGCGTCTCGGCATTGGCCTCGGTCCAGACCAGCCCGTCGATGCCGCGCTCCGCCGCGCGCTCGACGCCGACCGCGAGCATCTGCGGGTTGATGTCTGCGACGGTGATCGCGGCGCCCGAGGGCGCCATGCGGAAGGCGACGTCGCCGGTGCCGCCGGCCATGTCGAGGATGTGCTCGCCCGCGCGCGGCTTCACGCGGCGGACGAACAGGTCCTTCCACAGACGATGCAGCCCGCCCGACATGGCGTCGTTCATCAGGTCGTATTTCGCGGCGACGCTGGAGAAGACCTCGCCCACGCGGCGGGTCTTCTCCTCGGGGGCCACGTCCTCGTAGCCGAAGGAGACCGTATCTGGCATGGGGGCCGCTCTACGCATTCTTGTGAGCGGAGCAAACCCTGCCCGAGCTTCCCGAAGTCGAGACCACCGTCCGCGGGCTCGAGCCCGTGCTCAGGGGCGAGACGATCGCGCGCGTCGCGCTGCACCGCGCCGACCTGCGCCGGCCTTTCCCCGTAGGGCTCGGCCAGCGGCTCACCGGCGCCACGGTCACCGGGCTCGGCCGGCGCGCCAAATACGGTCTGATCGACACCGATCGCGGCGACACGCTCGTCTTCCATCTCGGCATGTCGGGCCGCTGGCGGATCGATCCCGAGGAAATCGGCAAGCACGATCATTTCGTGATCGAGACCGCGCGCCACCGCCTCGCGCTCAACGATCCGCGCCGGTTCGGCTCGCTCGACCTTGTGCCGACCGACGCGCTCGCGGCCTGGCCGCCCTTCGCCGCGCTGGGGCCCGAGCCGCTGGGGCAGGAGTTCACCGCCGCGCATCTCGCACGGGCCTTCAAGGACCGGATCGCGCCGGTGAAGGCGCTGCTGCTCGACCAGCGCGTCGTGGCGGGGCTCGGGAACATCTATGTCTGCGAGGCGCTCTACCTCGCTCGAATCGCGCCCACTCGTCCGGCGGGGACGATAACGCGCCCGCGGCTCGAGAAGCTGGTCGCGGCGATCCGCGACGTGCTCGAGAGCGCGATCCGCGCGGGCGGCTCGACGATCCGCGACTATGCCCGTCCCGACGGCGAGCTCGGCTATTTCGCCAAGGAATGGCGCGTCTATGGCCGGGAGGGTGAGCCGTGCGGCTGCGGCGGGCTGGTCGAGCGCCGGGTCGATGCCGGGCGCTCGACCTTCTGGTGTCCCAAGTGCCAGAAATGAAAATCCCTCTTCCACTGGGAGAGGGAGCTTAGAATGGTTGACCCGAATCGCCTCCGGCGCTAAGGGGCCCGTCTTTCCGGGCGTGGGCGGCTGGTCCCGCGCCCTTTCAATTTTGCGAGCAGGAACGAGACGGCATGGCGAATACGCCGCAAGCGAAGAAGCGTATCCGGCGGAACAATCGCCGCGCGGAGATCAACGGCAACCGCGTGAGCCGCATCCGCACCTTCGTGAAGAAGGTCGAGTCGGCGCTCGAATCGGGCGACAAGGCCGCCGCCGCCGCGGCGCTGGCCGCGGTGCAGCCCGAGCTCGCGCGGGGCGTCGCGAAGGGCGTGCTCCACAAGAACACCGCCGCCCGCAAGTTCTCGCGTCTCAACAAGCGTATCCAAGCGCTCGCATAATCGTCACTTTTTCGTAACAATACCCCGCCGGGAGCGTTTTCGGCGGGGTTTTTCGCGTGCGCGGCAGAGATTTGCGCGGCGAATCGGACGGTTCCCCGAGAACCACGGGAAACCCGCGAGTCGCGCTGTCTCATCGTTGTAACATTACGCAAAATTGCGCTGTTCCAATGACTTGTCACAGGGGCACCGCAGATTTCCGTGCCTTTCGCGGAGTCAACAAAACTATTTCAGAATCTTTACACGCCACCCCCTTGATCGACTCGAAAAGGGGTACCTAAAACAACCCTCCCAGGCGCGTTTCACCACCTGGGCGTAAGCGGAGCCCACCGCGCGGGGACCGGGGATGTCCGGTGTCGGAGGGCCTCATGTCGGAACGAAATTGCGCGCGGGATGCAGAAGCCTCCCGCGAAGGAGGGGTGCGTCACTGTGACTCAGGTGCAGGCCTTGGAGCGGGGCGGGATGGAAGCGGCGGTGGTGAAGGCATGGACGCATGTGCGCGCGAATCTGCGCCGATCTGCGGGCCAGCGCCTTTTCGACCAATGGCTGAAGCCGGTCGTCCTGATCGAGGGCAGCAACGCGGACGTGGTGCGCCTCGGTCTGCCCTCGGCGTTCATGACGCAGTGGGTGAAGAACCATTATGCCGAGCGGCTGCTGCTCGAATTCCGCGGCCAGCTGCCCGCGGTGCGCAGCGTCGCGATCGAGACGCTGGCCGAGGAGCCGAAGCGCGTGCTCAAGGCCGAGCAGGCGGCGGCGCCCGCCGCTGCGGCGGCGCCGGCCGAGCGCCCGCAATTCGATCCGCGCTTCACCTTTGACCGGTTCGTCACCGACGCGACGAATCGCGTCGCGTGCAACGCCGCCAAGGCGATGGCCGAGCCGGGCTCGCCCCGGTTCAGCCCGCTCTATCTCCATGCCGGCACGGGCCAGGGCAAGACCCACCTGATGCACGCGATCGGCCACGCCTTTCTCGACGCGAACCCGGAAGCGACTGCGATCTACGTGACCGCCGAGCGCTTCATGTTCGAGTTCGTCCAGGCGCTGCGCAACAAGGACACCCACGCCTTCAAGGCGCGGCTGCGCTCGGTCGACCTGCTGATGATCGACGATCTCCAGTTCATCGGCGGCAAGGACGCGACGCAGCAGGAGTTCTTCCACACCGTCAACGAGTTCATGTCCTCGGGCAAGAGGCTGGTGATCGCGGCCGACCGCGCGCCCCAGGCGCTCGAGGGCTTCGAGCCGCGCCTCGCCGGCCGGCTCGCCTCGGGGCTGGTCGCGGACATCAAGCCGGCCGAGCTCGAGCTTCGCCGCGCGATCGTCGCGCGCAAGCTGATCGACATGCCGGCGGTGTCGATGCCGCACGAAGTGATGGACCTGCTCGCGGCGCGGATAACGACGAATGTCCGCGAGCTCGAAGGGGCGCTCAACCGGCTCGTCGCCTATGCGCAGTTGAACGGCGAGGCGATCACGATCGATTTCGCGACCAACGTGCTCGGCGAGGTGCTGCGCTCGGCGCAACGGCGGATCACGATCGACGAGATCCAGCGCGCGGTGTCGGCGCATTTCGAAGTCAAGCAGATCGACCTGATCTCCGAGCGCCGCGCGGTGGCGATCGCGCGGCCGCGCCAGATCGCGATGTACCTGGCGAAGCGCCTCACCACGCGCTCGCTGCCCGAGATCGGCCGCAAGTTCGGCAACCGCGACCATTCGACCGTGATCCACGCGGTCAAGCGGATCGAGGAGCTGCGCGGCAAGGACGTCGAGATCGACACGGCGGTCCGCACGCTGATGCGGACGCTCGAAGGATAGAATCGATTCCCTCCCTTCCGGGGGAGGGCAGGGTGGAGGAGCTGAGAGCGGGGCAACGCGAATCGGTCACGCCTCCACCCTGATAATTTCGGGTCAGCCGCAGCCCTTGCCCTGCCTGCGCGCCGCCCAGCCGATCGCGCCGTCGATCAGCGCGAGATTGGCCTTGTCGGCATAGGCTTCGGGCCGGTGCCCGAGCGCGGAGTAGAAGATCCGTGCGCGCCCCTCGCAGCGCCACCAGACCAGGGCATGCGATTCGCCCATGACGAGCTTGGGCTCGAGCACCATGCCGCGCTCGTCGAGCCGGGCGAGCACGTGCGCGTCGGCGCGCGGCGGCTTGTCGAAGGCGTAATATTCCTCGGTCCAGCGCCAGCGCGGCGGCAAGTGGCGCGTGGCGGGGTGGCTGCGGTCCGTGACGACCACGTCGCCGGTCTGGAACTGATGCTCGCCGCCAGGATGGCCGACGAAGCGGGTTCCGATCATGCGCTCGCCATACCAGGGCCAGGGGTTGCTCGCATCGCCGGCGCCGTGGAGGCCGACGAACCCGCCGCCGCGCTCGATCCAGGCCTTGAAGGCCTCGCGCTGCTCGGGCGTGAACAGGTCGCCGGTGGCGCTGGCGAAGACCACCACGTCGAACCTGGCGAGCTGGGCGGGGTTGAACACCGCCGCATTCTCGGTGGCGTAGGCGCTCCAGCCGCGCTTCTCGACCAGCGCGCGGATCGCGGGGACCGCCGCTTCGATCGCGGGGCCGTGGCGATAGCCGTTGGTCTTGGAGAAGATCAGCACCGCCGGATGGCGGAGCGGCGGCAGCTCGGGCGCCACCGTGTCGAAGACCGGAGTCGGCCGGTCGGGCCGGGGCGCGGGGGCGTCCTGAGGGGCGAGCAGCGCCAGCGCGGCGAAGGCGAGGGCAAGGTGCGGGATCGGCGTCATCCCGCGATCCTAGCATCTCGCCCGGTCCTGGGAATCATCACTTTGTCGTCATCCCCGCGAAAGGAAAATCCTCCCCCGGAGGGGGAGGAACTTTCGAATGGCAACCCAACCTAAGGCACGAGGCGGAAATAATAGCTGTAGTTGCGCGGACTCCCCCCGACGATCACGCCGTTGATCGTGACGTCGTAGGTCGTGTTCGCGGCGAGGCCCGCGACATTCCATTGCAGGTTGTTGGGCAGGCCGTACCCGTCATTGTCCCAGGCGACGTTCGACACCGCGAGCGCCGCCCCGCCGCGCGGACGGACGGTGATCGTCGCGCCGGAGAAATTGACCGCGGAATTGGCGCCGAAGTTCGAGCTCTTGTTCGCGATCACGCCGAAGGAGAGCAGCGCGGCGGTGTTGAAGTAGCGCGCCGGATAGTCCTCGAACGGATAGGCGACGAAATCGGGAAGCGGCCCCGCGGTGTTCTGCGCGCTGTTGATCACCTTGATCGACGCCGCGTCGGCGCGATTGGTCGTCTGGTAGCGCCCCGCGACTCGGCCATAGGAGACGGTGGCGAGGAACGGATAGAGCAGCCAGCGCCGATGGCCGATATTGTTCGCCACCAGATTGTCGACATCGGTCAGCCAGCCGATGAGGATGTCGGCATCCTGCGAGTAACGCAGCCCGCCGCCCATGCCGAGATAGATGTTGCTCTGCCCGGCGGCGGCGGCGCCGGCGTTGGTGTAGCAGTTCCAGCTCGTCGGCGGAGTGTGGCTGAGCTGGCCGTTGGCGGCCATCATCAGCGCCGATTGCTGCACCGCCGCCTCCTCGGCACCGGCATAGGTGACGGGCGGCAGGTCGTGGTGCGCGCGGATGTCGTTGAGCGTCGCGAGCACGCGCGCGCCGACCTCGGGCTTGAGCTGCCCCGCCTGGCAGGCCGCGATGTCGGGCTGGACCGTGTAGAGCAAAGCGATCGAGGAGAAGAAGTCCGAGCCGGTGGCGGGCTCGTTGCTGGTCGGAGTCGGGGTGGGCGTCGGGCTGATGCTCGGAGACGGCGTGGGGGTCGGCGTGACGATCACGCCCCCGCCGTCCGATCCTCCCCCGCCGCCGCTGCAAGCGGTGACGAGGCCCAAGGCCAGCAAGGGGACGAGGACACGCATGCTCCTACTCGCGGCGTAAACCGCGCACGAGCGGTACAGGTTCCGCTGCCGGAGCGTGACAGCTCTTCGGTCCGCTAGACCTGCAGCCCCACCGCCTTCTGCGCCGCCCGGAGCGTCGGCTCGGCGAGTGCGCTTGCCCGTGCCGCGCCCTTGGCGAGCTCGGCGCCCACGGCGCCGCGATCGTCGAGCAGCCGGGTCAGCCGCTCGCGCACCGGGCCGAGCACCGACACGGCCAGGTCGGCCAGCGCCGGCTTGAACGCGCCGAAGCCCTGCCCGGCGAACTCCTCGACCACCGATTGCGGCTCGCGGTCCGAAAGCGCCGCGAAG
>CBIFVW010000034.1:0-19864 GCA_966186155.1 uncultured Sphingomonas sp.
GAAGGCTTCAAGCTGTCGCTCTGATCCTCCCCCGCGTGGCGGGGGAGGGGGACCAGCGAAGCTGGTGGAAGGGTATTCTCCACGGGCGACATCGCTCGGGGAAACTACCCCTCCACCACCAGCTAGCGCTGGCGGTCCCCCTCCCCCTCCGGGGGAGGAGCTGACTTATACCCGATCGCCTCCTCCGCGAACCGGAACGGCCGCAGCGGCCGGCCGAGCGCCTGGACCAGCGCCTCCTCGATCCGGCGGCGGCTCTCGGCGGCGATCACCTTGCGGCCGGGGAAGTCGCGCGGGTGGAAGGGCTCGAGGAAATGGACGCGCAGGCCGAAGCTGCCGCGCCGCGCGAGGACGCGCCTGGCGTTGTTGAGCCCGCGCTCCTGGCCGATCCAGGCGATGTCGTCGGCGGCGTCCTCGTCATAGTCGAGCATCACCGGCTGGACCATCACGCCCGGCGGCGGCGGCTCGAGCACGCGGAGCATCGGCGTCTTGAACGGGAGCAGCGACTTGCCGTCGGTCGTGGTACCTTCGGGGAAGACGGTGATCGCCCAGGTCTCGGCGAGCGCGTCACGCAACTGGTTGATCTGCTCGGCGACGCCCAGGCGGTTCTCCCGCTTCACATAGACGGTGCGGTTGAGCCCCGCGAGCCAGCCGACCACCGGTGCGCTCTCGATCTCGGACTTGGCGATGAAGGCGGTCCCGCTCGCGCCGCCGAGCGCGAGGATGTCGATCCAGCTCAGATGGTTGGAGACGAAGAAGACGTCGCGCCGGAGCGGCGTGCCGATCGTCCGGACGCGCGCGCCGCAGATCCGCGCCCCGCCGGCGAGGAAGAAGCGCGGCCAGGGCGAGGGCAGGCGGAACAGGCGGAAGAGATAATGGAACGGCACGCACAGCAGCAGCGCGCCGACGAGCATCGCGACCCGCAGCCACATGCGGCACTGGCCGGCGAAGCTCAGCTGGGTGGGGATGCCCTGGGCCGCGTCCTCGCGGCGGGCGGCATGCCGGGCGCGCTTGTCGGAAGGCGGGGGCAACCGCCCTACGCCTTGCGGTCGAGCGCGACTCCGTACAGCTCCATCCGATGATCGACCAGGCGGAAGCCCAGCCGCTCGGCGATCTGCTTCTGCAGGAGCTCCAGCTCGGGATCGACGAACTCGATCACCTTGCCCGTCTCGACGTCGATCAGGTGGTCGTGATGCGCCTCGGGCGCGGGCTCGTAGCGCGCGCGGCCGTCGCCGAAATCGTGCCGGTCGAGAATTCCCGCCTCCTCGAACAGCCGGACGGTGCGGTAGACCGTCGCGATCGAGATGCCGGGATCGATCGCCGAGGCGCGTTCATAGACCTTCTCGACGTCGGGATGATCCTCGGCGTCGGAGAGCACGCGCGCGATCACCTTGCGCTGCTCGGTGATGCGGAGCCCCTTTTCGTGGCAAAGCGCTTCGAGATCGATCTTGCGGGCCATGGCGCTGATGTAGCGGCAATGGCGCGGCGGGAAAAGAGTTGGACCCGAAGAAAAGGCCGGCCGGGCAATGCCCGGGCCGGCCTTTTGCTTTCCCCGCTCGCGCAGGCCGTCGAAATCAGCGCTTGCGGCGCTTGGTGCCGAGGCCGATCTTCTTCGCGAGCGTGCGGCGCTGCTCGGCATAGTTGGGAGCGACCATCGGATAGTCGGCCGGCAGGTTCCACTTGGCGCGATACTGCTCGGGGGTCATCTGATAATGCGTCATCAGATGCCGCTTCAGCATCTTGAGCTTCTTACCGTCCTCGAGGCAGACGATATAGTCCGGCTTGACCGAAGCGCGAATGGAAACGGCCGGCTCCTGCTTGACTTCGGGCTCCGCCGCGGCGCGGCCAAGACCCGAGAGCGCGCCATGCACGTTCTGGATCAGGGTGGGAAGATCGGAAACGGAAACACTATTGTTGCTTACATGGGCGGCAACAATATCCGCCGTCAGCGTCACCAGCGTTTCATCGATTTCAGCTTGCGTGTCCATTTCTATCCTTTCGACCCAATCAAGACGACTATGGCTGTCGCCTGGATTGGTCCTATCGGGCCATTCCGGAGCAAAGGCAAGCATCAATCGACGTAAATACTGCCTCAGTCCCGGACGATGTCACGGGCATAGGTATGCGCATCGAACAACTGCCCGCTTCGTCCTCGATAATAGTCGCGACGCTCGCCAACCTTTTCAAAGCCTTCGCGACGGTAGAGCCATACGGCATCGTTTCCTGCCCGTACCTCGAGATGCAGCCGCCGGACGCCGCGCGCCTGCGCTTCGGCAATCACCGCGCGGAGCAGCGCCCCGGCGACCCCGCGGCGGCGCGCGGCTGGCCGGGTCGCGAGCAGCAGCAGCTCGGCCTCGTCGGCTATGGCGCGCGCGAGCGCGAAGCCCACGTCGCCGCCGTCCAGGCTGGCGATCACCAGCCAGACGCCGGGTAGCGACAGCATCCCCATGCACTGCGCGCTGGTCCATGCCTCGCCATAGCGCGGGTCGAACGCTTCCTGCATGATCGCATTGACCTGGGCGAGGTCCTGCACGCCGCCCTCGCGCAGCTCGGTCAGATTGAGCGCGCCGCTCATGCGAGCCCGCGCTCGGCGAGCGTCTTCGCGTCGGGCGCGCGGCCGTAGACCGGTCGCGGCGGCAGCGCGGCGAAGGCGGACGGGAGCAGGCGCGCGTCGGCGGCGTTCGGAAGGGCTTCGGTCAGTTCGGCCCCGGCGGCGAGCACCGCGAGATGGCGCACGCCGCCGCCGAACGCTGGGCGCCCGTCGAGCGCCGCGAGCGCGGCCTCGGGGACGAGCGAGCGGAGCGGCCCGTCCTCGGACAAGGGCGAAGAGCGAAAGGCCTGCATGAACACTTCACCGTGCCCGCCTTCGAGCACCACGGCAAGCGCGGGTAGGGTGGGGCGTGCCGCGAAACCGGCGGCGGCGACGAGCGCGAGCGAGGAATAGCCGCGCACCTCGGCATCCCAGCCGATCGCGAGGCCGATCGCGGCGGCGAGGCCGACGCGCACGCCGGTGAAGCTGCCGGGGCCGACATCGACCAGGATGCGGCCCGCGCGGCCCTGGCCCGGCAGCGTGGCGATCATCGGCACCAGCCGTTCGGCGTGGCCGCGGCCCACCACTTCGTGCGCGGCGGCCACCAGCCCCGTCCCGTCGAGCAGCGCGACCGAGCAGGCGGCGGTCGCGGTCTCGATGACGAGCGTCAGGTCAGAGGACGCGATTGAACTGCTCGAATTCGGGGCGGGGAAGCCGTTCGAAGATGGTGGAGGGGTCGCCATGTCCCAGCGTTGCGATGAAGTTGGACTTCACGCTGGGCTGGTCCGCAAAAAAGGCTTCGTCAACCTTGGTGTTGTCGAAACCCGACATCGGTCCCGTGTCGAAGCCCAGCGCGCGGGCGGCGATCAGCAGATAGGCGCCCTGCAGCGAGGAATTGCGGAAGGCGTTGTTGAAGCGCATCTCGCCTTCGGGGAACCAGGTCTTGGCGCTCGGCGCGTGGGGGAAGAGCCAGGGGAGATGCTCCTGGAACTCGAGATCCATGCCGATGATCACCGCGGCGGGCGCCTTACGGATCTTGGCGGCATTGGCGTTGCTGGCGAGATCGGCGAGCCTGTCCTTGCCTTCCTGGTTGAGCAGCCAGACGAAGCGCGCGGGATGCTGGTTGGCCGAGGTGGGGCCGAGCTTGAGCAAGTCGTAGATGCGGCGGATGTCCGCTTCGGTGACGGGGGTGTCGTCATAGCCGTTATAGGTGCGCGCGGTACGGAAGATCGTATCGAGCCCCGCATCGTCGAGGGGTCGGCCCATATTTCCAGTCCTTTCGTTATTTGTTCGGCTCATGCCGAGGACGGTGCCGAAAGCTTAAACCGCCCGGACTTCGGTGACTTCGGGTACGTAATATCTGAGCAGCTGCTCGATGCCGTTCTTGAGCGTCGCGGTGGACGAGGGACAGCCCGAGCAGGCGCCCTGCATCTGGAGATAGACCTTGCCCGCATCGAAGCCGCGATAGACGATGTCGCCGCCGTCATTGGCGACGGCGGGGCGCACGCGCGTCTCGATCAGCTCCTTGATCTGCGCGACGATCTCGGCGTCCTCGGGATTGTCGGGGAACTCGGCGCCTTCGGCAGGGACGGTGATGCCCGCGGCCGATCCCGGGCGGAACAGCGGCATGTTGGCGCTGAAATGGTCGAGCAGCAGCGCGAGCACGTCGGGCTTCAGGTCGCGCCACTCGGCGCCGGGCGCGGCGGTGACCGAGATGAAGTCGCGGCCGAAGAACACGCCGGTGACGTCGCCGAGGCCGAACAGCGCCTCGGCGAGCGGCGAGGCCTCGGCCTCCTCGGGGCTCGCGAAGTCGCGCGTGCCGGCGTCCATCACGGTGCGGCCCGGGAGGAATTTGAGCGTCGCCGGATTGGGCGTGGCTTCGGTCTCGATCAGCATGAGCGGCATGTGGCCCCTCGCGCGCGCGGGATCAAGCCGGGGAGGGGAAACGAAAGGTTTCCGCCGATTCAGTCCTGATCGTGCCGCGTCGCGTCGGTCACGCTCTGGTCGTGCCCGCTCTTGTCGCTGAAGAAGGCGGCGGCGAACAGGCCGCAGCCGAGCAGGGTCGAGATGAACACGCCGCCGATCGTGGCGAGGATCGCCGACGGGTAGAGCGCGTCGTAGAGCGAAAGATAATAGAGCGCGCCCGCGACCATCAGCACGCCGGCCAGCGCGATCCAGAGGATCATCCGGCGGAACTCGGCCCAGGCTCTTGCGCGATCGGTGGCCATTTCGGCGACTCCTTGTGACGCGCATGTGGGGCCGGGCGGCCCTGAATTCAATCGTCCAGCGCCTTCAGCGCCGCGTTCCAGCTGATGACGTTCGCCCGCGCCTCCTGGACGAAGGCCGAGCCGCGGATCCAGGCGAGGAACCGGTCGACGAACCACCTGCCCGGCTGGCGCAGCGGACGGCGGAACTGGATGAGCAGCACCACCCGGGTGCCGCTTGTGTCGTTCCACACCTCATGGTCGTAGGTGTCGTCGAACACCAGGGTCTCGCCCTCGGCCCAGCGGACGATCCGGTCGTCGACGCGCATCCGGACATCGCCGTCGCGCGGCACGATCAGGCCGAGATGGCAGGTGATCAGCCCCTTGGTGACGCCGCGGTGCGGGGGGATGTGCGTGCCCGGCGCGAGGATCGAGAAGAAGGCGCTGTTGAGCCCGGGAATCGCCTCGACCAGCCGGGTGGTCACCGGGCAGCGCTCGAGATTCTCCTGCACGAAATAGCCGTATCCGTAGAGGAAGAAGCTGCGCCACTTGTTGACCGGCGCGATCGCGCGGTGATCGGGCGAGATCTCGGAGAGCGACGGCGCGGGATGATGCTCGAGCGCCGCTGCGATCGCCTCGTCGCGGATCGCCTGCCAATTGGCGCGCAGCGCCTCGGTCCAGGCGAAGTCGCGCACGTCCAGCACCGGCTCGGTCGAGACCAGCGACGAGCGCGCGATGAAGTGGTCGAACATCCCGCGCAGATGCTTGCCATATTTGATGAGGAAGGGCCGGTTCCGGTCGGCGCGGAGCGGCGCGTCGGGCATCGTCGCGCCGGACATCATCGTCAGATCGGGAACCATCTCCCGTGCCTCGGACCGGGATGCTTCGCCCGAATCCCGCCACATCGCACTGCCGCCCGACCGGCCCGGCTCGACCTTCACTGCAACTGATCCTCGATACGCAACACTTTGTCGGCGGGACTCGCCCGCAAGCTGGTTAACTAGCTGACGCATGGGTCGAAATCATGGCCTTGCTGCGGCGCACAAGTGCCTCGCCGGCGATGGCCCGTACATCCAATAGCAAGCTTCGCGCTGGCAAGCCCGGCGGATCGCCCCTAGATGGACGCCCTATGCTCTCTCTCCAGCGCGCTCCGCTCGCCCTCCTCGCCTTCGTCGCCTTCGCCCCGGCCCTTCCGGCGCAGGCGCAGACCGCGCCGCAACAGACCGCTACGCGCCCGGTCCAGACCGCGGACGATCCCTGGCTCTACAAGAACAGCGACCTCGTCCATGACGATGCGTGGAAGTTCGGGCGTCTCCCCAACGGGGTGCGCTATGCGGTGCGCCGCAACGGCGTGCCGCCGGGGCAGGTGTCGGTCCGCGTCCGCATGGACGTGGGCTCGCTGATGGAGACCGACAGCGAGCGCGGTTACGCGCACTTGCTCGAGCATCTCTCGTTCCGCGGATCGGTGCACGTGCCCGACGGCGAATCGAAGCGCGTCTGGCAGCGCCTCGGCGTGACCTTCGGCTCGGATTCGAACGCGACCACCACCTTCACCGCGACGACCTACAAGCTCGACCTGCCGATGGCGACGCCGGCGGGGCTCGACGAAAGTTTCAAGATCCTCGCCGGCATGATGTCGGGACCTCAGCTCACGCAGAAGATCCTCGATTCGGAGCGCCCGGTGGTGCTCGCCGAGGGGCGCGAGCAGCCCGGGCCGCAGAAGCGGCTGCAGGACGCGATGCTCGACCTGATGTTCGCGGGCCAACCCGTCGCCCAGCGCGAGCCGATCGGCACGGTCGAGGCGCTCACCGCCGCGACTCCGGCCACCGTGCAGGCGTTCCACGACCGCTGGTACCGGCCCGAGCGCGCGGTGGTGATCGCGATCGGCGACGTCGATCCGGCGCTGCTCGAGCAGATGGTCGTCAAGCATTTCTCGGACTGGCGCGGCACCGGTCCCGCCGTGCCGAGCCCCGATTTCGGCAAGCCGGTCGAAGGCAAGCCGGTCGCCGCGAGCATCGTCGAGCCGGCGCTGCCGGTGCTCACCACCATGGCGATCGTGCGGCCCTGGACCGTCTTCGCCGACACGGTGATCTTCAACCAGAAGCGGATGGTCGACCTGGTCGCGATCCGGATCATCAACCGCCGGCTCGAGACGCGCGCGCGCTCGGGCGGGACGTTCATCGCGGCGGGCGCGGACCTTTCCGACATCGCGCGTTCGGCCAACATCACCACGGTCCAGGTGCTGCCCGCCGGCGACGACTGGGAGGCGGCGCTGCGCGACGTGCGCGGGGTGATCGCCGACGCTCAGACGACGCCGCCGACCCAGGCCGAGATCGACCGCGAGCTCGCCGAGATCGAGAACGCGATGCAGCAGCGGATCAACACCGCCCCGGTCGAAGCCGGCGCCAAGATCGCCGACGACCTCGCCGAGGCGGTCGACATCAACGAGACGGTGACGACGCCCGAGGCGAGCTACGACATCTTCAAGACCGCGGTCGCCGCGAAGATGTTCACCCCCGAGACGGTGCTCGCCGCATCGAAGAAGGTGTTCGAGGGCACCGCGACGCGCGCGATGGTCAACACCCACACGCCCGACCCGACCATCACCACCAAGGTCGCGGCCGCGCTCAGCGCCAACGTCGCCGCCAATGGCGGGCGCAAGATCGTGGGCGATGTGAGCTTCGACCAGCTGCCGAAGCTCGGCGTCCCGGGCAAGGTGGCTAGCCGCACGCCGATCCTGCCGGGCACGGGGATCGAGAAGGTGGTGTTCGCCAACGGCGTCAACCTGCTGCTCCGCCAGGACCCGTCGGAGACCGGCAAGGTCTATGTGAACGTCCGCTTCGGCCGCGGCCTCAACGCGTTGCCCGCCAACCGCCAGACCCCCGCCTGGGCGGGCGAGGCGGCGCTGATGGCGAGCGGCATCGGCAAGCTCGGGCAGGAGGAGCTCGACGCACTCACCGGCCGCCGCCAGATCGGCGCCGATTTCGACATCGACGAGGATGCCTTCACGCTGAAGGCGCAGACCAGCAAGGCCGACCTCGCCGACCAGCTCAAGCTGTTCGCGGCCAAGCTCGCCGCGCCGGCATGGGATCCGAACCCGGTGCTGCGCGCCCGGGCAGGCATGCTCTCGGGCTATGCCGGACTCTCGGCCTCGCCCGACGCGGTGCTCAACCGCGATCTAGAACGGCTGCTCCACAATGGCGATCCGCGCTGGGGCGTCGCGCCCGAGGAGACGATCCGCGCGATCACGCCGGCGAGCTTCCGCAAATTCTGGGAGCCGCTGCTCGCCACCGGCCCGATCGAAGTCGAGGTGTTCGGCGATATGGACGCCCAGGCGACGATCGACGCGGTGGCGGCGACCTTCGGCGCGCTGAAGCCGCGGCCGGCGAGCGCCGCGCCGCTGCCGCCGGTCGCCTTCCCGGCGCATGTCGCGACGCCGGTGGTGCTGACCCACAACGGCCTCGAGAACCAGGCCGCGGCGGTGATCGCCTGGCCGACCGGCGGCGGCAGCGCAGGGATCGGCGAGAGCCGCAAGCTCGAGGTGCTCGCCGCGGTGTTCCGCGACCGGCTGATCGACCAGCTGCGCAGCCAGGCCGGGGTGAGCTACTCGCCGCAGGTGGCGAGCCAGTGGCCGCTGGGCCAGCCCGCGGGCGGGCGCATCATCGCGCTGGGGCTGGTGCCTCCCGACAAGGTCGACTTCTTCTTCGAGCTCGCCCGCGGCATCGCCGCGGACCTGGTGGCGAAGCCGATCGACGCCGACGAGCTCAACCGCGCGCTGACCCCGCTCAAGCAGCAGATCCTGCGCATGTCCTCGGGCAACATGTTCTGGATGCGGCTGGTCGAGGGCGGCAGCTACGATCCCGCGCGCATCGCCGGCGTCGAGACGCTGGCCCGGGACTATTCGCAGGTGAGCCCGGCGGACATCCAGGCGCTGGCGATGAAGTATCTCCAGCCGGAGAAGGACTGGTCGCTGAAGGTGGTGCCGAAGGGGAAGTAGAACCTTCTAGATTGTGTTGCCATTCAGGGAGTGGCTCTTCCATTCCTCCCCCTCCGGGGGAGGAGCTTCGAATGTCACGCGACTAGGCCCTTTCCCTGACGGGAAGGGGCCTTCGTCGTCAATACAGCGCGTCCAGCCTCCCGCCGTACACCTGCTTCAGCACGTGCCGCCGGATCTTGAGGCTCGGGGTCAGCTGCTCGTTCTCGATCGTGAAGGGCTCGTCCGCGAGGATGAACTTGCGGATGCGCTCGATCACCGAGAGCTCCTTGTTCACGCGCTCGACCGCATGCGCCAGCGCGGCCTTGTAGTCCGGATCGTGCGCCAGCTCCCGGAAGTCGCACTTGGTCGCGGTCCGCGCGCACCATTCCTGCGTCCATTCGGGATCCGGGACGAGCACGGCGGTCATATAGGGCTTCCGGTCGCCCGCGATCATCGCCTGGACGATCTCCGGCTGGAGGGTCAGCATCCCCTCCACCTTCTGCGGCGAGACATTGTCGCCCTTGTCGTTGACGATGATGTCCTTCTTGCGGTCGGTGATCTTGATCCGGCCCTTCTCGTCGATGATCCCGATGTCGCCGGTGTGCAGCCAGCCGTCCTTGAGGACGCGCCGGGTCTCCTCCTCGTTGCGCCAATAGCCGTGCATGACGAGCTCGCCGCGCACCAGGATCTCGCCGTCCTCGGCGATCCGCACCTCGACGCCCTCGAGCGGCGGGCCGACCGTGTCCATCTTGAGGCCCACCTTGGGGCGGTTGCACGAGATCACCGGTGCCGCCTCGGTCTGGCCATAGCCCTGGAGGAAGGTGAGGCCGAGGCTCTGGAAGAAGACGCCGACCTCGGGATTGAGCGGCGCGCCGCCCGAGACCATCGCCTTGATCCGTCCCCCGAACTTCCGGGCGAGCTTGGGCTTGAGCGTCGCCTTGAGGAACAGGTCCATCGGCCGGTCCTTGAGCGGCACGCCGCCCGCGGCCTTCTTGCCGCCGATCGATACCGCGCGGTCGAGCAGATAGCTCTGGAACTTGCCCTGCTTCTCGACGGCCTTGGTGATGCGCGTGCGCAGCACCTCGAACAGCCGCGGCACCACGACCATGATCGTCGGGCGGACCTCCTCGATGTTCGAGGCGAGCTTCTCGAGCCCTTCCGAATAATAGATCTGCGCGCCAAGCCCGATCGGGAAATGCTGGCCGCCGGTATGCTCATAGGCATGGCTGAGCGGCAGGAACGAGAGGAACACTTCGTCCTCCCAGCCGAAATCCTCGCTGATCAGGGCGCAGCACGCCTCGACATTGTGGAGGATCGCGCCGTGATGCTGCATCACGCCGCGCGGCGACCCACCGGTGCCGCTGGTATAGATGATGCACGCGAGCTCCTCGCGCCGGAAGGGGACGGAAAGCCCGCGCGGATCGGTCTGATGCCTGGCGATCAGCGTGCGCCAGTCGTGGAATTCGAGGCTGCCCTGCTGGCCGATCCGCATCTCGTCGATGCCGATGATCATCCGCGGCGACGAGGCGCGCAGCGCGGCGGGGATCAGCGTCCTGGCAAGCTTGCCGTTCGAGACGATGATCGCGCAGGCGCCCGAATTCTCGATGATGTGCTGATGGTCTCGCTCGGTGTTGGTGGTGTAGGTCGGCACGGTCACGCAGCCCGCGGCCATGATCGCGAGGTCGCTGATGCAGAATTCGGGGCGGTTCTCCGAGACCAGCATCACCCGGTCGCCGCGCTTGAGGCCGAGATCGGTGAGCGCCGCGGCGAGGCTCGCCACCTGGTGCGCCGCCTCGGCCCAGCTGGTGGGTTGCCAGGCGCCGTCCGCCTTGTGCCAGAGGAAGGGCGCGTCGCCCTTCTCCTTCGCCCGCGCGAAGAACATCTGGACCAGGTTTTCGAACCGTTCGAGTCTGCGCATTCCCTCTCCCCCTGCGAGCGCCCCTGTTGAGCGTCCCGCCTTATTCCGATGGCCGGTTCGGCTGCGCGCCGACGCGCTGGATAACGGTCGTGTGGCCGGCTTGGTCCATCACCACCCCTTCGCTGCGCGGATCGGCGCCCCCGGTCCAGCGGCCGCCGACACGCTCGATCGCATTCGCCTTGAGCCCGAGCGGCGCGGAGCGGACCTTCTCGCCCAATTTCTCGAGCGCCGGCAGCATCGCGTCGAGCTGGGTGCCCTTCTCGGCATAGGCGGTCTCGCCGGGGGCGTAGAGCAGCCCGAGCGCGATCGCGTCCTGCGCCGAGAGCTTCCAGTCGATCACGCCGATCAGCGCCTTGGCGACCTGCGCGATGATCGTCGATCCGCCCGCGGCGCCGATCGCGATGCGCACCTTGCCGTCGGGGCCGTAGACGATGGTCGGCGCCATCGAGCTGCGCGGCCGCTTGCCGCCCTCGACGCGATTGGCGACCAGATAACCGTCCTTCTCGGGGACGATGTCGAAGTCGGTGAGCTCGTTGTTGAGCATCGTCCCGTCGACCGACAGCCCCGATCCGAACGGGCCTTCGATCGTCGTCGTCACCTGGGCGACATTGCCCTTGGCGTCGACCACCGAGAGCGACGTGGTGCCGGGCACTTCCTGCGCCTTGGCGCGGACGCGCTTGGGCGCGCCCGGCGGCGTGCCCGCCTCGACCTCGGCCATGCTGCGATCGGGCGCGATCAGCGCCGAGCGGCTGGCGAGATAGGCCCGGTCGAGCAGCCCGGCGATCGGTACCTCGACATAGTCGGGATCGCCGACATAGAGGTCGCGATCGGCATAGGCGAGGCGCGAGCTCTCGGCGAAGAGGTGCCAGGCGACCGGCGAATCCTTGCCGAGCTTCGCCATGTCGAACCGCTCGAGCTGGGCGAGGATCATCAGCACGGTGACGCCGCCCGACGAGGGCGGGCCCATCGAGCAGATCTTGTAGGCGCGGTACTTGCCGCACAGCACCGGACGTTCCTTGGCGGCATAGGAGGCGAGGTCGCCGATGGTCATTTTCGAGGGGTTGCGCGCGGCACCGTTGACCGTCGCGACCAGCTTCTCGGCCTGAGGCCCCACATAGAAGCTGTCGGGGCCGTGCGCGGCGACGCGCTCGAGCAGCGCGGCCTGATCGGGGTTGCGCACCCTCGCGCCCGCCGGCAGCGGCTTGCCGTCGGCGCCGTAGAAGATCGCGCGCACGCCGGCATCGACATGGCCGGCATAGCTGCGCAGCGCGTTGTTGAACCGCGGCGTCACTTCGAAGCCCTCGCGCGCCAGCCGGATCGCGGGGGCGAACAGCTTCGCCCAGGGCAGCTTGCCGCCGCGCCGGTGCGCTAGCGCCATCGCGCGCAACGTGCCCGGCACGCCGACGCTGCGTCCGCCCGGCACCGCGGCGGCGTGGCTCAGCGGCTGGCCGTCGGGGCCGTAGAACCAATGGTCGTCCGCCGCCATCGGCGCCGCCTCGCGCCCGTCGACCGTGGTCGTCGCCCTGGTCCTCGCGTCATATTGCACGAAGAAGGCGCCGCCGCCGATGCCGGCGCTCTGCGGCTCGACCACGTTCAGCGCGAGCATCGTCGCGATCGCCGCGTCGGTCGCGCTGCCGCCCTCGCGCAATATCTCGACGCCCGCCGCGGCGGCGCGCGGGTCCGCGGCGCTGACCACTCCCTGCGCATATGCCGCGAGCGGCAGGAACAGGGCGGCGAGCAACGCGACGAGCTTCTTCATGACACCGGTCGTAGCGGCAGGAGACGCGGCGTCAACTTAGCGCTTGCGCGATCGCGCGGACCAGGCCGGGGCCCCTGTAGACCAGCGCCGAATAGAGCTGGACCAGGCTCGCCCCGGCATCGATCCGGCGCCTGGCCTCGTCGGGGCAGTCGATCCCGCCGGCCGAGATCAGCGGCAGCGCGCCCGCGGCGATCTCGGCCGCCTCGGCGAGCTTGGCGCGCGCGAGCGGCTGGAGCGGCCTGCCCGAGAGTCCGCCCGCCTCGCCGGCGTTCGGAGACTGGAGCGGCGGGCGCGACACCGTCGTGTTGGCGACGATCAGCGCGTCGATCCGATGGTCGAGCGCCGCGCGGATCGCGCCTTCGAGCCCGGCGCGGTCGAGATCGGGCGCGACCTTGAGGAACAACGGCGTCGTGCCTCGCGCGGCGTCGGCGGCGGCGAGCAGCTCGTCGAGCGCCGGGCGCGACTGGAGGTCGCGCAGGCCCGGCGTGTTGGGCGAGCTGACGTTGATCGTGATGTAGTCGGCATGGCGAGCCGCCTTGGCTACGCCCAGCGCATAGTCGGCGACGCGGTCGGTGCTGTCCTTGTTCGCGCCGACATTGACGCCGAGCATGCCCCTGCGCGCGCCGAGCCGGGCGATCCGGGCGAGCGCGGCGTCGATCCCGTGATTGTTGAAGCCCATGCGGTTGATCACCGCCTCGTCCTCCGCAAGGCGGAACAGGCGCGGCTTGGGGTTGCCCGGCTGCGGCCGCGGCGTGAGCGTGCCGACCTCGACCGCGCCGAAGCCCAGTGCGAACAGCCCCGGGACCGCCTCGGCATTCTTGTCGAGCCCGGCGGCGAGGCCGACTCGGTTGGGAAAGGTCAGCCCCGCGATCGTAACGGGAGACCGCACCATTTCGGCGCGGAAGGCCGTCCCCGTCCTTCCCCAGGCGCCGAGCGCCAGGATCGCGGCGCGATGCGCGGTCTCGGCGTCGAGGGCGAACAGGGCGGAGCGGAGCGGATAGGGCATGGACGACGGCCTTCGCATCACCGCCGCCCCCCGTAAAGCTACGGATGTCGGTTTCGTCCAATACCCGTTCCCTGCGACGGGCTAGACAGCAACTGCGACCCGAGGGGTTCCGCTTTATGGGGGACCCTTTCCTTATCGGCCCGGCCGGCTTTGTCGGCCGGGCCACTTTTTTATCCGCGCGCTCCGCTGTATATCCGTGCGAACAAGAACATGGATCCGGGGAGGGGAACTCGGGCGAACAGGGAAACATGCGGGGCGCAACCAGGATGAAATCGGCCCAGCTGGCCGCAGGGAACGACCGCGATCCGCGGCCGCAGATCGAATTCCGCAAGGCGGAAGGATCGCTGCTGCCGCACGTCGAATCCTATTATCTCTATCGCTACGATGCCGAGGAAATCGAGGGGATCGAGCGCGTCGACCTCGGCCAGCTGCGCTTCCTGATCAAGGGCGAGGGCGAGGTCTTCTTTCCCGACGGCCATGTCGAGAAGACCAAGCCGATCATGATCAACGGCCCGGGCACCGCCGCGGCGAGCTACCGGATGCGCGGGCCCTTCCATTGCTTCGGCGTGTCGCTGCGCGCGATCGGCTGGAAGGCGCTGATCGGCATCCCCGCGCACAAGGTGGCCGATCACATCATCGACGGCGAGAAGCTGTTCTGCGAACAGGCGCCGATGCTCTGGCAGCGGCTCCACAAGATGGACACGCTCGACGAGATGGTCGAGGCGATCGAGCCCTTGCTCAAGATGCGCCAATATGAAGTGAAGCCCGTGCCCAAGGCGCATCTCGTCTTCCTGCGGGCGGTCCGCGAATGGGCGGCGACCAAGGACCCGACGATCGACGACCTCTATGTCCGCATCCGCCAGAGCTCGAACATCGGCGAGCGCCAGGTGCAGCGGCTGTGCAAGGATTATTTCGCGGGCTCGCCGGCGCATCTGAAGCGCAAGTTCCGCGCGATCGGCGCGGCGATGCGCATCTATCAGGGCGCGCCGATCGACGAAGTGGTCGAGCCCTTTTCCGACCAGTCGCACATGATCAACGAGATCAAGGAATTCACCGGCCACACGCCCACGTCGCTCCGCGCGCGGATCGATCCGGTGCTGGCGGTGACGCTCGACAACGAGACGTTTCATTTTCTCCCCGACGTGATCCCCGAATCGGTTGACCTTCGCCGCCGCTGAGCCCATCTGGGCAATCGGAACAGTTTTGTCCGATTGGAGATCATGCGTCTTTCGAGCCTTGCCGATTATGCGGTCGTGATGATGTCCGCCGCGGCGCGCCATTGTGGCGTGACGGGGCGGCTCAACGCGACCTTGCTCGCCGAGGAGACCGGGCTGCCGCTGCCGACGGTGCAGAAGCTGGTGAGCAAGCTCTCCGCCGCCGGGCTGATCGAGAGCGCGCGCGGCACTGGCGGCGGCTTCCGCCTCGCGCGCCCGCCTGCGGCGATCAGCCTCGCCGACATCGTCGAGGCGATCGAGGGGCCGATCGCGATGACGGCGTGCGTCGACGCCGGCAAGCATGATTGCTGCATCGAGGAGTCGTGCCGGGTGAAGCCGCACTGGAATGCCGTGAACGGCGCGGTAAAGGGCGCGCTCGCGGGCGTGTCGCTCGCCAGTCTGAGTAGGAGTGCCTGATGGCCACCAAGAACGCCGAGGCGCTCGCTGCCGCCAACAAGAAGTACGAATGGGGCTTCGCCTCGGACGTCGAGCAGGAGTTCGCGCCCAAGGGCCTCTCCGAGGACACGGTCCGCTACATCTCGGCCAAGAAGGGCGAGCCCGAATGGATGCTCGATTGGCGGCTCAGGGCGTTCCGCATGTGGCAGGAGATGGAGCTCCCCGAATGGGCGAAGCTCGCGATTCCGGCGATCGACTATCAGGACGCCTATTATTACGCCGAGCCCAAGAAAAAGCCCGAGCTCAAGAGCCTCGACGATCTCGATCCCGAGATCCGGCGCACCTATGAGAAGCTCGGCATCCCGATCGAGGAGCAGAAGGTGCTCGCGGGCGTCGAAGGCGCGCGCAAGGTCGCTGTCGACGCCGTGTTCGACAGCGTCTCGGTCGCGACCACCTTCCGCGAGGAGCTGAAGGCCGCGGGCGTCATCTTCCTGTCGATCAGCGAGGCGATCCGCGAATATCCCGATCTGGTCCGCAAATGGCTCGGCAAGGTCGTGCCCGTCCGCGACAATTTCTATTCGGCGCTCAACAGCGCGGTCTTCTCCGACGGCACCTTCGTCTATGTGCCCGAGGGCGTGCGCTGCCCGATGGAGCTCAGCACCTATTTCCGCATCAATGCCGAGAATACCGGCCAGTTCGAGCGCACGTTGATCGTCGCCGACAAGGGCGCGTACGTCTCGTATCTCGAGGGCTGCACCGCGCCGATGCGCGACGAGAACCAGCTCCACGCGGCGGTGGTCGAGCTGGTCGCATTGGACGATGCCGAGATCAAATATTCGACCGTCCAGAACTGGTATCCGGGCGACGAGAACGGCGTCGGGGGAATCTTCAACTTCGTCACCAAGCGCGCCTTGTGCGCCGGGCGGAACTCGAAGGTGAGCTGGACCCAGGTCGAGACCGGCTCGGCGATCACCTGGAAATACCCCTCGTGCATCCTCCAGGGCGACGGATCGGTCGGTGAATTCTATTCGGTCGCGGTCACCAACGGCCGCCAGCAGGCCGATACCGGCACCAAGATGCTGCACATCGGCAAGAACACCAGGTCGACGATCGTCTCCAAGGGCATCTCGGCGGGCAAGTCGAACAACACCTATCGGGGCCGCGTGCTGGTCAACGCCGCGGCCGAGAATGTCCGCAACTTCACGCAATGCGACAGCCTGCTGCTCGGCGACCAGTGCGGCGCGCACACGGTGCCGTACATCGAGGTCAAGAACCCCTCCGCCCAGATCGAGCACGAGGCGACCACCTCGAAGATCAGCGAGGACCAGCTCTTCTACGCGATGCAGCGCGGGCTCGACCAGGAAGCGGCGGTGGCGCTGATCGTCAACGGCTTCGCGCGCGAGGTGCTGAAGCAGCTGCCGATGGAGTTCGCGGTGGAGGCGCAGAAGCTGCTGGGGATCTCGCTGGAGGGGAGCGTGGGATGATCCTCGCTACCCTCCTCCTCCTTGCCTCGCAGGACGTTCCCGCCCCGGCCCAGGAAGCCGTCCAGGGCGAGGACATCGTCGTGCGCGCCACGTTCGGGCGCACCACGATGCTGTTCGACAAGGGCGCCGACGGCAAGCTCAGGAACTGCCGGATCATGGTGTCGAGCGGCAGCCAGAAGCGCGACACCGACGCCTGTCAGGCGACGCCGGTCTGCTACGCCAAGACTGCCGACGAGGTCACCGATTGCATCGACCTGATCGCCGTCGCGCCGGTCAGCGCCGCGCCGCCCGCGGCTGCGGGGACGAAGCAGGTGTTCGAGCTGCCCCAGATGGTGCGGCCGAAGCAGCCCATGTCTCCAAACCAGATCGGCCCCAACGCCGATGCCGAGGAAAGCCGCGAGACCGAACGGCAGCGGGTCAAGCCGCTCCCGCCGCCGCCCTCCGCACCCAAGTCCGAACCCGTAGTCAGGATCACCACCGGAAGTGCCAATGCTCAAGATCAATGACCTCCGCGCCGAAGTCGACGGCAAGGAAATCCTCAAGGGGCTGAGCCTCGAAGTGAACGCGGGGGAGGTGCACGCGATCATGGGGCCGAACGGCGCGGGCAAGTCGACGCTCGGCTATGTGCTGGGCGGGCGCGACGGATACGAGCCGACCGGCGGCTCGGTGGCCTTCGATGGCGCAGACCTGCTCGATATGGCGCCGCACGAGCGCGCCGCGGCGGGACTGTTCCTCGGCTTCCAATATCCGGTCGAAATCCCCGGCATCTCGAACCTCCAGTTCCTGCGCGAGGCGTTGAACAGCCAGCGCCGCGCGCGCGGCGAGGCGCCGCTGTCGGGCGGCGATTTCCTCAAGCTCGCCCGCGCTGAGGCCGATGCGCTCGGCATGGACGTCGAGATGCTCAAGCGGCCGGTCAATGTCGGCTTTTCGGGCGGCGAGAAGAAGCGCAACGAGATGGTGCAGATGGGGATCATCGCCCCCAGGCTGGCGATCCTCGACGAGACCGATAGCGGCCTCGACATCGACGCGCTCAAGGCCGTGGGCGAGGGGATCAACCGGATCATGCGCGCGCCCGACAAGGCGGTGCTGCTGATCACCCATTACCAGCGGCTGCTCGACTATGTGAAGCCGGACTTCGTCCATGTCCTCGCCGAGGGCCGCATCGTCCGCTCGGGCGGCGCCGAGCTGGCGCTGGAGCTCGAGCGCGAAGGCTATGGAGCGATGGCGGCATGAGCAGGGTCCTTCAGATCCTCCCCGTTCCAGGGAGGACTATATGACTGTCCTCGAACTTCCTTCTCCACGCCAAGAGGAATGGCGCTGGGCAGATATGCAGGCGCTGCGCGCGGCTGCCGAGACGCCTAGCCACGCGACCGGCATCGATCCGGCGGGCTTGTTCCTGGATATCGACGGTCCCCGCCTGCTCTTCGTCGACGGCCGCTTCGAGCCCGCGCACAGCCGGCCTGGCCCGGTGCAGATCACTCGCCAGACCGCGACGACCGACCATCCGCTCGGCAGCCTCGCCGAGGGCGAGGGCTGGTCGCTGCACCTGGGCCCCGAGCATGCCGCGACCTCAATCCAGGTCGTGCATCTGGGCTCGGGCGGCGAGAGCCATGTCCCGGCGCGGCTGATGCTCGCCGACGACGCGGTCGCGAGCGTGGTCGAGACCTATGCGGGATCGGGCTGGGCCAATCGCCTCACCACCCTCTGCCTCGGCAAGGGCGCGCGGCTGATGCGTTCGGTGCGGCTGCTCCAGGCGGACGGCTTCGTCTCGATCCGCGACGAGGCCGAGCTGGGCGAGGCGGCGAGCCTCGTCTCGATATTCCTCGGCGCCGGCGGCATGGGCAGCCGGATCGACGGATCGCTGCTGCTCGCGGGCAAGGGCGCCTTCGCCGAGATGGGCGGGGCGCTGCTCACGTCGGATACGCGCAAGCAGGAAGCCGCGGTGATGGTGCGGCACGATGCTGTGGAGGGCACGTCGCGCCAGCTCTGGCGCGCGGTCGCGGCGGACCGGTCGGCGGCGAGCCTCGCCGCGCGGGTCGAGGTCGCGCGCGGCGTGCAGCGGACCGACGGCGAGCAGTCGCTGCGCGGGCTGCTCCTCCAGCGCTCGGCGACGGTCAATCTGAAGCCCGAGCTCGAGATCTTCGCCGACGACGTGAAATGCGCGCACGGCGCGACGGTGGGCGAGCTCGACAAGCGCGCGCTCTTCTACCTGCAGAGCCGCGGGATCGACGAGGCGCGCGCCAAGGCGCTGCTCACGCGTGCCTTCGTCGCCGACGCGCTCGCCCGGATCGGCGAGGAGCCGGTGCGCGCGGCGTTCGAGGCGGATGCGGACAAATGGCTGGAGACGGCGCTGTGAGCGTCACCACCGACACCGCGCCCCTCGACCTGCTCGCCGATTTTCCCGCGATCCCTTCCGGCTGGGCCTATCTCGACACCGCCGCGACGGCGCAGAAGCCCAAGCCGGTGCTCGACGCGATCGCGCGCGCCTATGGCGAGACCTATGCGACCGTGCATCGCGGCGTGTACCAGCGCTCGGCCGACATGACGCTGGCCTATGAGGCGGCGCGCCGGCGGGTCGCCGGCTTCATCGGCGGCGAGGAGCGCGAGGTGGTGTTCGTCCGCGGCGCGACCGAGGGGATCAACCTCGTCGCGCAATGCTGGGCGGAAACCCAGCTGAAGGCGGGCGATCGCATCCTGCTCTCGACGCTCGAGCATCATTCGAACATCGTGCCCTGGCAGATCGCGGCGGAGCGCGTCGGCGCCGGGATCGACGTGGTGCCGCTCACGCCCGACCAGCGCATCGATCTCGACGCGATGGAAGCGATGCTCACGCCGGCGCACAAGCTCGTCGCGCTCGCGCATGTCTCGAACGTGCTCGGCTCGGTGCTCGATGCGAAGCGCGCGACCGCGCTGGCGCACCGCGTGGGCGCGAAGATCCTGCTCGACGGTTGCCAGGCGGTGCCGCGCATGCCGGTGAACGTCGCCGAGATCGGCTGCGACTTCTACGTCTTCTCGGGGCACAAGCTCTACGGGCCCACCGGCATCGGCGTGCTCTGGGGCCGCTA
Source organism: uncultured Sphingomonas sp. (assembly GCA_966186155.1). Classification (GTDB taxonomy): domain Bacteria; phylum Pseudomonadota; class Alphaproteobacteria; order Sphingomonadales; family Sphingomonadaceae; genus Sphingomonas. The sequence goes on from CBIFVW010000034.1 coordinate 19,550, forward strand.
CGACCTGCTGGACGCGATGCCGCCCTATCAGGGCGGCGGATCGATGATCGACCGGGTGACCTTCGCCAAGACCACCTATGCCCCGCCGCCGGGACGGTTCGAGGCGGGGACGCCGCACATCGTCGGCGTGGTCGGGCTGCACGCGGCGGTCGATTATGTCGAGATGATCGGGCTCGAGCGCATCCATGCGCACGAGGCGGCCTTGGTCCGCCAGGCGCGCGAGGCGCTTTCGCAGATCAACAGCGTCCGTCTCTTCGGGCCCGAGGACAGCGCCGGCATCGTCAGCTTCGCGGTCGAGGGGGTGCACCCGCACGA
>CBIFVW010000035.1:0-19703 GCA_966186155.1 uncultured Sphingomonas sp.
GCCGGCCAGGTGCTTTCCAAGGTGCCGATGGGCGGCGCGCTGTTCGGCATGTTCGGCGGGCTCGGCGGCAAGAAGAAGACGGTGATGGCGGGGCTGCGCATCATGAGCCCGGCGACCGGCCAGACGCTGATCGCCGGCACGGGCGAATCGCGCAAGTCGTTCATCAAGGTCATGGGCGCGTCCGACTGGGTGAGCAGCGTCGGCGAGATGGGCGGCTATGGCTCGTCCTCGGACGGCAAGATGCTCACCGGCGCGTTCGTCGAGGCTTTCAACGGCGTCGTGGCGCAGGGTTCGGTCCTCGCGGCCGCCAGGCCCGCACCGCAGCCGGCGGCGGCGCCGATCTACACCGTCGCCGTGGACACCCAGCTCTGGCCGGGCGCGTCCAAGGCCGGAACCCCGGTCCGCACGCTCCGCGCGACGACGATGTTGACCCCCACCGGCGCCCGCAACGGCCTCTTCGTCGAAGTCACCGACAGCTACGGCACCAAGGGCTGGGTATCGGTCGAGGACCTGCGCTGACCGCGACCCGCGCGGGGTCCCCGGGGAGCGCCGTCCGCCCCAGCGGACGGCGCTTCTTTCGCGTATTCGTTCCTAGCGTCCGACGAATACGAACGGCGCCCAGTTGACCGGCTGGTCGGCGCCTTCGAACGGGCGCTCGTCGATCATCCGCAGCATCGCGCGGCGCAGCGCCTCCGCCGGATCGGCGCCGCGCCCGTAGCGCCGCACCGTCTCCACCGAGAGATAGGCTGCCGCATCGTCGCGCACTGCCCAATGCGACGCGAGCAGGTTGCGCCCACCCGCATAGAGGAATGCGCGCGCGAGGCCCGCCAGCCCGCTATCGTCTGCCCGCCCTCCGGAAGCGGTGTTGCAGGCAGAAAGGATGATCCATTCGGCCGTCAGGCGCATCCGCATGATCTCGCTGGCGGTGAGCAGCCCGTCGTCCGCGCCCGCCGGAGTCAGCACCAGCGCGGGCTCGTCCAGCCCCTCGAGCTCGCCCGCGACCAGGCCGTGTGTGGCGAAGGCGATCAGGTCGGCGGTGGCGAGATCGCCGGACCGGAGCGCCGCCTCGGTCGCCTCGGCGCCGGTGAGGATGCGACGGCGCGGAGTCCCGAAGCCCTCGCCGAGCGCGCGAAGCTCGGGATCCGCTGCGGGGAGCGACGGCAAGTCCCGCACCTGCCGCGCCAGGTTGGCGGAGCGGAATCCCGTCGCGCCGTCGGCCGGCGCCGCCAGCTGCGGCGCGCCGACCGCGACGAAGCTCGCCACGCGCGCTTCACCCCGTCGCGAGCGGGGCTCCGCGAGCATCGCGATCGAAGGCAGCGTCACCAGCGCATGGTCGCGCACCAGCCATTGCGCCCGCCGTGTGTCGAATCCGCGTCGCGCGGGCGCGAGCAGGGCGAAGGGCAGCGCCGAAAGGCTCGAATTCGCAGCGATCAGCAAGCGCGGCTTGCGGGCGATGTGCGCGCGGACCGGCGGCGGCAGCAGTAGGAAATCGAGTGCAGCGGAGGCGGTGAAATCGAATTTCGCGTCGGGGCCGAGCGAAGCGCGCAGCCGCTGCACCCAGCGATTGATCTCCGCCGCGCCGGCGCCCGCCGGCGCCATCGCCACTCCCTCTCGCGTGATCGCGAGAACCGCGGTACGCGCGTTGCCGACCGCGGCGACGAGCATCGCCTCGTCCGGCGCCAGCGCGGCGCGGGCGGCGGCGAGCGTCAGCATGCCGCCATCCTCGTCGGCGGCGAGCTGCGGGGCCGCCTCGCGGAGCGCGGCGATGCTCGCTTCCAGGCGCGCCGCCGCCGCGCCCCGTTCGGCATCCACGGCCTGGAGCGTCGCCGCATCGGCCCCGCGCCCGGCGAGCCGAAGCTGCCGATCGAGCAGGCTCTCGAGCGTGAGCGCGGCGTCCTGCCGCTCGCGGAGCAGCCCGGCGAGCCGCGGGTCGTTCGCCGCGCGCCGTTCCGCCGCTTCGATCGCCGCCCTTCCCGCGGCGCTCTCGAGCATCCGCTGCGCGAAGCGGAACGCCGCCTGCTGGTCGCCTGCGCTCATCGCGGCGTCGAGCGCCCAGCCATAGCCCGCACGGATCTCGCGGTCGCGGCCGGAGCGCCGGGAGCCGGCCGCCGCCGCCTGGCGAAGCCGCACGTCGAGCATGGCTGCCGCCCTGACGGCGCGCCTCAACCCTTCGGGATCGCCGCCTCGCGCCTCGATCGCGCCGAGCCGGGTCTCGCCGACCAGCGACGACACATCCTCCGCCGGAAAGGTCGCGCGCCGAAGCGCCTGTGCCTGGCGCTGGGCCTCGGCCGCGGTCGGCAGGTCGCCGAGCTTCAGGGCGAGTTCCGCGAGACGATCACCGCCGCCGATGCGATCGCGATGATAGGCGGGCTGGAGCCGCGCGCGGATCGCAGCGATTTCCTTGAGGCGCGCGATGGCCTGCTCAGGCTCGCCGCCTTCCGCCATCGCGAGCGCATGGGCTTCGCGCGCGTTGAGCGTGCGGTCCGCGTCCGGGCCCAGCCCCTTGGTCAGGCTCTCGACCGCGGATTGCGCGACGGCCATCGCCTCCTCGCTCTTGCCCTGCTCCTTCAGCGTCTGCGCGAGCGTGGTGAGATAGCTCGCCGTCTGCTGGCTCTGCCCGAACCGTGCGACCGCGATGTCGGCGGCCTTGCGCGCGGCGTCCTCGGCTTCGGCGTTGCGGCCGAGGGCGAGCAGAATCGAGGCGAGCGCGTTGAGGTTGGTGGCCAGGAAGGGATGGTTCGCCGGCAGCACGCGCTCGAGCGTCGCCTGCGCTGCGCGCGCTTCCTCGATCGCTTCCTCGAGCCGGCCGGCCCCGAGCAGGAACCGAGGCAGGTTCGAGAAGTGCGGCGCCACGCTCGCGGGCATCGGATCGAGCCGAAGGTCCTCCGCGATCGCCTTGCGCACCAGCGATATCGCCTTGTCGTAATTGCCGAACTCAAATTCGGCGTTGGCATAGTTCGAATAGGCCGCGGCGACCTTGCTGTCGGGCTTGCCCCCGCTCTGGGCGACGCGCCACTCGAGCACCCGCGCCGCGAGCTGGCGCGCGCGGTCGTGCTGGGCGAGCGTCATCAGGATGACGACCTGTGCGTTCGCCAGCTCCATCCGGCGGTCGCGATATTGGGAACCCGCGCCCTCGAGCCGGGCGGCGATCCGGTCGGCGCGGGCCAGTGCGCCCTTGATGTCTCCCTGGAGATAATCGGCGGTGACGAGCTCGCTTTCGAGCCAGGCGAGCTCCGGATGATCGGCGGGATAGAGCGTGCGGGCATAGGCCAGCACGCCATCCCAGGCCGCGCGGTACTTGGCGGGATCCGCGCCCTCGTCGAGGTCGTCGGCCGCCTTGCGCATCGTCTCGAGCCGGGCCTTGTCCTTGTCCGACAGAGGGACGTCCTGGATTCCCGCCACACTCGGTGCCGCCCCGGCAAGCGCCAGGGCAGCCGCGCTCACGATCGTCAGGCTACGCAGCATTCCCACTCCCCCGTTTCGAAAAACGGCGACCCCGCGCCCATGCTAGCGCCTGGGCGGATATTCGCAATCATGCGCATTTCGGCAGCTAACAGGCTTTTTCACTGCCCCTGACCCATAGTCCGCGCTAGCTTGTCCTCATGGCGGGGCTGAACATCCTGTATGTCGAAGACGATGCGCGTCTGGCTGAGGAAGTTGCGCGGCTGATGGCAGCCGAGGGCAACCGCCTCTCCTGGACCGCGAGCGGCGAGGACGGGCTGAGGCGCGCGGCGGTGGAGGCGTTCGACGTCGTCATCCTAGATCGCATGCTCCCCGATCTCACGGGCATCGAGATCGTGCAGCGGCTGCGCGGCGCCGGGATCGCCGCGCCGGTGCTGATGCTCTCCGCGCTCGGCCGCGCCGAGAACCGCACCGAGGGGCTCGACGCAGGGGTCGACGACTATATGGCCAAGCCCTTCGATCCGCCCGAGCTGTCCGCGCGCGTCCGGGCGCTCCATCGCCGCGCCGCGGGCCAGGCGCACAGCGCGGTGATCCTGTTCGGCGATCTCGAATGCCATGTGAAGGCACGCACCGCGCACCGCCGGGGGCGGCATATCCCGCTCAGCCCCAAGGAATTCACGTTGTTCCGCTATCTGATGGAGAATGCGGGCGAAGTGGTGACGCGCGAGATGCTGCTGCGCAATGTGTGGAACCTGTCGTTCGATCCGCAGACCAACGTGATCGACGTCAATGTCGGGCGCCTGCGCCGCAAGCTCGAGGAAGGCTTCGACACGCCGGTGCTCGAGACGATCTGGGGGACGGGCTATAGGCTGGTGGCGGCTTGAACGCGGCTGAGACGCGGGGGCGCTCCTCGCTGGTGACGCCGCTGGTGCTGGCGGTGGCGGGGATCGCGCTCGCCGCCGCTGCGCTGCTCTATGCCGTGACCACCGGGGTGATCCGCAGCGAAGCCGATGCCGCGGTCCGACGCGCGGTCGACGTCGAGATCGCGGCGATGGCGGACATCCACGCGACCGGCGGCCGGCGCGAGCTCGTCGCGCGCATCCGCGACCGGCTCGCGATGCGCGCGGCGGGGCAGGACCAGACCCACTATCTCCTCGCCGATGCGAGTGGCACGCCGATCGCCGGCGACATCGCGCATTGGCCGCTGCTCTCGGCCGAGAACAGCCAGGCCAGCTTCGTGACACTCCCCGGCGGCGTGCCGGTCTTCGCGCGGGCTACCCTGCTCGCGCCCGACCTGCGGCTGGTGGCCGCGCGCGAATATGGCGGGCGCACGCGGCTGCTCGCGCGCATCGGCACTGCCTTCCTGCTGACCGGTGCGGCGATCCTGGCGGCAGCGCTCGCGATCGGCTGGGCCGCCGCCGGCCGGTTGCGGCGGCGCGTCGAAGCGCTCAACACGGGCTTCCGCGCCATCGAGGCCGGCGACCTTCGCCGCCGGCTCGCGGCCGGCGCGGAGGACGAGCTGGACGAGCTCGCGGCGCACGCCAACCGGCTGGTCGAGCGGCTCGCGCAAGTGATCCAGGCGCAGCGCGACGTGACCGATCAGGTCGCGCACGAGATCCGCACGCCGCTCGTGCATCTCGACACGCATCTGCTGCGGCTGATCGAGCGCAGCGTCGATCCGGCGCTCACGGCGTCGCTCGGGCAGCTGCGGCAGGAGGCGCGCGGGATAGCCGAGCTGCTCGATTCGCTGCTCGACATCGCGGCGAGCGAGGCGCGACGTGGCGACCGCACCGGGCTCGAGCAGGTGGACCTTTCGCGGATCGCCGGCGACCTCGCCGATCTCTATGCCGACAGCGCTTCCGACCTGGGACTCGATTTCCGGCCCGATATCGCGCCGGACGTCACCGTCGCGGGCGATGCGATGCAGCTCACCCGCGCGCTTTCGAACCTGCTCGACAACGCCTTCAAATATGCCGGCGCCGGCGCGCGGGTCGATCTGGTGGTCGAGCCCGGCCCGCGCCTCCTGGTGCGCGACAACGGCCCCGGCGTGCCCGAGGCGATGCGCGAGCGGGTCTTCGATCGCTTCGAGCGCGGCGCGGACAGCGGAAAGGGCCATGGCCTGGGCCTCGCGCTGGTCCGCGCCATCGCCGCCCGGCACGGTCTCAAGGTCCATTGCCGCGACGCCGCGCCCGGCGCCGAATTCGTGATCGAACCGGAGGAACGATGAAGCGCTGTCTCGGCATCGCCGCGCTGGCGGCAATCGCGGCGGCTCCCGCGCAGGAACCGGTCGACGGCGTATCGCTCGCGATCGCGCGCGGCATGGCGGCGGAGGAAGCCGGGGACGGCAAGGCGATGCTCGACGCCGCGCGCAGCCTCGAGGGGCTCGGCGCGCGCCCGGCCGATCGCGCGGCGGATCTCGCAGCGCATTGGCGCCGCCAGGCCTGGGCCCGCGGCGTGCGCGACAAGCTGCCTCCCGTTCGCGGCCGCGCGCTCGGGCCCGCCTATAGCCATGGCATATTGCAGCCGGGCGCCAGGCTCTCGACCGAGCAGGTCTTTCTCGCCGGGCAGAAAGCCGAGGTGGCGCTGGTTCCGCAGCCGGGGAGCGGCCTCACGATCCGTATCGCCGCGCGCGACAGGCAGATCTGCGAACGCGTGGTCCAGCCGCCCCGGGCGACTTGCGCCTGGCTCCCGGTCTTCACGCACCGCGTCGAGATCGCCGTCGTCAATCCCGGCGATCGGCCCGCTCGCTACTATCTCGTGAGCAACTGATCCCCGGCGCGCCGAACAGCCATTGGCGGGGAAAGCCGAGAACGGCGTAACTCTCATACCATTCAGACCAGATTAATACCTTTGTGCGCCTTTCCGCCGCTCTGGTCTCCTGCTGGGCTATCAACGACCCTCCCCTCAATTCGGCGCGCCCGCGCAACGGTTCGCCGATTCCTCAGGCGTCATCGAACAAGGATGTTACAATTTTGGTAGCAAGAATGACATATTTTGGTATGGCAAGGGTAACGCGGCCGAAAAGAACAAGACCGCGCACAGATCGCAGGGCGGCATCCGGCGCGCGGCCGGCTCCGCGCCTAGGAAAGGGAGATACCAAATGCGTTTGCGAGAGATGATCCTCGTGTCCACGGCCCTGACGGGATTCGCCGCCAGCGCCCAGGCGCAGGAGACGCCGGCGCCGTCGACAGGTTCGGCACCGCAGAGCGAGGCCTCGTCCTCTTCCGGCCAGGATGCCACCGGCGAGGAAATCGTCGTCACCGGCTATGCCGGCAGCCTTCGCCAGGCGATCCAGCTCAAGCGCAACGCGAACGCCGTGATGGACGCGATCTCCTCCGAGGACATCGGCAAGTTCCCCGATCGCAACGTCGGCGAATCGCTCTCGCATATTCCCGGCGTCTCGATCGACCGCCGCTTCGGCGAAGGCGAGAAGGTCGCGATCCTCGGCACCGATCCAGCGCTCAACCGCATGCTGCTCGACGGTCACGGTCTCGCCTCGGCCGATTGGGGCGGCAACGACAACGATCCCAGCAGCCGTACCTTCAATTATTCACTGCTCGCGCCCGAGCTGGTCGACCGGCTCGAGGTCTACAAGTCGCCCGAGGCGCGGATCGAGGAGGGCAGCCTCGGCGGCTCGGTGATCGTCCGCACGCGCCGGCCGCTCGATCTCGAAGCGAATTCGATCTTCGCTTCTGCCGGCTATGCGTACAACGACCGCGCGGACAAGGGGAACATCCGCGGCTCCGGCCTCTACAGCTGGAAGAACGACGCCGAGACGTTCGGCGTGCTGCTCGCGGCCACCTACGACAAGCAGAACCTCGTACGTTCGGGCGTCGAGTTCTTCGGCTACGACAACGCCGACGGCTCGGGCAGCCCGTTCATGACGACCAATGCCGCGGGCCAGCGCGTGCTCAAGAACCCGAACGCAGTGATCACCGGCGGCACGCTCGCCGATCTCGACAAGGCCGCGTCGCCCTTCGGCATCAACTATGCCTATTTCCAGCAGCAGCGGAAGCGCACCAGCATCGCGGGCACGGTGCAGGCGCGCCCCACCGAGGACCTCACCCTCACGCTCAGCGGCCTGCACATCGAAGGCAATTACAACAATTACAGCCAGTCGATGTACACGATCCCCGGCGCGTGGACGGGCGACGTGCTACAGTCGGCGACCGTCTCGAACGGCGTGGTGACCCAGGCGAGCTTCGGTGCCGCCAACGGCCAGAGCGCGCAGCTCGACACGCTGGTCCGCCGCACCAAGCTCAAGACCGACAATGTCGACTTCTATGCCGATTGGGAGGGCGATGACGGCTCCAAGCTGTCCTTCGCGGCCGGCTGGAGCAAGGCGACCGGCGGACGCAACCCCGAATATCTGTTCAACGTCCAGACCCGGCTGCCGTTCAGCTATTCGATCACCCCGACCTCGGCGGAGGTGAATTTCGTCGGCGACCTCACCAATCCCGCCAATTATTTCACCAATCCCAACAACAATCCCGCGGTGATCGAGGGCAACCCGGTGATCGTCAACGGAGCGCCGCTCATCGCCGCGCAGATCGGGGGTTTGGACTATAGCGTCACTACTGACGCCGACGCGTTCGCCGGGCTGGATGCGACCGTGCCGATCGGCGGCTTCTTCAAGCAGCTGCGCATCGGCGGCCGCTTCACTCGCCACGTCAACCGCGTCGACGCGCGCGGCGTGAACACCTATCTCCAGCAGTCGATGCTCGCCTCGCAGCTCGGCGTCGAGACGCTGGTGACGCCCGACGACGTCTTCACCGGCACGGGCGGCAGCGGCAACGCGACCAAATATCTGAACCTGCCCGATTCCTCGGTGATCGACATCCTCGCCGACGCGATCAACTCGCCGCTCGTCGACAAGGTGGGCGCCTCCACCCGCGTGACGGAGACGGTCGCGGCGAGCTATGTCCAGTTCGACTTCGAGCAGGGGGGCTTGCGCGGCAATATCGGCGGACGGCTCGTCTACACCAGGAACCTGTCGCAATATGCCCTGTCGCTGCCGACGCCGGCCGACCCCAATCCGCGCCCGGTGCCGACCAGCACCTCGAACGACTATCTCCGGTTCCTGCCGGCGTTCAACATCGCCTATGAGGTCAATCCCAAGCTGATCTTCCGCGGCGCGGTGGCCAAGGTGATCTCCCGCCCCCGCTACCAGGACCTGGCGGCATCGATCACGCAGAACGACGTCACCTACGACGCCGGCGGCGGCAACCCCAATCTGCGGCCCTATGAATCGACCAACTACGAGGTCACGGCGGAATATTATCCGGCGCCCGGCGCGCTGCTCTCGCTCGAGCTCTATCGCCGCGAGATCTCCAACTACATCATCACCACGCGCCAGGAAGGCGTGACGCTCTACAACTCGCTGACGGGGCAGCTCGAGAGCCGCTACAGCGTGTCGCGGCCGGTCAACGGCGGCAAGGCGACGGTGAACGGGATCCTCGTCAACGGCCAGGCAGAGATCTGGGGCGGGTTCGGCATCCAGGCGAACTATGCCTATCAGGACAGCAGCACCTCGACGACGCTCAACACGACCGAGATCCTCAACCTTCCCTATCTCTCCAAGCACACGGTCAACATCATCCCCTATTTCGAGAAGGGGCCGTTCCAGGCGCGCGTGAGCTACAGCTATCGCTCCTCCTATTTCCGGACGATCGGCCGCCTCGGCTCACAGGAGATGGTCGCGCCGTACAACCAGCTCGACGCCTCCGCCTCGCTCAAGCTCACCGACAATGTCACGCTGACCGTCCAGGCGCAGAACCTGCTCGACGAGACCTATCTGCAATATAGCGGCACGCCCGACCGTCCTTCCGCCTTCTACAAGAACGGCCGGACCTTCGTGGGGAGCATTTCCTTCCGAATGTAGCGCGCGCCGACTTAGGCGAATCTCGGGCCTCCGCGAGCACGCGGGGGCCCTTTTTCGTATGCCGTGCGGGCAATTCCATGCGCGCACGGGCGCCGGCCGATGCCGCCGCTGCATATCCAACATGAAAGGAAAGCCGGAAATCCCGGCCATGCCGCGGGAAATCAGGCGGCGCGGCGGGGGAATGGTGGAGCCGAGGGGGATCGAACCCCTGACCTTCGCAATGCCATTGCGACGCTCTCCCAGCTGAGCTACGGCCCCAAACCCCGGGAAGGCGAGCCCCTTAGAAGGGCCTCGCGAGTTTGGCAAGGACGCTTGAGCGCCCCTGCCAAAGTTTTTCCTATTGCTCGTCGTCGTCGCCGCCGGTCTCGACACCGAGATCGTCGTCGCCGCCCAGATCGACGTCGTCGTCCGCCGAAGGCTCTTCGTCGTCGGCGCCGATGTCCAGATCCTCGTCACCCAGATCGGCGTCCTCCGCCTCGGGCTTGTCGGCATCGGCCTTGACCACCTCGAACGGCAGCGGCTGCTTCGACTTGAGGATCGGCTCGGGCTCCCACGCGAAGCCGCAGCTGATGCAAGTCACCGGCTCGTCATTCTGCAGATCGTAGAAGCGCGTTCCGCACTTCGGGCACGCGCGCTTCGTGCCCCATTCGGGCTTCACCATGTGTTGCCTCTTCGCCTTTCGAATCTCGGATTTTCGGGAACAGGTCCCGGAAAGTGGGGGCGCCTTGCCATGCTGCAAGGGCGCTGTCAAAGCCGCGATCATGTCGGCCTCTCCTCCCCGCCCCCTCACCCTCTCCGCGCGCGGTCCGCTCCAGGGCCGCGTCACCGTTCCCGGCGACAAGTCGATCAGCCATCGCTCGCTCATGTTCTCCGCACTTGCGGTCGGCGAAAGCCGGATCGAGGGGCTGCTCGAAGGCGAGGACGTGCTCGCCACCGCGGCGGCGATGCGGGCGATGGGCGCGCAGGTGGAACGCGGGGGCGACGGTGTCTGGCGCGTGCAGGGCGTGGGCGTCGGCGGGCTGCTCCAGCCGGAACAGGCGCTCGACATGGGCAATTCAGGTACCTCGACTCGCCTGCTGATGGGGCTGGTGGCGAGCCATCCGATCACCGCCACCTTCACCGGCGACGCCTCGCTCTCGAGCCGCCCGATGGGACGCGTGATCGAACCGCTGTCACGCATGGGCGCGGAGATCACCGCGAGCCCCGGCGGCCGCCTGCCGCTGATGGTGCGCGGCATCAACCCGGCGGTGCCGATCGACTATACGCTCCCGGTCGCTTCGGCGCAGGTCAAGTCGGCGGTGCTGCTCGCGGGACTCAACGCCCCCGGGATCACGCGTGTGATCGAGCCGGTGCCGACGCGCGACCATAGCGAACGCATGCTGCGCGGCTTCGGCGCCGAGCTGTCGGTCGAGGACGGCCCCCAGGGCAAGGTCATCGCGATCCGCGGCGAGGCGGAGCTCCGGCCCCAGCACATCGTCGTGCCGGGCGACCCCTCCTCGGCGGGCTTCTGGATGGTCGCGGCGTCGATCGTGCCGGGATCGGACGTCACCATCGCCAATGTCTGCATGAACCCGACCCGCACCGGCCTCATCGCGGCGCTCCGCATGATGGGCGCGTCGATCGAGGAAGTCGACGCGCGCGAGGTCGGCGGCGAGCCGGTCGCCGACCTGCGTGTCCGCCACGCGCCGCTCTCCGCCATCGAGGTTCCGCCCGAACTCGCGCCGAGCATGATCGACGAATATCCGATCCTCTTCGTCGCCGCCGCGCTCGCGGAGGGCCGCACCGTCGCGCGCGGCGCGCACGAGCTGCGCGTCAAGGAATCGGACCGGATCGCGACGATGCGCGCCGCGCTCGATGCCGCAGGGGTCGCCACCGAGGAATATGAGGACGGCCTCGCCATCCAGGGCTCGGGCGGCGCGCTCCTCCGCGGTGGCGCACGGGTCGCCTCGAAACTCGATCACCGCATCGCGATGAGCATGACGGTCGCTGGACTCGCCGCGTCGAGCGAGATCACGATCGACGACGTCGCCCCCGTGGCGACGAGCTATCCCGACTTCTTCCAGACCCTTGACGCGCTCGCCGAGTAATCCACCTTGTCATCCATGATCATCGCAGTCGACGGACCGGCGGCCTCGGGCAAGGGCACGATCGCGCGCGCGCTCGCGCGGCATTATGGCCTGCCGCATCTCGATACCGGCCTGCTCTACCGCGCCGTGGCGGCGACGGTGCTCCGCGAGGATCTCGACCCCGCCAAGGAGGCCGACGCGGTCTCGGCCTGCAGCTTCGAGGATTATCTGCTCGACGATCCGTGGCTCAGGACCGACGAGGTCGGCAAGGCCGCGTCGGTGGTCTCGGCGCATCCCCTCGTCCGCGCCGCGCTGCTGCTGCGCCAGAAGAAGTTCGCCCAGCAGCCGGGCGGCGCGGTGCTCGATGGGCGCGACATCGGCACGGTGATCGCGCCCGACGCGGACGTGAAGCTGTTCGTCAAGGCGACGCCGATGATCCGCGCCCAGCGCCGCCATCTCGAGCTCCGCAAGCAGGGCGTGCTCACCAGCCTCGACAAGGTGCTCGCCGACATCCGCGCACGCGACGAGCGCGATTCGAAGCGCGCCAGCGCGCCGATGCTCCAGGCGCCCGACGCGGTGCTGCTCGACACGAGCTTTCTCTCGATCGACGCCGCCACTCAGCGCGCGATCGCGATCACCGAGAGCCGCATGGCGGCGAAGGCCAAATCCTCCAGCCAGAGCGCCTGAACAGGGTTAACCTGTTCCTAACCACGACTGCCCAGAGTGCGCCCGCCGAGCTTTCGGGGGGATGAGCAATGCAGATGACGGTGCGCGCGTTCGAGATCGAGGGGCTGCTGGACCGGGCGCCCGCGGGCATCGAAGTGCTCTCGCTCGACTGTTTCGACACGCTGATCTGGCGCAACACCCATGCTCCCACCGACGTCTTCGCCGATCTCGACGTCACCGGCGGCGGCGTCGAACCGCGCATGTGGGCCGAATCGCACGCCCGCAAGCGTGCGCTCGTCCGCAGCGGCGCGCGCGAGGTCGGCCTCGCCGACATCTATCGCGAGATGCTCGGCGAGGTGGACCAGGCCGAGATCGACTCCGCGATCGATCGCGAGCTCGCGATCGAGGCGCACCACGCCTTCGCCTTCGCACCCACCGTCGTGCTGATGCGCGAGGCGAAGCGCCGCGGCCTCCAGGTCATCCTCGTCTCCGACATGTACCTGACCGAAGCGCAGCTCCGCAGCCACGTGGCAGCTGCGGCGGGCGAGGAGGTGCTGGCGCTGGTCGACCGGGTCTTCGTCTCGAACGCCTATGGAGAAGGCAAGCGTGACGGCCTGTTCGCGCATGTGCTGGACGCGATCGGCGTGGCGCCCGACAGGATCCTCCATGTCGGCGACAACCGCGCCGCCGACTATGTCGCAGCGGACGAGCACGGCTTGCATGCCGTCCATCTCGTCCAGTTCGATGCCGATGCCGCCGCACGGCTGCGCATGGAAGCCGCGACCGCGCTGATGCTCGATCCCAGCGCCGGTATCTCGAAGCCGATCTGCCAGCCGCACCGTGCCCAGATCGCCCTCCGCCGTTCGGACGATCCCGCCTATGCGCTGGGGCACGACATCATGGGGCCGGGCCTCGCCGCCTTCGCGCATTGGCTCAAGCAGGAGCTCGACGAGGCGAGCGCCGCCGCCGGCCGGCCCGTCCGTCCGCTCTTCGTGATGCGGGACGGCTATCTGCCCTTCAAGGTGTTCGACGCCCTCTATCCCGACGCGGGCGCCCGGACCGTCGAGATCAGCCGCTTCGTCGCGCTGCGCGCCAGCATCGCCGACGAGAAGTTCCTCGACCATTATCTCGAGGAATGGACCGAGCGCCTGCCGATCCGTTCGCTCGCCAAGCAGCTCATGCTGTTCGAGAACGAATATGCGAGGTTCCTCAAGGGCGACCAGAAGGAGCAGCGCAAGGCCTTCGCGGCCTGGGTTCGCCGGAACGGCGAGATCAAGCGCAAGATCTTCACGCGCCGGGGCGCCTTCCTCAAGAAGCTGGTCGCGCATCTGAACGCCGCCGGCGTGCACGACGGCGACGCGGTCATGCTGGTCGACATCGGCTATAACGGTACCGTCCAGAACCTGCTGACGCCGATCCTCGCCGAGGCGATGAACGTCGAGGTCACCGGCCGCTACATCTTCCTCCGCGAGAAGCGCCGCTCGGGCCTTCTCAAGCGCGGCATGATCGACGTGCGCAATTTCGATCATCGCACGCTCCACGCGCTCTCGCGGTCGATCGTGGTGCTCGAGCAATTGTGCAATGTCGAGCAGGGCTCGACCATCGACTTCACCGCCGAAGGCGGGGCCGTTCGCGAGAAGGTCGACGCCAAGGCCGCGCACAACGCCACGCGCGGCATCGTGCAGGAGGCTTGCCTCGACTATGTGCGCGAGCGCGGCCGCGGCCAGCTCCGCGCGCCGCGTTCGGACGATCTCGACAGCCGCTGCCGCGCAGCCGCGGCGAGCTTCGCGCGGCTCTTCTTCCTGCCCAACGCCAAGGAGGTCGGCGTCTTCGAGAGCTTCAACTTCGACTACAACATGGGGAGCGCCGCCAGCGAGGCGCTGGTCGACGTCAATCGCGGCCGCCATGGCCTCCGGCGCCGCGGCCTCACATTCTACAACGACCAGCTTCCCCAGTTCATGTCGGCCGAACTCCAGGCGCAGGGCCTGCCGGTGAGCCTCGCCAATTTCACTGCATCGCGCTTCAAGCTCGACCTCAGGAGCACCGATTTCGAAGTGGGCGGGATCGACGTGCCGGTGATCGTCGCGAGCGCGACCGAGCAGGGTATCGTCGACTTCCCGGCCTATCCGACCGCCGACGGCTATTATCTCGTCCGCATTCCCATGGGGCCGCAGCGGCCGACGATCGCGATCCAGCTCGGCCGGATCTGCGAATGGGTGCAGGTCGAGGAGTTCGGCTATCTCCCGATCGAGGAGATGAAGAAGGGCCGGCAGGAATCGACGATCGCCGCTCCGGCGACGCTGGACGCGATGGAGACGATGGGCCCCGGCCTGTTCCGCGCGGGCCCCACCGGCCTGCTGATCGCCGCTCCGCCGCCGGGCGACGAGCCGATGGTGCTGTCGCTGGTGTTCCGCCCGGTGGTCATGCGCCAGACCGGCGCGGCGCTACGCGTCGCGGCCTGACCCTCCCGCTCGCTAGACCCTGAGCTCGATCTCGCCGCCTTCGCCCGGCTCGGTGAAGCCGCGGAGGATCTGGAGCATCCCGTCGGTGCCGAAGAGCTGGTAGAGCGTGAAGAGTCCTTGGGCGAGGTCGCCGCCGAACTGGAACGAGAAGCGGTCCATGCCGCAATTCTCCATCTCGACCGGCCCGCCCGCATAGTGGAACACCACGTCGGTGAAGGTGCAGTTGACGTAGCTGTTGCCGTCGAGCGCTACCGTGCCGCCTTCGAATTTCTCGTTCCGATAATCCATAGCTATTTCCCTTCGTGTTCCGCGCACGTCGCATCCCGCGCGTCCGGCCGCAATGCTTGCGACTCCTCCCCGCTTCGGCTATGGCGCGCGCGTCCGGCGGGCGGGTGCCCGTGGAGGAAGGCGCGGAGGGGCGACTCTCACGCGCCCTTTTCGCTTTCAAAGGCGTCTGGCCCATTCCTCCGATGCACCCGCGCGACGGATGCCGTGCCCGGCGATCGGCCGACGCGGCAAGTCTGGCCTCCAAGACCGCCGGAACCAACCGGCCGGCCGGAAACAACGTGAAGTAGGAATCTGATTTTTATGGCCACTACGGCAAATCCCAGCCGCGACGATTTTGCGGCGCTTCTCGACCAGACCCTGGGTCAGGCGGACGGCTTCGAAGGCCGCGTCGTGATCGGCACCGTCACTGCCATCGAAAACGACCTCGCCGTCATCGACGTCGGCCTCAAGAGCGAAGGCCGCGTTCCGCTGCGCGAGTTCGCGGCTCCGGGCCAGAAGGCCGATCTCAAGGTCGGCGACGAAGTCGAGGTCTATGTCGACCGCGTCGAGAATGCGAACGGCGAAGCGATGCTCAGCCGTGACCGCGCCCGCCGCGAAGCCGCCTGGGACAAGCTCGAGGCCGAATTCGCCAAGTCGGCCCGCGTCGAGGGCGTGATCTTCGGCCGCGTCAAGGGCGGCTTCACCGTCGACCTTTCGGGCGCGGTGGCCTTCCTCCCCGGCTCGCAGGTCGACATCCGTCCGGTGCGCGACGTCACGCCGCTGATGGACATCCCGCAGCCCTTCCAGATCCTCAAGATGGACCGCAAGCGCGGCAACATCGTCGTGTCGCGCCGCGCGGTGCTCGAGGAGACCCGCGCCGAGCAGCGTTCGGGCCTGATCCAGAGCCTGCACGAGGGCCAGATCATCGACGGCGTCGTCAAGAACATCACCGATTACGGCGCGTTCGTCGACCTGGGCGGCATCGACGGCCTGCTCCACGTCACCGACCTCAGCTACAAGCGCGTCAACCACCCGTCGGAGATGCTCAACATCGGCGACACGGTGAAGGTGCAGATCATCCGCATCAACCGCGACACCCAGCGCATCTCGCTCGGCATGAAGCAGCTCGAGAGCGATCCGTGGGATGGCGCCGCCGCCAAGTATCCGGTCGGCGCGAAGCTGTCGGGCCGCGTGACCAACATCACCGAATATGGCGCGTTCGTCGAGCTCGAGCCGGGCATCGAGGGCCTGGTCCACGTCTCGGAGATGAGCTGGACCAAGAAGAACGTGCACCCGGGCAAGATCGTCTCGACCTCGCAGGAAGTCGAAGTCGTGGTGCTCGAGGTCGACGCCGAGAAGCGCCGCATCTCGCTCGGCCTCAAGCAGGCCCAGCAGAATCCGTGGGAGCGTTTCGCCGCCGAGCATCCGGTCGGCACCGAAGTCGAAGGCGAGGTCAAGAACGCCACCGAGTTCGGCCTGTTCATCGGCCTCGACAACGACGTCGACGGCATGGTCCACATGTCGGACATCGCCTGGGGCATCTCGGGCGAGGACGCGCTCAACCTGCACCGCAAGGGCGAGACCGTTAAGGCGATCGTGCTCGCGGTCGAGCCGGACAAGGAGCGCATCTCGCTCGGCATGAAGCAGCTCGAGCGCGGCGGCGTAGCCGCTGCCGGCGCGACCGGATCGGCCGACCGCCTCAACAAGAACCAGATCGTCACCGTCACCGTTCTCGAGGTCCGCGACGCCGGCCTCGAGGTGCAGGTCGGCGAGGACGGCGCGACCGGCTTCATCAAGCGCACCGATCTCGGCCGCGACCGCGACGAGCAGCGTCCGGAGCGCTTCCAGGTCGGTCAGAAGTTCGATGCGATGGTGACCGGCTTCGATCGTTCGAAGAAGCCGACCTTCTCGGTCAAGGCGATGCAGATCGCCGAGGAGAAGCAGGCAGTCGCCCAGTACGGCTCGTCCGACTCGGGCGCGTCGCTCGGCGACATTCTCGGCGAGGCTCTCAAGGCCCGCAGCGAGAAGCAGTGATCGGACGCGGGGAGCGGTGAAAAAAGCCGCTCCCCGCCTCATATCATTGGAAAAATTCGAATCTGCGGGTTGATGCAGATTGCCGAACGGCGCTAGAGACCCTTAACAGGGGTTAGCGCCCACACGGAAATCCCCGCCGTCCGTGTGCGCAAAGGGAGGGTGCGGATGATCCGGTCGGAACTCGTTCAGTTGCTGGTCCAGGACAATCCGGGCCTTTCGGTCCGCGAGGTCGAGAAGATCGTCTCGGTGTTCTTCGACGAGATCGTCGGCCGTCTGACCGAGGACGGACGAGTCGAGCTCCGCGGTTTCGGCGCCTTCTCCACGCGCGCGCGCGACGCGCGCACGGGCCGCAATCCGCGCACCGGCGAGACGGTCGAAGTCAACGCCAAGCGGGTGCCCTATTTCAAGCCCGGCAAAGAAATGCGCAGCAAGCTCAACGTCTGAGCGCCCCCTGGCACGGGGCCCGACGCCGCTTGACGCCGGGCCGCCCATGCGCTTGCGTTGTTTCGCGCGGACGTGGCGGAACCGGTAGACGCCGGAGACTTAAAATCTCCTGCCCCTCGGGGCGTGCGGGTTCGAGTCCCGCCGTCCGCACCAGCGGCTGATTCTACGGGCTGTCGGGCGAATCGTCGTCGACCGCGATCCAGACGCCGCCGCCCACGATCGCGAGGATGCCGATCACCGCGATCAGCGGCGGCGGCGTGATCTTGGAGCTGTTCTTCGATGCCGTGGCGGCGCGAAGCGACAGCTGCGACGCAGGATTGCCTGGCGCGGCGAGCGCTGGCGCCGCCGCGAGGGACATAATCGCCGCGGCGGTCGCGGCTCTACTGAAGATACGAGTCACGGATCACCTCCCTGGAGTTGACGCAAGCGCCAACCGTCAGGCGCGGCAAAGGTTCCGGCCGAGCGCTGCGCGGACATGGTAAACGCTTACGCTGCATGGGAAAATGTAGCGGACCTCCAAAGATGGCCGGCACGGGGTTGGCAGGAACGGGACCGCACCATACACCTCGGTTTCCCAGCCGGAATCGCCGATGCACCGCTCTCTCCTCTGTCTTTTGACCGCGCTAGCGCTCGCCGCGTGCGGCAATGGCGGCCAGCGGCGCGACGACACCGCCGTGGTGGTGAGCGCGATCGGCGCGGGCGCCCAGCCCGTCGATCCCAGCACGGCCCCACTGGACCCGGCCCGCCGCGTGCTGATGGGCGCGACTGCCCAGGGCCTCGTCCGTTTCGACGCCGCGGGCCAGATCGAGCCCGGGCTCGCCGAGCGCTGGATCGTGATCGACGACGGTCGCAGCTACATCTTCCGCCTGCGCGAGGCGCAATGGCCCAATGGCACGCCGGTGACCGCCGAGCAGGTCGTTCGCGTGCTCCGCCGGGCGATCGCGCCTCGAAGCCGCAACGCCCTCGCGCCGTTCCTCGCGGTGATCGACGAGATCGTCGAGATGACGCCCCAGGTGATCGAAGTGCGGCTGAAGCGCCCGCGTCCCGATCTGCTCAAGCTGTTCGCCCAGCCCGAACTGGCGGTCTTCCGCCCCACTGCGCTCGACGGCAGCGGCCCGTTCCGTGCCTTGGCGACACCGGCAGGCCTGCGGCTCGTCCCCGCGCCCGATCCCGCCACTCCACCCGAAGACGCCGCTACGCCCGAGCCCGAGGAGACCCTGTTCTTGCGCGGCGAGCGCGCCTCCGCCGCGATCGCGCGCTTCCGCGCCGGCGAATCCGATCTCGTGCTCGGCGGCAGCTTCGCCGACTGGCCGATCGTCGGCGCGGCGGGCATCGCCCCGGACAATATCCGGATCGATCCCGCGCTGGGGCTGTTCGGATTCGCCGTGGTCTCGCGCGACGGCTTTCTTGCCGATCCAGCCAATCGCGCCGCCATCGCGATGGCGATCGATCGGGCGTCGCTGACCGCTCAGGTTCATCCCGACTGGGCTCCGATCGAGACCCTGCTCCCCGCCCAGCTCGATTCCGCCAGCCCGCCTGCCAAGCCCGACTGGGCGGCGCTGCCCCTCGACGCCCGCCGCGCCGCAGCCCGCGATATCGTAGGGGCCTGGCGGCGAGCGCATCCAGGTCCCGTGACGATCCGCGTCGCGCTGCCCGGCGGACCCGGCGCGACGCTCGTCTGGGCGCGCATGGCCGAAGCGCTGTACGCGATCGGCCTCAATCCCCGGCGAGTCGGCATCGGCGAGGAAGCCGATCTCCGGCTGATCGACGCCGTGGCCCCCTATGACAGCGCACGCTGGTTCGTCGCCACCGCCTGCCAACTCTGTTCCGATGACACCAACCTGCTCGTCACCGCCGGCCGCGACGCGCCGGACCTCGACGCGCGCGCGCACCGCATCGCCGAAGCCGACGCCGCGATCCTGCAGGAGTCCGCATACATCCCTATCGCGCAGCCCTTCCGCTGGGCTATCGTCGCGCTGAGGTTGCAAGCCTGGCAGGGGAACGCCCGCGCCTGGCACCCGTTGAATCATCTGCGCAACGAGACGAGGTGAGCATGGCGAAGACGACGCGGATGGCTTCGGGTATCGGCACGAAGGGGCTTCCGCTCGGCCGCCACGCAGCGGATGTCCGCCGCAGGATCGAGGCGATGGAGCATCTGCTCGAGCGCAGCCTCACGATCCCCGGCACCAAGCAGACGCTCGGCCTCGACGTGATCCTCGACCTCGTCCCCGGCATCGGCACCACCGTCGCGGCGGCGATGGGGCTCTATATGGCCTGGGAGGCCCGCAATCTCGGCATGCCCAAGAGCACGATCGTACGCATGATGGGCAATGTCGGGTTCGACTGGCTGCTCGGGCTGATCCCCTGGGTGGGCGCTCTCCCCGACTTCTTCTTCCGCTCGAACTCGCGCAATCTCAAGATGATAAAGCGGCATCTTGACAAGCATCACCCGTCGACCGCGACGATCGACCAGCGCTGAGC
>CBIFVW010000036.1:0-19670 GCA_966186155.1 uncultured Sphingomonas sp.
AGACATGTGGTCGGTCACGCGCCCCTGCGGGAAGTTGTAGGTGCGGATGCGCTCCGAACGGTCGCCCGAGCCGACCATCGACGCACGCGCGCCCGAGCGTTCCGCGGCGAGGCGCTCGCGCTCGGCCTCGTAGAGGCGCGTGCGGAGCACCTTCATCGCCTTGGCGCGGTTCTTGTGCTGCGAGCGCTCGTCCTGCTGGATCACGACGATCCCGGTGGGCAGATGGGTGATGCGCACCGCCGAATCGGTGGTGTTGACGCCCTGTCCGCCCGGCCCGGAGGAGCGATAGATGTCGATACGGAGATCCTTCTCCTCGATCTTGACGTCGGCCTCCTCGGCCTCGGGCAGCACCGCGACGGTCGCCGCCGAAGTGTGGATGCGCCCGCCCGCCTCGGTCGCGGGCACGCGCTGGACGCGGTGGACGCCGCTCTCGAACTTCAATTTGGCGAACACGCCGGTGCCGGTGACGCTGAGCACGACTTCCTTGTAGCCGCCGAACTCCGAATCGGAGGCGGAGATCAGCTCGACCTTCCAGCCCATGCGATCGGCATAGCGCTGGTACATGCGGAGCAGGTCGCCGGCGAACAGGGCGGCCTCGTCGCCGCCCACGCCGGCGCGGATCTCGAGCATCGCCGGCCGCGCATCGGCGGCATCGCGGGGAAGCAGCGCCAGCGCCAGCGCGCGCTCGGCGGCCTCGAGCGCGACGCGGTTCTCGTGGAGCTCCTCCTCGGCGAGGTGGCGCAGCTCCTCGTCGGCGTCGTGCGTCATGTGCTGGAGCGACACCGCCTCCGAGCGCAGCCGCCGCACCTCGGCCGCGGCGCGCGCGACGGGCTCCAGCTCGGCATATTCCTTGGAGACCGCGACGAAGCGGTCGCCGCTGAGGTCGCCGGTCGCCATCAGCGCCTGCAGCTCGTCGCGCCGCGCCTCGATCGCGGCGATGCGGTCGGCGGGGATCTTCATGCCTTCTGGCTACGCACGGTCGGCCACGAGACGTCCTCGAGCACCCTGTTGACGGGGCCACCGGTCCAATGCGGATCGAGCAACCTCTTCCTCACGCTGGGCAGATCATTCTCCCAGGTGAGGGAAACCGTTTGACGCGGGTTGCTCTTGATCGCCTTGTCGTAGCGCTTCTTCGGAGAGCCTGCGGCGAACAGCTCGGCTGAAATATCGGCCCTCCGAAGCTCTGCGAGAAGGTACATGCCGTCGCGCAGTACTCGATCGTCCTCGACGACCACGGCAACGTCCGGACGCTCGCTCTCCGGCTCCGCGATCAGCATCGCGAGCCGCTCGATCCCCGCC
The DNA here is from genome assembly GCA_966186155.1 of uncultured Sphingomonas sp. Classification (GTDB taxonomy): domain Bacteria; phylum Pseudomonadota; class Alphaproteobacteria; order Sphingomonadales; family Sphingomonadaceae; genus Sphingomonas. Next base: position 1,300 of record CBIFVW010000036.1, read on the forward strand.
GCCCAGCCGACGCCCGGCGTCTCGGGACCGCCGAGATTGCCGATCAGCCCGTCATAGCGCCCACCCGCGAGCACGGTGCCCTGCGCACCGAGGCGGTCGGTGGCGAACTCGAAGGCGGTGTGGCGATAGTAATCGAGCCCGCGGACCAGGCGCGAATTGCGGGTCCAGGCGACCCCCGCCGCGTCGAGCCCCGTCGTCACCGCGTCGAAGAAGGCGCGCGCCTTGTCGGTGAGATACGCATCGATGTCGGGCGCACTGTCGGCGATCGGGCGGTCGCGCGGGTCCTTCGAATCGAGGATGCGCAGCGGGTTCTTCTCGAGCCGGACCAGGCTGTCCTCGGACAGCTCGCCCTTGTGCTTCTCGAAATGCGCGACCAACGCCGCCCGCCACGCGTCGCGCGTCGCCGCGTCGCCCAGCGTGTTGAGCTGGAGCGTCACGCCCTCGATCCCGAGCGCGCGCAGCAGCTGGTCGGCGAGGACGAGCAGCTCGACATCGGCGGCGGGCTCGGCCGCGCCGATGATCTCGGCGTCGAGCTGGTGGAACTGGCGGAAGCGACCCTTTTGCGGCCGCTCGTAGCGGAACACCGGGCCGCTCGTGACGAGCTTCAGCGGCGCATATTGCTGCCAGCCCTCGGTGATATAGGCCCGGCAGATGCCAGCAGTGAATTCGGGGCGGAGCGTGATCAGGTCGCCGCCCTTGTCCTCGAAGGTATACATCTCCTTCGAGACCACGTCCGAAGTCTCGCCCATCGAGCGTGCGAACACGCCGGTCGCCTCGAACACGGGCACCTCGACGCGCTGGAAGCAATAGAGGCGGCGCACGCGCTCGAACGCGTCGAGCACTGCGGCGAACCGCCGCTGCTCCTCGCCGAAAATGTCCTGGGTGCCCCGGATCCGGTTGGGGGTTTCGATACGTGCCATTGGCGCGCGCCAATAGGCGGGTTGCGCGCGCGCCGCAACGCGCGATGCGGATCGGCGCTGGAAACCGGGGGAACGGGCTTTCGCGTTTCCGGTATATTTCTTCGGTTGCGCATGCGAAACTGCATCCTCATGAGCCTCGCTCGACACTGAACTGCGCCCGAGTCGCGGCGCTATGATCGGGTTGAAGAATTTGCGCGCTATTCCGCCGGCCAGCCCCCATCGATCCGCCCTTACGCTGCTCACCGCCGCCCTGATGCTCGCCTCGTGCGCCAGCGGGGGCGGCGACAGTGCTCAGAAGAAAGGCCAGCGCGGCGCCGGCGGGCCGCCGCAGGTCGGATATGTCGTCGTCCAGCCGGGCAGCGTGCCAGTGACCACCGAGCTTTCGGGCCGCGTCACTGCCTATCAGAGCTCCGAGGTCCGCCCGCAGGTGGCCGGAATCATCCGCCGCCGCTTCTTCAAGGAAGGCTCGATCGTCCGCCAGGGGCAGACGCTCTATCAGATCGATCCGAGCCTTTACGCGGCCCAGGTCGCCCAAGCCTCCGCCAATCTCCAGAGCGCGCAGGCGACCGCCGAGGCGGCGCGGATCAAGGCCGAACGCTACAAGCCGCTCGCCGACATGGAAGCGGTGGCGAAGCAGGATTATACCGACGCCGCCTCGGCCGCGCGCCAGGCGAGCGCGCAGGTCGCGCAGAACAACGCCGCGCTGCGCACCGCGCGGATCAACTTGAACTTCACCCGCGTCCCCGCGCCGATCACCGGCCGAATCGGCCGCTCGCTCTTCACCGAGGGCGCGCTGGTGACCACCAACCAGGCCGATCCGCTCGCAGTGATCCAGCGGCTCGATCCGATCTATGTCGACATCCAGCAATCGAGCGCGGACCTGCTCGCGCTGCGCCGCGCGCTCGCGCAGAACGGCGTCACCCCGGCGAGCGCGACGGTACGGCTCAAGCTCGAGGACGGCAGCGACTATGGCCTGGCCGGCACGGTCGAATTCTCCGAGGTGATGGTCAACGAGAGCACCGGCACGGTGACGCTGCGCGCGAGCTTCCCCAATCCGCAGGGCATCCTGCTCCCCGGCATGTTCGCCCGCGCGATCTTCGCCCAGGCGATCGACAACCGCGCCTTCCTGGTGCCGCAGCAGGCCGTGTCGCGCGACGCCAAGGGCAATGCCCAGGTCTGGATCGTCGGCCCGGGCAACAAGGCGATCGCGCGCGAGATCGTCGCCGACCGGACGCTCGGCGCCAATTGGGTGGTGACCGGCGGGCTCAGCCCGGGCGACAAGGTGATCGTGCAGGGCATCGCGAACCTGCGCCCCAACGGCGACATCCGCCCGGTCCCCGCGGACACGCCGCAGCGGATCGAGGCGCCGCGCAAGGGCCAGGCCGGCGCGGCCAAGTCGAAGGGCGGCTAGGCCCCGATGTCCCGCGTCTTCATCGACCGCCCGATCTTCGCCTGGGTGATCGCGATCATCACCATGCTGATGGGCTTGGGCGCGATCTTCTCGCTGCCCATCGCGCAATATCCCGACATCGCCCCGCCCCAGGTCAACATCCGCGCCACCTATCCCGGCGCCTCGGCCGAGACGGTGCAGAACTCGGTCACCCAGGTGATCGAGCAGCAGCTCACCGGCATCGACGGGCTCACCTATTTCAGCTCGTCCTCCACGTCGCGCGGCCAGGTGAACATCACCGCCACCTTCGAGAAGGGCACCGATCCCGACATCGCGCAGGTCCAGGTCCAGAACCAGGTGCAGCAGGCGCTTTCCCGCCTGCCCCAGCAGGTCCAGCAGCAGGGCCTGCGCGTCACCAAGTCGAACCCCGACTTCCTGCTGATCATCGGCGTCTATGACGAGACCGACAAGCGCACCAACCAGGACGTGTCCGACTGGATGGCGTCCAACATGCAGGACACGATCGCGCGCATCCCGGGCGTGGGCGACACCAATGTCTTCGGCGCGCCCTATGCGATGCGCATCTGGCTGAACCCGGATCGCCTGGCGAGCTATGCGCTGATGCCGAGCGACGTGGTGACGGCGATCCAGAACCAGAACACCGAAGTCGCAGCGGGCGAGATCGGCGGGCAGCCGATGCCCGGCACCCAGATGCTGAACGCGACCGTGACCGCCCAGTCGCGGCTGCAGACTCCGGAGCAGTTCGCGAAGATCATCCTCAAGACGGACCAGAGCGGCGCGAACGTGCTGCTCAAGGACGTGGCGCGGATCGAGCTGGGCGCGGAGAGCTACAATGCGGTGAGCCGCGTCAACGGCCATCCCGGCGCCGGCATCGCGATCAGCCTGGCCCCCGGGGCCGACGCGCTCGAGACCGCCGACCTGGTCAAGGCCAAGGTCGCGGACATCGCGCGCAGCTTCCCGGCGGGCTTCAACTACGCCTATGCGAACGACACCACCGCCTTCATCGAGCTGTCGATCGAGGAAGTGGTGAAGACGCTGGTCGAGGCGATCCTGCTCGTCGTGATCGTGATGTTCGTCTTCCTGCAGAGCTGGCGCGCCACGCTCGTGCCGATGATCGCAGTGCCGGTGGTGCTGCTCGGCACCTTCGCCGTGTTCTACGCGCTCGGCTATTCGATCAACACGCTCACCTTGTTCGGTCTGGTGCTGGTGATCGGCCTGCTCGTCGACGACGCGATCGTCGTGGTCGAGAATGTCGAGCGCCTGATGGAGGAGGATCCCGAGCTCACCCCGCGCGAGGCGACGATCAAGTCGATGGACCAGATCCAGATCGCGCTCGTCGCGATCGCGCTGGTGCTCTCCGCGGTGTTCCTGCCGATGGCGTTCTTCGGCGGATCGACCGGCGTGATCTATCGGCAATTCTCGGTGACGATCGTCTCGGCGATGGTGCTCTCGGTGCTCGTCGCGCTGATCCTCAGTCCGGCGCTCACCGCGACCATGCTCAAGCGCAAGAGCGAGGAGCGCCAGGGTTGGATCGAGCGGTGCTTTCCCGCGCTCGGCCGCTTCTTCGCGGGCGCCCGCGACAAGTTCAACGCCGGCTTCCACGCGACCGTCGAGCGCTATACCGGCACCATCGCCTATGTGGTCGACCGCAAGTGGATCTTCCTGCTGATCTATGCGGGGGTCTGCGTGCTGCTCGTGCTGATGTTCTATCGGCTGCCGACCGGCTTCCTCCCGACCGAGGACCAGGGCGCCGCCTCGATCCAGTTCCGCCTTCCCGCCGGCGCCACCCAGAGCCGCACGCAGGAGGTGCAGCGCGCGATCGAGCGCTACATGCAGGAGCAGGAAAGCAGGAACGTCGCGGTCACCTTCACCGTCACCGGCGGTGGCGGCGGCGGCGTGAGCGGCCAGAACACCGGCCAGGGGTTCATCAACTTCGTCCCCTGGAAGGACCGCCCGGGCCGCGAGCGAAGCGCCGACGCGATCGTCCAGCGCGCCTCGGCCGCCTTCCGCAACTTCCGCGACGCGCAGGTCTTCGCGTTGGTGCCCCCGGCGATCCGCGGCCTCGGCCAGTCGAGCGGCTTCACGATGGAGCTGCAGAACACCAGCGGCATGAGCCGCGAGGACTTCATCGCCGCGCGCGACAGGCTGCTCGCCGCCGCGAACGCCGATCCCGACCTTGTGAATGTCCGCCTCTCGGACCTGCCCGACGTATCGACGCTCAAGGTCGACATCGACCAGGAGAAGCTCGCCGCGCTCGGCCTCGCCCAGGGGGACGTCAATTCGACGCTGTCGACCGCCTGGGGCGGCCGCTACGTCAACGACTTCATCGACCGCGGCCGCGTGAAGCGCGTCTATGTCCAAGGCGATGCGCCGTACCGGGCGGAGCCCGCGAACATCGACGAGTGGTTCGTCCGCAGCAGGGACGGGCAGATGGCGCCCTTCTCCTCCTTCGCGCGCACGAGCTGGTCGACCGCGCCGACCACCATGTCGCGCTTCCAGGGCATCCCTTCCTTCGAATTCCAGGGGCAGCCGGCGCCGGGCAAGAGCTCGGGCGAGGCGATGCAGCGGATGGAGGCGCTCGCCGCGCAGATCCCGGGAACCAGCATCGCCTGGGCAGGGCTTTCCTATCAGGAGCGGCTCGCCGGCGGCCAGGCGCCCCTGCTCTACGCGGTGTCGCTGATCGTCGTGTTCCTGTGCCTGGCCGCGCTCTACGAGAGCTGGTCGATCCCGGTGGCGGCGATGCTCGTCATTCCGCTGGGCCTGGTCGGCGCGGTGTTCGCGGTGACGCTGCGGGGCCTGCAGAACGACGTCTATCTCCAGATCGGCCTGCTCACGACGATGGGCCTCGCCACCAAGAACGCGATCCTGATGATCGAGTTCGCCGAGCGCGCCGAGAAGGAAGGCAAGCGCGTGATCGACGCCGCCATCGAGGCGGCGCGCATCCGCTTCCGCCCGATCGTGATGACCAGCCTCGCCTTCGTCTTCGGCGTGCTGCCGCTGGCGATCTCGACCGGCGCCGGCGCGAACAGCCGCATTGCGATCGGCACCGCGGTGATCGGCGGCATGGTCACTGCGCTGATCCTCGCGATCTTCTACATCCCGCTGTTCTTCGTACTCGTCCGCCGCGGCGTGCGCGACGCGATCAAGGCGCTGCGCGAGCGGCGCGCGCGCAAGCGGGAGGCGCAGGCATGAGGCGTGCGCTCCTCGTCCTGCTGACCGGCACGGCGCTCGCCGGCTGCTCGATGGACCCGAAATATGTCCGGCCCCAAGCGCCGGTCGCCCCATCCTGGCCGGTGGGCGACGCCTATCTGCGGCAAAGCGAAGCGACGCTGCCGGCGGTGACCTGGCGCGAAGTCTTCCGGGACGCGCGGCTCCAGCAGCTGATCGAGCAGGCGCTCGCCAATAACCGCGACCTGCGCGTCGCCGCCGCCAACATCGCTGCGGCGCGCGCGCAATATCGCATCCAGCGCGCCGACCGTTTCCCCGAAGTCGATGCCGGCGCGGGCGCCACGGCCTCGGGAGGCGAGCGCGCGGGAAGCACGAGCCGTGCCGCGCGCACCAATTTCTCCGCCGATGCCATCATCCCGAGTTTCGAGCTCGACCTGTTCGGCCGCGTCGCCTCGCTGACTCGCGCCGAGCAGAATCGCTGGTTCGCGACCGAGGCCGCGGCGCGCGCCACGCGGCTCACCATGATCGGCGACATCGCCGACGCCTGGCTGAACCACGCGGCGGATGCGAGTCTGCTCAAGATAGCCGAGGACACCGTGGCGAGCGCCGAACGCTCGGTGCGGCTGACCCGCGCGCGGCTCGAGGGCGGCATCGCGCCGCGCACCGACCTGCGCCAGGCCGAGCAGGTGCTCGCCGCCGCCCAGTCCGACGTCGCGGAGCAGCGGACCGCGCTTGCGCAGGACGTCAACGCGCTGCGCCTGCTCGTCGGCGCCGAGATCGATCCGGCGCTGCTCCCCGCCTCGCTCGACGAGGCGGCGCCGACCGTGACCGCACTGCCTGCGGGCATCGACTCGGGCATCCTGCTGCGCCGCCCCGACGTGGTGCAGGCCGAATATCAGCTCCGCGCCGCCAATGCCGAGATCGGCGCGGCGCGCGCCGCGCTCTTCCCGCGCATCTCGCTCACCGGGCTTCTGGGCTTCGCGAGCAACGCACTGACCGGGCTCCTCTCGGGCAATGGCTTCAATTGGTCGGCCGGGGCGAACGCCGACTATCCGATCTTCCGCGCCGGCGCCGGCCGCGCCGGCGTCGAGCTCAGCCAGGCGCAGCGCGACGCGGCGCTCGCGACCTATGAGAAGGCGATCCAGACCGCCTTCCGCGAAGTCGCCGATGCGCTCGCGCGGCGCGGCACGATCGCCGACCAGCTCCGCGCCGACACCACCCAGCTCGCCGCCGCTGAGGACAGCTACCGGCTGGCGGACGCCCGTTATCGCGGTGGAATCGAACCCTTCCTCGCCAGCCTCGATGCGCAGCGTTCGCTCTACGCGGCGCGGCGCCAGCTGGTCGCGACTCGGCTGATCGAAGCGAGCAATCTCGTGACGCTCTACCGCACGCTCGGCGGCGACTCGCTGCTTGACGCTACGGATCAGGGGCCGCGCCCGCTCTCCGGCGACTGAGGTTGCGCCTATCCCCGGGAAGTGCCAGCTGACCTTCGAAGAGGAGGGCAGAGATGGGCGACCTAATGATCCTGAGCGAACGGCAGGGCGACGTGCTGGTGCTCACGCTCAACCGGCCGGACCGGCTCAACGCCGCCCCTCCGGCGATGTTCGACGAGATCCGCGCCGCGCTGGCCGACCTGGGCGGCGCGCGCGCCGTGCTGCTCCAGGGCGCCGGCCGCGCTTTCTGCTCGGGCGCCGACGTGGCGAGCGGGGCGCTCGCCTCGGACGATCCCGCCGAGGCGACCCATCGCGCGCTGACCGAACATTACCATCCCACGATCCTCGCGGTGGCGGAGCTCGGCGTGCCCGTGGTGAGCGCGGTGCGCGGGCCCGCCGCCGGCATCGGCTGCAGCCTCGCGCTCGCCGCCGATTTCTGCGTGGCGAGTGACACCGGCTATTTCCTCCAGGCCTTCGTCAATATCGGCCTGGTGCCCGATGGCGGATCGACCTGGCTGTTGCCGCGCCTGATCGGACGCGCGCGCGCCGCCGAGATGATGATGCTCGGCGAGCGCCTGCCAGCGCACACCGCGCGCGAATGGGGGCTGGTGCACCGCGTCGTCTCGGACGAGCAGCTCGACCGCGAGGCGCTGGAGCTGGCGACGCGGCTCGCCGCGGGGCCGACCGCCGCGCTCGGCATGATCCGCCGCGGCATCGCGCGCTCGCTCGAATCGACACTGGCCGAAGCGCTCGACATGGAGGCGGCGCACCAGCGCGCCGCACGCGGGACGAGCGACGCGGCCGAGGGCGGCATGGCCTTCCTCCAGAAGCGCAAGCCGGCATTCACGGGGAAATAGGCCGAGGTTGACCAGGCCCCCGCGCTTGTGGCACTCGGCCGGCGGCTAGCGGGTATAGCACAATGGTAGTGCAGCAGCCTTCCAAGCTGAATACACGGGTTCGATTCCCGTTACCCGCTCCAGCCCTTCCCCAGGGCTTGTTGACATTCAGAGCGTCGATGGACGGCGAGTTTCCAAGATCGTCACCCCGGCCTTGGGCCGCGGCCCACCGGGAGGCGAGTCATGGGCATGAGGCTCGAGGGTATCCAATGCGGCGCGGTGGACCCCGGCCCAAGGCCGGGGTGACGAAAGAGAAAAATCGTCCCAGAATTCTTGAATATCGACACACCCCAGCGCGCATGACCACCGACACCACCCCGCTCGCACTCTATGTGCACTGGCCGTTCTGCGTGTCGAAATGCCCCTATTGCGACTTCAACAGCCATGTCCGCGAGAGCGTCGACCAGGCGGCATGGCGCGCCGCGATGCTCGCCGATCTCGCGCACGAGGCCGCCATGCTGCCGGGGCGGCGGCTCGGCTCGATCTTCTTCGGCGGCGGCACGCCTTCGCTGATGCCGCCCGAGACCGTCGCGGCGGTGATCGAGGCCGCCGAGCGGCATTGGGGGTTCGCGCCCGGCATCGAGATCACGCTCGAGGCCAACCCTTCCTCGGTCGAGGCGGCGCGCTTCGCCGACATCGCGGCCGCCGGCGTCAACCGCGTCTCGCTCGGCCTGCAGGCGTTCGACGACGAGGCGCTCCGCTTCCTCGGCCGCGCGCACGGCGTGGACGAGGGGCTGGCGGCGCTCGCCACCGCACAGCGCGCCTTCAGCCGGGTCAGCTTCGACCTCATCTATGCCCGGCCCGGCCAGACGCTCGCGGCATGGGAGGCCGAGCTCGACCGCGCGCTTTCCTTCGGCACCGAGCATCTCTCGCTCTACCAGCTCACCATCGAGCCCGGCACGCGCTTCGCGACCCTGTTCGAGAAGGGCGAGCTCGAGGCCTTCGATCCGGATGCGGCCGCCGATCTGTTCGACACGACGCGCGCGATCACCGCCGCGGCGGGGCTGCCCGCCTATGAAGTCTCGAACCATGCCCGCCCCGGCGCGGAGAGCCGGCACAATCTCACTTATTGGCGCTATGGCGACTATGCCGGGATCGGCCCGGGCGCGCATGGCCGGCGCGGCGGGATGGCGACGCTCCGCCGCAAGAAGCCCGAGAACTGGATCGCCGCGGTGGCGCGCAACGGCCATGGCATCGAACGCGAGGACGCGCTCGAGCCGCGCGAGCAAGGCGTCGAGGCGCTGCTGATGGGGCTGCGGCTCGCCGAGGGCATGGACCTCGCGCGCATGCCAGATGCGCCGATCGACACCCGCGCGCTGGCGCGGCTGGAGGACCAGGGGCTGGCGGCGCGCGCCGGCTCGCGGCTTCGAGTCACCGAGACGGGAATGCCGGTGCTCGAAGCGATATTGCGCGAGCTGGTGATCGCCTAGTTCCCGTTGAAGTTCGCCGGGGCCGGCGAGACCGTCACGGTCGTCCCGCCCTTGATCTCCTGCACTTCGAGCGCGCGCTGCGCGATGCCGTCGCGGCCGAAGCGGAACGCGCCGTCGAGCCCCGCGAAGCCGTCGCGCTCGGTCAGGCGGCGCTCGGGGAACTCGTCGCCGGGCCGCCATTCGCGCGCGATCCGCACGGTGAGCAGCACCGCGTCATAGCCGAGCGTCGACAGTCGGAACGGCGCCGCGCCGAACCGCGCGCGATACTTGGTCGCGTACTGGCGATAGTAATTGTCCGGCACGCTCGCGAACCAGGCGCCGCTCAGCACTGCGTTCGAGCCGATCGCCGAATCGGTGTTCCACAGCTCGGTGCCGAGGATCTTGGCGGCCTTGCCTCCGGCCGAGCGGCGGATGATCGGCGCGGCTGCCACGCCGCTCGCGCCCGAGCCCGCGACCAGGATCGCCTGATAGGGCGAGCGGCCGAGCCGCGTGATCGCGGCGGTCATCGATCCGGGCCGTCCGTCATAGGTCTCGAGCGCGAGCACCTTGCCGCCAGCCGCTTCGACCGAGCGGAGGAACGCCGTCGAGGCGCGCTCGCCATAGACGCCGTTGGCGACTAGGCCGGCGAAATTGCTGATCCCCTGCCCACGCGCATAGTCGACCACGCGCTCGATCGACTGGGCGGGCGAATAGCCGAGCAGATAGGTGCCGTTGCCGGCGACGCTGGTGTCGTTCGAGAAGCTCAGCACGGGCACCCGCGCCGCCCGCGCGATGGGCGCGACCTCGCGCGCCTCCTCGGAGAGCAGCGGGCCGAGAATCAGCCGATTGCCGTCGGCGATCGCCTGGCGCGCCGCGTTCGCGGCGCCGCCGGCGGTGTCGTAGGTGGTGATGCGGATCGCATCGCTCCTGGTGTCGAGGATCGCGAGCTGAGTCGCGTTGGCGAGCGACTTGCCGACGCCGGCGTTCGGGCCGGTGAGCGGGACGAGCAAGGCGACGCGGTGGCGCGCGACGTCCTGGGGCAGGCCGGGCGCGATCGGCGCGGTCGGCCGGGGTCGCGGCGCCTCGGTGGTCGGCGCGGGGCGCGATTCGGGGACGACGCGCGGCCCGCTCGCGCAAGCGGCGAGCATCGCCGCCAGGCCCAATGCGGCCCAGCGGAGGATGCCCCGTTGCGGTTTCCCGTTCGCGTCTGCCATGAACCCTCCCAATGGACTCTGTTCTCTCGCCCGGCCTCTATATCGTCGCCACGCCGATCGGCAATCTCGGCGACCTCTCCCCGCGCGCGGCTGAAATACTCCTGAAAGCCGATCTGGTTGCGGTGGAGGACAGCCGCGTGACCGCCGGACTGTTCCGCCACTTGGGCGCGAAGGGGAAAATGATCCCCTATCACGACCATAATGCCGATGCGGTGCGCCCGGGGCTGGTCGCACGGATGGCGAGCGAGGCGATCGCGCTCGTTTCCGATGCGGGAACGCCGCTGATCTCCGATCCGGGCTTCAAGCTGGTCCGCGACGCGCGCGCGGCAGGGCATGCGGTGACCACGATCCCGGGCCCCTGCGCGGCGGTCGCGGCGCTCACGCTCGCGGGGCTGCCCACCGACCGTTTCCTGTTCCTGGGCTTCCTACCTCCCAAGCAGCAGGCGCGCGCCGAGGCGATCGCCGAGGTCGCGGCGGTGCGTGCGACGCTCGTGCTCTACGAATCGGGACCGCGCCTCGCCGCCTGCCTCACGGCGCTGGCGGAGAGGCTGGGCGATCGCGAGGCGGCGGTGGCGCGCGAGATTAGCAAGAGGTTTGAGGAATGCGTGACCGGTACGCTGGCCCAGCTCGCCGCGCGCTATGCCGAGGCGCCGCCCAAGGGCGAGATCGTCGTGGTGGTCGCCCCGCCGGGCGAAGCCGCGCCCGCCAGCGCCGAGGACGCCGACGCCGCGCTCGCGGAAGCACTGACTCGTCTCCCGCCCGCCAAGGCGGCGGGAGAGGTGGCGCGGAAACTGGGGCTCGACCGCAAGGCGCTCTACGCCCGGGCGATGGCGCTCAAGGGCTAGATCGATCCCCGATCGAGCCCGTCGCGCTCAGGCGAATTCCCGCTCGAGCGCCCGCGTTTCGTCCGCGCCGGTGAGCTCGGCGAGCCGTCTCAGATAGGTTTCCGCCAGCTGGCGGCGGCGGAGCACTGCCGATTCGGTCACTGCCCGCTTCGCGGCTGCGAGTTCCTGAGCGGCGCGACGCCGATAATATCTCTCGTTGGATTCCATTGGATGCTAACCCCCCGGGAAACACGCGACGGACCAGTGTCATGTGCGACTCGGTTCGGAGAGCTTAACCCAAGTTATCCACAGGGGCGAGTGGCGGGACATGCGAAGGACAACGGATCGCCGCGCTGCGGAAACGCGTGGCCGCGACGGCGAGCGGCGCGCGGCGTGGTGGCTGTGGCTCAAGGGCTGGAAGATCCTCGCGCGGCGCGTGCGGACGCCGGCCGGCGAAGTCGATCTGGTAGCGCGCCGCGGCAGCCTGATCGCCTTCGTCGAAGTCAAGACGCGCGCGACCGGCGCCGACCTCGACTTCGCGATCGACGAGCGCCGGCTCGCCCGCGTCGCGGCGGCGGCCGAGTATCTGATGCCACGCTTCGCCGGTCCGGGCGACGATATCCGCGTCGACGTGATCCTCATTGCTCCCAGGACGCTGCCTCGCCATATCGAGAACGCCTGGATAGGGTGACTTAGTTCAATAAGCCACCTATAGCGTTCCTAAAGGAGGCCGAATGCCGCTCAACGTCGCCGTGCAGATGGACCCACTCGACGCGATCAACATCGCCGGCGATTCGACCTTCGCGCTGATGCTCGCGGCGCAGGCGCGCGGCCACAGGCTGTTTCACTATGCCCCCGAGGACCTGAACTATTCGCGCGGGCATGTCTGGACCAAGGCGCATCCCGTCACCGTCCAGCGCGTCGAGGGCAATCACTTCCGCTTCGAGGATCCGGTGCGGCTCGATCTCGGCGCGGAGGCCGATGTGGTGCTGATGCGCCAGGATCCACCCTTCGACCTCGGCTACATCACCGCGACGCACCTGCTCGAGCGGATCGCGGACCGGACGCTGGTGGTCAACGATCCGGCCAGCGTGCGCAACGCGCCCGAGAAGATATTCGTGCTCGATTATGCCGAGTTCATGCCGCCGACGCTGGTGACGCGCAGCCTGGACGAGGCGCGCGCCTTCCTCGCCGAGCATGGCGAGATCGTCGTCAAGCCGCTCCACGGGAATGGCGGCAAGGCGATCTTCAAGGTCGGGCGCGACGGCGCCAACCTCGCCTCGCTGATCGAGGTGTTCAACACCGCCTATCGCGAGCCGCACATGGTGCAGGCCTTCCTCCCCGCGGTGGCAGAAGGCGACAAGCGCATCGTGCTGGTCGACGGCGAGGTCGCGGGCGCGGTCAACCGCGTGCCCGGCGCCGGCGAGATCCGCTCGAACCTCGCGGTCGGCGGCGTGGCGGCGAAGACCGAGCTCACCGGTCGGGAGAAGGAAATCTGCGCCGCGCTGGGGCCGGAGCTTCGCAAGCGCGGGCTCCTCTTCGTGGGCATCGACGTCATCGGGGGCGAATGGCTGACCGAGATCAACGTGACTTCGCCCACCGGCATCGTCGCGATCGACCGCTTCAACGGCACCGATACCGCCGCGCTGATCTGGCAGGCGATCGAGCGCCGCGTCGCCGGGCGCGGCTGAGCCGGCGGACATGTGGGACGCGGTATCCTGGGGCTATTGGGGCATCTTCTTCCTGATGATGCTCGAGAATGTCGTGCCGCCGGTGCCGTCGGAGGCGATCATGTCGGTGGGCGGCATCGCGGTCGCCAAGGGGCAGATGGACTTCACCTTGCTCGTCGCCGTGGGCACCGCGGGCACGGTGATCGGCAACCTCTTCTGGTGGGAGGTCGGCCGGCGTCTCGGCTACCAGCGCCTGAAGCCGCTGATCGACCGCTGGGGTCGCTGGCTGACGCTCGACTGGCACGAGATCGAGCGGCTCAAGGCCTATTTCGACCGCTGGGGCGGGCCGACGGTGTTCGTGTTCCGCTTCATGCCGCTCGGCCGCACGGTGATCTCGATCCCCGCAGGGCTGATGCACATGCCTTTCTGGCGCTTCGTCGGCTATACTGCGGCGGGGAGCGCGATCTGGAACGTCTTCCTGGTGAGCATCGGCTATGCGCTCGGCGCGACGATCGAGGAGGTCGACCATTGGGTCGCGCCGATCGTGATCGCGATCGTGGCGGGGATCGTGATCCTCTATGTCTGGCGCGTGCTCACCTGGAAACCGCGGGGCTAGGCCCGCGGATGCGCGTTCCGGTAGACGTCGAGCAGATGGGCGGCGTCGACCGCGGTGTAGACCTGGGTCGAGCTTAGGCTCGCATGGCCGAGCAGCTCCTGCAGCGCGCGCAGATCGGCGCCGCGGCCGAGCAGGTGCGTCGCGAAACTGTGGCGCAGCGCGTGCGGGGTCGTACGCTCCGACAGGCCCAGCGCCGCGCGCGCGGCGCGGACCGACTTGCGGATCATCCCCGGTGGGAGCGGCCCGCCCTTGGCGCCTCGGAACAGCGGCGCTTCGCGCGCCACGCCGTACGGGCAGACCTTCGCATAGGCCTCGATCGCCTCGCGCACCTGGGGGAGCAGGGGCACGATCCGCGTCTTGTCGCGCTTGCCGGTGACGCTCATCGTCGCCCCGAGCGGCAGCACCGCGCCGGTCAGGCCCACGGCCTCGCCGATGCGCAGGCCCGCGCCATAGAGCAGCAGCAGCACCGCCCAGTCGCGCGCCGCGATCCAGGGTTCGCGCGCTTCCTCGGACGCGGTTTCGGCGAGCGCGACCGCCTCGTGCGGGGCGATTGGGCGGGGGACGCCCTTCTTGACGCGCGGGCCGCGCAGGCGCGGCAGCTCGGCCGCGTCGCCGCCCGCGAATTTGAGGAAGCCGCGCACCGCCGAGAGCTCGCGCGCGGCCGAGGCGTTGGAGAGGCCCTCGTTCCGCCGATGCGCGAGATAGGCACGCAGGTCCGCAGGAGCGATCCTGGCAAGGGCCTTGCGCGTGACGGGGCCGCCCCAATGGTCCTGGAGGAACGCGACCAGCCGCTCGGCCGTCGCGCCATAGGCCCGAACCGTGTGCGCCGAACGCCGCCGGTCGCGGGCGAGATGCCGGGCGTAGAGGAACGGGAGGGCGGGTTCGGTCACGGAGCCATTCTACAAATCCTCCCCGAGCGTGTCTCGGGGAGGATTCGGGACGTCACCCGATCTTCTGACCGGTCTTCTCCCAATCGGCCAGGAACGCTTTGATGCCGTTGTCGGTGAGCGGGTGCTTGACCAGCTGCCGGATCACCGCGGGCGGCGCGGTCATCACGTCGGCGCCGATCTTCGCGGCCTCGAACACATGGATCGGATTGCGCACGCTCGCGACCAGGATCTCGGTCGCGAAGTCGTAATTGTCGTAGATCAGGCGGATGTCGCTGATCAGCTCCATGCCCGGATAGCCGACATCGTCGTGGCGGCCGACAAAGGGCGAGACGAAGGTCGCGCCCGCCTTGGCGGCGAGCAGCGCCTGGTTCGCCGAGAAGCAGAGCGTGACGTTGACCATCGTGCCGTCGTCGGTGAGCGCCTTGCACGCCTTCAATCCGTCGATCGTCAGCGGCACCTTGACCGCGACATTGTCGGCGATCTTCCGGACCACCTCGGCTTCCTGCATCATCGTCGGATAGTCGAGCGCGACCACCTCGGCCGAGACCGGGCCGTCGACGATCCCGCAAATCTCCTTCACCACCTCGAGGAAGTCGCGGCCCGACTTGTGGATCAGCGACGGATTGGTGGTGACGCCGTCGAGCAGCCCGGCATCGGCCAGGTCGCGGATATCGGCGATTTCAGCGGTGTCGGCGAAGAATTTCATGCTCTCGGTCCCGTATGCGATTCGCGGGGTTCGGTAGCGGGTTCGCCGCCTCAAGGCGAGGGCGAAGCGGCGGCGATCGGCACGCGGCGGATGTCCATGCGGCCGGGCCCGCCCTCGCAGCGGGCGGCATAATAGAAATGGGCCGGATCGCGCGGATCGAGCGAGGCCCCGATCGCGAAGGAAGAGCAGCCGGCGGCGATCGGGCGGCGCGGGCCCCAGCGTCCATCGGCGCCGCGATCGCTGCGATAGAGGCGGACATCGGCCTCGGTATCGGTCATCGTCCCCGAGCTGAACAACAGCGTCTTCCCGTCGGGTGCGAGCGCGGCGTCGAAGTCGCGCGCGGGGCCGTTGACGCCCGGCCCGAGATTGGCCGGCGGTCCGTCGCCCTCCAGCCCCGCCTCGAACAGGTCGTGGCTGCCATGGCCGCCCCACCCGTCCGATGCGAAGATCAGCGTGCCCGCGCGCGTCGGCGTCGGCGCCCATTCCTCGCCCCTGCTGTTGATGCGGGGCCCCAAGTTGCGCGGGGCGGAATAGGCGCCGGTCGCGTGGTCGACGTCGGCGACATAGATGTCGGTGCCGCCCAGTCCGCCGGGCCGGTCCGAGTGGAAATAGACGCGGCTGCCGTCGGGCGAGAAGGCGGGATCGAATTCGACCGCCTCGGTGTCGAACGAGACCCGGCGCGGAGTCGACCAGCCGTCCGGCGTCCGGCGCGCTTCCCAGATGTCCTGCGCGTCGGCGGGGCCGTCGCGCCCGATCGCGCCCCAGAGCACGCGCCCCCCGTCCGGGCTGAATGCGAGCCGGACCTCCGCGGCCGGAGTCGAGATCACGCCCGGCGCATAGATCTGGTCATCCGCGCCGGGCACCGCCGCCGTCGCCAGCATCAGCGCGATCGCGCCCGTTCGCATGCGTTCTTCCCCTCCATCGCGGCGCTTTCCGCCCTCATCGCCCGGTTAGCATCGCCTCGCACGCCGTCCTAGGGCTCAGCGCGCTTCCCCATGGACCAGCATCAGCCGCGCCCGTTCAGCGCGCAGGCGCCCGACGGTCACGCGATAGGTGCCCGGCCGCAGCCGATAGCGCACGATCTTGCGGATCGTCGAACAGCGCGGTCCGCGGCTCTCCGAAGCCATGCGCAGCGCACGGCCGCCGGCCGGCGCGACATCGATCCAGCCGTCGCGGTCGATTGCGACACCGAACATCCCCGCCTTCCGGATCGTGACTCGGGTCTCGATACTTCCCCGCCGCACCGGCAGGGTGACCGCATGGCCGGTGTCGAGCCCCGCCCCGTTTCGCGTCCATCCCGCGAGCGGGCGCGGCAATCGAGTGTCGTAGCTCCGGCAGCGCGGGGTCGCCCCCTGGACCGTCATCGCCATGGCAAGCGCCGTGAGAATCATTCCCGTCCTCCCTTTCGAACGGGGAATCGTTCTACTTTCGTTCCGATCCCGGAGCAATGCATGATTTGTGACAAATCCAAGACAAGGCTGCTATGGGCGCGCCATGTACCGCGCCGCCGCCTTGCTTCTGCTCGCCGCCGCCCCCCCGGCGGCCGCGCAGCAGACCGACGAACAGCTCTGGCTCCAGGCCAACGGCACCACCGCGCTCGGCGACGGCGCGAACGTGACGCTGGAGAGCATCGCGCGCTTCGGCGACAAGGCCGATGGCCTCGCGCACAGCGAGTTCGGCGCGTTGTTCACCTGGAAGGCGAGCGACTCGATCGAGATCGGCGCCGGCTATCGCCACGTCGCGGACTATGACCATGACCGCCGCCTTCCCAACGAGGAGCGGCTACGGCAACAGGTGGTCGTGCAGCTCGGCGCCGGCTTCGCGACGCGGCTGCGCTTCGAGCAGCGCTTCAGCAGCGCCGGACCCGGCGTCGGCGTGCGGCTGCGCCCGCAGCTCCGCTTCACTGCGCCGCTGAGCAGGGGCGGGCTCGCCCTGTTCGCGAGCCACGAGAGCTTCCTCAACTTCAACGACACGCGCTGGGGCCAGCGCGGCGGCTATGAGCGGATGCGCCACGCGATCGGGCTGCAGGTGCCGCTGACGGGCAAGCTGCGCGGCGAGATCGGCTATCTGAACCAATATCGCTTCGGCCGAGGCGGCGCGCGCGACCAGATGGACCATGCCGCGACCTTCAGCCTGACGCTCGGGCTCTAGTCGCCCATGACCAGCATCAGCTTGGCCCGCGGCTGGGCGAGGCCGGAGACATAGAGCCGGTAGACGCCGGGCTCGAGCCGGAAGCGGACGATCTTGCGGATCGTCGAGCAATCGGGCCCATGGCCGTGCGCGGTAGATTTGAGCGGCGCTCCGCCTTCGGCTCCCGGCAGCACGTCGATCCAGCCCGGCTGATCGAGCGCGACGCCATAGGTGCCGCCGGTGGCGACCTTGAAGCCGATCGTCGCGGCCTTTCCCGGCTTGGTTCCCGCCGGCAGGCCCTCGAGCGTCGCGCCGTCGACCGTGTCGAGCTCGACCGCCTTGCCCGGCACGAACTCGTCCCCGGGCGCGGTCCAGCCGAGCAGGCCGGCCGGCAGGCTGGCATCGGGCGCCTTGCAGGCCGTGGTCTGGACGGCAGGGGCGGTCTGGACGAGCAGCAGGGCGGCGGCGAGCAGCATCGACGATCTCCTGGAGGGACCAACGCGATACGGGGATTCCGTTTCCCGCGCAAAAGCCCATATGAGGGCCGCCATGTCGCGCGCCCGCGTCCTCGTCCTCCATCCCGCGCTCGGCCCCCTCGACTATCGCGTGCCCCAGGGCATGGTGGTCGCGCCGGGGTCGATCGTCGTCGTGCCGATCGGCCCGCGCCAATATGCCGGCGTGGTCTGGGAGGCCGAGCGGATGCCGACCGAGGAGATCGGCGACAATCGTCTCCGCAACATCCTCGCCCTCGCCGACGCGCCGCCGATCCCCGCGCCGGTCCGCCGCCTCGTCGAATGGACCGCCAGCTACTATCTTGCGCCGCCCTCGGCCGTGCTCGCCATGTCGCTCCGCACCTCTGCGGCGTTCGAGAGCGCGCCGACGATCGTCGAATATCGGGCGACCGGTCGGGTGCCCGAACGCCTCACCCCGCAACGCGCCCAGGCGCTCGAGCGAATCGGCGAGCGCCAGGGGCTGGTCCGCGAGCTCGCCACCATCGCCGACGTCTCCGACGGCGTGATCCGCGGGCTGATCAAGGCCGGCGCGATCGAGCCGGTGGTGATCGACACCGACACACCCTATCCGC
>CBIFVW010000037.1:0-19326 GCA_966186155.1 uncultured Sphingomonas sp.
GCGGCGGTCTTCAAGCGAAACGGCTGCCTCGAGATCGTCGAGGCGCGAGAGGATTTCGTCCCCGACGGCAGCCTCACCGATTTCCGCAAGGCGGTGGCGGCGAAACCCGGCGAGAAGATCGTCATCTCCTGGCAGGTCTGGCCGGACAAGGCGACGCTCGACGCCGCCGAGGAGCGGATGCATGCGGACGGCAGTCTCGAAGTCGAGGGCGAGATCCCGTTCGACGCGAAGCGTTTGATCCTGGGCTGCTTCCGGCCGCTCTAGAGCAGCGCCAGGAGCCGCACGCCTGCGTCGAAATCGGCGCGGCGGGCGTCCAGTGCCCTGGCGGCGAGCGCGTCCTCGCCCCATTGCTCGGCCTGCCAATTCTCGTCGACGTGCGCGGCGCGCCACACCGTCTCGGCATCCGCGGCGCCTTCGAGGAGCGCGAGCGCGGCGACGAGCGAGCCGCTGATCGTGACGATCGGGGAGAGGCCGGCGAGCCGGAACGAGTCGAGCGCCGCCACCGCTTCGCCGAGCCGCGCGAGCGTCGCGGCGGGCTGGGGCCTGTGCATCACCCCTGTCGCGATCTCGAAATGCACGTCGTAGCGCGCGCGCGCCCAGTCGAGCAGCGGATCCCAGGCTGCGGCCTGGCGCGCGACGAGCGGAGCCGGGCCGTCCGCGCGATAATAGAGCAGATCGCTTTCCCCATATGCGGCGAGCCCGGCGGCGAAGGCGGCGGGATCGGGCGCGATCCGGTCGATCGCGGCATTGGCGAGCCCGGTGAGCGGCATCGCGCGCGGATCGATCGTCTCGCCTACCGCGCGCCATTCCTCCGCGACCGCCTCCGCCAGCGCAGCGCTCGGCAATGACAGCGGTGCGCGCCCGGGGGTGCGCACCGGCCGCCCGTCAAGGGCGATCTCCTGCCCCTCGACGCCGACCAGCTTCCAGAAGCGCTTCATGCCTCCGGCGGCGTCCGCCAGCGGCGCGCCAGGCTGCGCGGCACCACCGCCATCACGTAGAGCGAGGAGAGGATGATCGTCCCGCCGAACAAGGTCATCTCGTAGCCCTGCGCGCGTCCGGCGATCAGCAGGCCGAGCACCGCACCCGCGGTGCCGATCAGGTTGACGCCGGCGATCATGAAATAGCGGTTGCGCGCCAGCCGTTCGTCGGGAGTCATAGGCTCTCCAGATGTGCGGGAAGCAGGCCGGCATGGTCGGCGACGTGATCGGCGCCCGCCGCGCGTAGCTCCTCGGATGTGTGGTATCCCCATAGCACACCCACGGCGTGCACGCCAGCGGCGCGCGCCATCGCCATGTCGAAGCTGGTGTCGCCGATCATCACGCAGGTCTCGGGCGCCGCGCCGGCCTCCGCGATCGCCGCCTCGAGCATCGCGGGATGCGGCTTGGAAGGGTGGCGGTCGGCAGTCTGGAGCGTGACGAAGCGGTGGTGGAGCCCGTGATGCTCGAGCAGGAGCTTGAGGCCGCGATCGGACTTGCCCGTCGCGACGCCGAGCAGCCAACCGGCCGCGTCGAGCGCCTCGATGGCCTCCGCGATGCCGTCGTAGAGCGGCTCGGGATCGAGCGCGTTGCTCGAGCGCATCGCGAAGAAGGCGCGCTTATATTCCTCGGCCATGGTCTCGTGGAGCGCGGGCTCGGCGTCGGGAAGCAGCCGCGCGATGGCCGGAACGAGGCTGAGCCCGACGATCCGGCGGATCGCGCCGCGATCGGGCGGATCGAGCCGGTGCGCGGCGAAGCACGCCTCCATCGCGCGGCAGATATTGGCTTGGCTGTCGACGAGCGTGCCGTCGCAGTCGAACACGGCGAGGCGCTTCATGCCGCTCCCCGCATCAGCTGCGCCATCGCGCGCCGGCCCTGCGCCTCGAGCGCGTCGGCGGCAGCCAGGCGAGCGGCCTCGGGCTTGTTCTGGCCTAGCTTCAGCGTGCCGCGCCACGCCTGGAGGTCGAGACGGAAGCCGATGATCGCGCCCAGCAGCTTGTCGATCTTCCTGGGATCGACCTTGTCGCGGGTCCATTCGGGCTTGGGCGCGAGGCGGCGTTCATGCTCGTGGCCGAGCGCGTCGAGCAGGTCGAGCAGGCCTTTCTGGTCCATCCGAGTGAGCCGGCCCTCGAGCTCGACCGCGACATAGTTCCAGGTCGGCACTTCGTCCGGGCCAGTGCCGTACCAGTCGGGGCTCACATAGGCGTCGGGGCCCTGCACGCTGAACAGGCCGGTGGCGCCGTCGAGATGTTTGGCCAGGGCATTGCCGCGCGAGAGATGGAGCCCGAGCGCGTCGTCGCCGAGCCACACCACCGGCACATGCGCGACGCGCGGTCCGTCGGGCGTCGCGGCGAAGAGCGCGCCGAAGCCGATCTCGCGGACCAGATCGCGGATCGCGGGGCGGTCCTCCCAGCGGAAGCCGGGGTTGGGGTGCATCAGCGACCCCGCCCGCTGCCGCCGCCGCCACGGCTGCGGCGCTCGCCGCGACGCTCCTTGCGCACGGTCTTGGCGTGCGCGCGGGCCTTGGCCTTCTTCTGCTCGCGCGTGGCGGGGCCCGGGCCCTCGTCGAGCGGCAGCGCGTCGCCGTCCGCCTCTTCGAAGCCCAAGGTCGCCATGCTCTCCGCGAAATGGTGCGGGAGCTCGGCTCGAACGTCGAGCTTGCCGTCGTCCGGATGATCGATGCGGATGCGGCGGGCGTGGAGGTGCATCTTACGGCTGATCCCACCGGTCAGGAACGCATCCTGTCCGCCATATTTGCCGTCGCCGACGATCGGATGGCCGATCGCCGCCATATGAACGCGCAGCTGGTGCGTGCGGCCGGTATAGGGCTGGAGCTCGACCCAGGCGGCGCGGTTGCCCGCGCGCTCGACGACGCGATAGCGCGATCTGGAAGGCTGACCTTCCTTCTCGTCGACATGCATCTTCTCACCGCCGGTGCCGGGCTGCTTGGCGATCGGCAGGTCGATGATCCCGTCCTCGATGTCCGGCACGCCGACGACGAGGGCCCAATAGATCTTCCTGGCGCTCCGCCCCGAGAAGCTCTTCGAGAAATAGGCGGCCGCACGCGCGGTGCGGGCGACGAGCAGCGCGCCCGAAGTGTCCTTGTCGAGCCGGTGGACGAGCTTGGGCCGGCCTTCCGCCTCGAACTGGAGCGCGTCGAGCAGGCCGTCGACATGCTCGGTGGTGCGCGTGCCGCCCTGCGTCGCGAGGCCTGGCGGCTTGTTGAGCACGAGCGCGGCGTCGTCCTTGTGGATCACCAGGCTCCGCGCGAAGTCGATCTGCTCCTCGCTGAGCCTCGGGCGCTCGAGCCTGGCGCGGACGGGCTTGGCGGGTTCGGCGGGGGGCACGCGGATCACCTGGCCCTCGGCGATGCGGTCGCCGGGCTGGGCGCGCGCGCCGTCGACGCGCAGCTGCCCGGTGCGCGCCCAGCGCGAGACGGTATTGAAGCTCGCATCGGGCATGTGCCGCTTGAACCAGCGGTCGAGCCGGATGCCGTCGTCGTCGGCGGCGACGATGAACTGGCGGACGGCGTCGGTCATGCGAGCGCCCTGACGATGCCGAGCCCGGCGGCGAGCGCGACCACCGATCCGATCACCGAGAGCAGCGCATAGCCGATGCCCGCCGCCCAGTCGCCGCGCTCGATCATGTTCATGAGATCGAGCGAGAAGGCCGAGAAGGTGGTGAAGCCGCCGAGCACGCCGACCCCGAGCAGCAGCCGCCACTGATCGCCGCCCTGGCCGAAGCGCGCGAGGCTGCCCGCCAGCACGCCCATCAGGAAACCGCCGAGCAGGTTCACCGCGAGCGTGCCCCAGGGATAGCCGGGCCCGAACCAGGCGAGCGTCGCGCGGCCGGTCAGGTGCCGCGCCGCGGCGCCGAGCGCGCCGCCGAGCATGACGAGGAGGATGGCAGGCATGCCGAGCGGTTAGCGCGGAATGAAGGGGAGGGAAACCTCGCTAATTCCCTCCCGAGACGAGCTCGGGGAGGATCTGGAAGTCAAATCCCGTTGTTCGCGACCAGGTCGATGTCGGTGCCGCCGTCCGGACGCGCGGTCATGAACAGGACATAGGCGCCGTCGTCACGGTCACGCGTGCCGCCGAGGATGTGCTCCTCGCCGTCGACCTGATGCTCGCTCGTGTATCCGGCGCGAACGGCGTGGGTGTAGTACCAGTCGAGCATCGTCTGCATCGGCTGGGGCGCGGAGAAGCTGACCACGCGGAGCTGGCACTGGCCGGCGGTGCTGCCCGCCGCCTCCGTCACGCGCGCCTGCGGGTAGAGCGGCAGGTCCCTGGGGAGCCGTTGCGCCCAGGCCGCCGAATATTGCAGCGAGGAGGCGCACTGGCTGGTCTTGGCGTCCTTCTGACGCGCGGCGAGGCCGCCCAGCGTCACTGCCTCGCGCGCTGCGGCGCACTGGGTGCATTCCTTGCCGGCCTGGGTCGGCGCGGGCGCCTTCATCAGCTGGCCATTGTCGATCTTGCCGGTGTTCGCGGCGACCGCATCGCTGGGCACGCCGCCCGAATAGGGCTGGCCCGGCGGACGGACAGCGTCGCCGTTCGCCTGGCGGCCGAGCTGCGGATCGACCATGATCTGGTCCTGGAGCGCGCTCGCGAGCTGCGGGTCGGCGGCGTTGCCGCTCTCCGCGTCCGAGACGTCGCCGAGGCTCGCATTGCCGCCGCATCCGGCCAGCGCGAGCGGCAGGGCGAGCAAGAGGAAGTAACCGTGGCTGCGGGCCATTCACGCGCTCCTTTGGGCGCGCATGTCATGCCCCGAGGAGGGTTAAGGAAGCGTTGGTCGCTCTGGCATTGCGGCGAATTCATCGTTAACCATGGCGGAACCCGGACGGATCGCGTGCGTTGCCCGCCAACGTTTGCGAGGGGGATTAGATGCCCTTGAACGCCAGGATGATCGGCGCAGGCGTCGCCGCCGCGGTGGCCGCCGGGATCGGCTATATGTTGCTCAGCCGCGAGGAAGAGGCCGCATTCGACATGGTGGCGCGCGAAGGCGCGTTCAGCGTGCGCGATTATCCCCCGCTGCTGGTCGCCGAGACCGTGGTGCCGGGGCTGCGCGACGCCGCGCTGTCGGTCGGCTTCACTCGGCTCGCAGATTATGTGTCCGGCAGGGGCCATATCCCGGCCACCGCGCCGGTGCTCGCCGATGGCGACGAGGATGGGCGCGGCTGGCGGACCCGAATCCTCATGCCCGCCGCGGCGCGCGACTTGCTTCCCGATCCCGGGGCGGACGTGCTGCTGCGGAGCCTGCCGCCGCGCCGGCTCGCGGCGCTGCGTTTCAAGGGCGAGCGGGACGAGGGCGCCTTCGACGCGCGCGAGAGGGAGCTGCGCGCCTGGATCGATCGGCGAAGCTTCCGCACCGCGGGCCCGGTCGAGCACGCCTTCTTCGGATCGCCGCTCATGCCGGCGCCCCTGCGGCGAGCCGAGGTCCTGATCCCCCTCGCCGCCTAGATTCGTACTGTTATATGTTGATAACACACTCCGACGGAGCTATATCGGCGCCATGCTCAATCTGATCTCGATCCTCGTCGGCATCATCGCGCTTCCGCTGATGCTGATTGCGCTGATCCCGCTGCTCGGGTGGCTCAACTATCTGGTGGTGCCGATCGCGGTGGTGGGCATCGCGGTGGGCGCGCTCTCCGATTCGAACACCGGCCGCAACCTCAACATCGTGGTCGCGATCGTCGGCGTGGTCCGCCTCTGGCTGGGCGGCTTCATCTTCTGATCGCCCAATCCTTCACGCCATAGGAAAAGGGCCCGGCGTTCCCGCCGGACCCTCTCTGCCTTGACGCGAGCCGCTTAGCGGCAGCGGACCTGGCCGCGGTCGACCGACGAGCCGAGCGCCGCTCCGGCTGCGGCGCCGAGCACCGTCCCCAGCGTGGCGTTGCGGCCGTTCGACAGCGCGTTGCCCAGCAGCCCGCCGGCGACGCCGCCCACGATCAGGCCGGTCGTGCCGTCCGAGCGGCGGCAATAATAGCGCCCGTCATAGCCGCGATAGATGCGGTCGTTCCGGGTCAGCCGGCGCTCGCGATAATAGCGGCCGTCGCGATAATAGTCGGCCGGGTTGTAGTAGCGCTCGCCCGGGGGCAGGCGGTTCCAGTCATAGTTGCGGTAGCGGCGCCAGTCGCGGCGCCACTCGCGCCGGTCCTGGCGCTGGGCGGATGCGATGTCGCGGCGGCAGTCGCGCAGCTCGCGGCGATACTCGCCCCGGCTGTCGGCGTTGCGCAGGTCGTGGCGGCAGTCCTGCCGTGCGTCGCGCGTGTTGTCGTTGTAGCGCTGGGCGGCGGCCGGCGTCGCCGAAATGGCCGCGGCCGCGACGGCGGCGGCGAAAAGGATACGCATAGGTTCCTCCTTATGGGTTTCACCCCGTCCCAGAACGTGCCGAAGCGGGGCGGGGTTGCGTGAACGGGAAACTACGTCCCGTTCATCGCGCGGCCATGAGTCAGATCCGTGTCGCGCCCGGATAGGCGAAGAGCAGGTCGCTCCCCGCCTCGGCGTGCAGCTCGGCCTCGCCCTCGATCGTCAGGCATTCGCCGGCGCGGAAAGCCACCCCGTCGACCACGCCTTCGCCCTTGAGCGGCACGAGCCAGCCCGTGGTGCCCGCAGGCAGCGCGAAGGTACGGCGCCCGCCTTCCCAGCGCTCGAGCACGAACTTGGGGCCTTCGACGAGGATGACTCGGTCGTCCGCCACGCGGCCGGGCATCGGATGCGGCGTGTAGGGGACGGGCTCCGAGACGGCGATGCCCGCGTCCAGGTGCAGCTCTCGCGGGCGGCCATAGTCGTAGAGGCGGTAGGTGGTCTCGCTGTTCTGCTGCACCTCGACCAGCGTGATCCCCGCGCCGATCGCGTGGATCGTGCCCGAGCCCGAATAGAAGAAGTCGCCCGCCTTGACCGGCTTCCAGTCGAGCAGCCCTTCGATCGATCCGTCGAGCGCGGCGGCGCGCAGCGTCTCGCGGTCGACCGGCGCCTTGGTGCCCAGCGCGATCGTCGAATCGGGCTCGGCGTCGAGGATCACCCAGCATTCGTCCTTGCCGCGCGGCAGCCCGGCGGCACGCGCCTGCTCGTCATTGGGGTGGACCTGCACGGACAATTTCTCGCTGGTGAAGAGATATTTGATCAGGAGGTCGGGTGCTGCGTCGCCCGGCGTCTGGAACCATATCTCGCCCACCGGATCGCCGTCCGCGGCCGGATCGGCGAAGCCCGGCCAGAGCTTGTGGCGGCCCCAGGGCTTCTCGACGCGATGCGTGGCGAGCAGGGTAGCGGTCACTCTTCGATTTCCTCGTGAACATGGTTCGATACCGTAACGCGCATGGCCTTCCGCGGCTCCCGCCGCAATGCCTGATCGGCTGCCGCCGATGGCGGTACCGGCCCGCTCCCTCACCCGGCCTCCCATCAGCAGCATCCTGTGGGAGGCGGGGTGGGGAGCGGGCCGGTGCGGTCTGACACAAAGACGCCGCGAAAAGGATTGTTTGACGCCACCGGACCGGGCTAAGACCGCTCCCCATGCGTATCCCGACGACCCGCGCGCTAGCGCTCGCTCTTCTTCCCGTGCTGGCCCTTTCGGTCGCCGGCTGTGCCAAGCGCGGCGGCAACCGCGACCTGCCCTATGTCGCGCGCGACGTGGGCACGCTCTACTCGGCCGGCAAGGACCGGCTCGACAAGCACCAGTACAAGCTCGCCGCCGCGCTGTTCGACGAAGTCGAGCGCCAGCACCCCTATTCGGTCTGGGCGCGGCGCGCGCAGCTGATGGGCGCGTTCAGCTATTATCTCAATCGCGACTATGCCGAATCGATCGCCTCGGCGCAGCGCTTCCTCGCCGTGCACCCGGGCAACCGCGACGCGCCTTATGCCTATTATCTGATCGGCCTGTGCTATTACGAGCAGATCCAGGACGTGACGCGCGACCAGAAGATCACCCAGCAGGCGCTCGATTCGCTGGGCGAGCTCACGCGCCGCTACCCGAACTCCAAATATGCCGCCGATGCGCGCCTCAAGATCGATCTGGTGCGCGATCACCTCGCCGGCAAGGAGATGGAGATCGGCCGCTTCTACGAGACGCGCGGCATGTGGCTGGCGGCGACGATGCGCTTCCGCACCGTGGTCGACCAGTATCAGACCACCACGCACGTCCCCGAGGCGCTGATGCGGCTGACCGAATCCTATCTGGCGCTCGGCGTGCCCGAGGAGGCGCAGAAGGCGGCGGCGGTGCTGGGCGCCAACTATCCGGGCACCGACTGGTACGAGCACGCCTACAAGCTGATGCAGCGCAACCAGGACAAGCTCCAGGAAGCGAAGGCGCCGGCAGCCGCGCCCGCGCCGGCGCCCGCTCCCGCGAGCTGATGCTCCCGGCTTCCGTTCTTCGTCCGTTCCTGCGATAAGCCGGGGCGCATGCTGACTGCGCTTTCCATCCGCGACGTCGTCCTGATCGAAGCGCTCGACCTCGAGTTCGGCGCGGGGCTGGGCGTGCTCACCGGCGAGACCGGCGCGGGCAAATCGATCCTGCTCGATGCGCTCGGGCTGGCGCTCGGCGCGCGCGGCGATAGCGGGCTGGTCCGGCAGGGTGCCGCCCAGGCGGTGGTGACCGCGAGCTTCGAGCCGCCCGCTTCGGATGGCGAGATCGCCAACCTCTTCCACCAGAACGGGCTCGAGCTCGAGCCCGGCGAGCCGCTGCTTGTGCGCCGCATCGTCAAGTCGGACGGTGGCAGCCGCGCCTTCCTCAACGACCAACCGGCATCGGCGGGATTGCTGCGCGAGCTGGCGCCGCACCTCGTCGAGATCCACGGCCAGCACGACGATCGCGGCCTGCTCAATCCGCGTGGGCATCGGGCGCTTCTCGACGCGTTCGGGCGCTGCGACGCGGGACCGGTGGCGATCGCGCACCGCGCCTGGCGCGAGGCCGAGGCGGCGCTGGCGGTGGCGCGGACCGAGCAGGAACTCGCCGAGCGCGACCGTGAATGGCTGGAACATGCCGTCGCCGAGCTCCGCGCGCTCGCCCCCGAGGCGGGCGAGGAGGAGAAGCTCGCAGAGCGCCGGGCACAGATGCAGCGGGGCGAGAAGATCGCGGGTGAGCTCAGGGGCATCGCCGAGCTGCTCGACGGCCCGGAAGGCGGGCTCGGCCGGCTCCGCCAGGCGGCCCGGGTGCTCGAGCGCATCGCCGACGACCACAGCGCGCTCGCCGAGGCGCTCGCCGCGATCGATCGCGCGATCACCGAGGCGGCCGAGGCGCAGGACCGAGTCGATGTCGCGGCGGAGGCGCTCGCCTTCGACCCCGCCGCGCTCGAAGCCGACGAGGCGCGGCTGTTCGAGTTGCGCGGCCTTGCGCGCAAGCATCGCGTCCAGCCCGACGAATTGCCCGCGCTTCTCGACGATCTCGCCGCCAAGCTCGAGCGGGTCGAGAGCGGCGGGGCGGGCATCGCACGGCTCGAGACGGCGGTCGCCGAGGCGCACCGCGCCTATGCGGAGGCGGCGCGCGCGCTTTCGGAGGCGCGCAAGGCCGCGGCCGCGCGGCTCGATGCCGCAGTCGCCGCCGAGCTCAAGCCCCTGAAGCTCGACGCCGCGCGGTTCCGCACCTTGGTCGAGCCGCAGGGCGAGGGGCAATGGTCGCATGCGGGCATGGACCGGGTCGAGTTCGAGGTCTCGACCAATCCCGGCGCGCCCTTCGCGCCACTGATCAAGATCGCCTCGGGCGGCGAGCTGTCGCGCTTCATCCTCGCGCTCAAGGTGTCGCTCGCCGAGGAGGGCGGCGCGCGGACGCTGATCTTCGACGAGATCGATCGCGGCGTGGGCGGCGCGGTGGCAAGTGCCATAGGTGAACGCCTGGCGCGTCTCGCCGGCGGCGCGCAGGTGCTGGTGGTGACGCACAGCCCGCAGGTCGCCGCGCGGGGGGCGCAGCACCTGCTCATCGCCAAGAGCCATGACGGGACGGTCACCCGCACCGGCGTGACGCCGCTCGATCCCGCCGAGCGCCGCGAGGAGATCGCGCGCATGCTCTCGGGCGCCGAGATCACCGACGAGGCGCGCGCCCAGGCCGAACGGCTGATCGCGGCCTAGGCGGCCGCCGTGGCTTCCGGCATCGGGGGTTCGCGCCCGGCGACCCAGCCCGCATAAGCGATCCCGGCTCCCGCGGTCGCGGCGAGCAGCGCGACCGGTGCGGGAGGAAGCACGGCCGCGGCGGCGAAGAGCCGCTCCCACCAGGCCATGCCGCCCAGGACCTGGTACAGCAATCCTCCGAGCAACGTCGCCGCAGCCGCGAGATAGAAGGGCCGTCCGTGGCGGCCGCTCGTCGCCCCGAGCGCGATTCCGATCGCGGCCGTGACTGCGTTGCCGAGCTGGAAGCCGATCCCGAGCTTCCAGAAGTCCTGCGGCCCTTCGATCGCGAGCGACGGCAGCACGGGGGCGAGCCGACCGAGGATCGGCGGGAGCAGCAGCAGCGCGGTCGCGAGCAGATAGCGGGCGTGGAGCTGCACCTGCCGCCGCCGGCGCAGCGCCTCGAAGTAGAGCCATCCGAACGCCGCGACCGAGACGATGTCGATCCAGGCGAGCCGCGCCGCGTAAAGCGTGTAGAAGGGCGAGGGCGGCTCGGCGAAGCGCTCCGCCATGCCGAGGAAGATCAGGCTGCCGCCCGCCAGGAACAACGGGAAGAGGATCAGGCTTGTCGTGCCGAGCGCCCTTTGCAGGCTCCGGCTGCCATGATGGATCGACCAGCTCTGCGCCGCGAGCAGCGCCAGCCACAGCGCGGCGGTGATGCCATGGGCGTGCATCTGCACCGGCGCGGTCGCGATCTGCGCGAGATAATTTTGCCAGAAGGCGAGGCCCGCGAGCGGGAACAACGCGAGCACGAACCAAGAGGCGTGGCGATATGGCATGGAATGTGTCTCCCCCGTTTCCAGGATGGCACATCGCGCGTCCGCGTCAAAGCCGCGCTGGGTCGAAGCTGAACGCTCCTTTCCGCCCTGCGACAGCTTGCGACACAAAAGCGCGGCCGCAGGGACATGGACGCGACATGCGCGCCCCATAACGCCTCTCGACCGCAGGGGCGGTCCCGTACTGAAAGAGGAGAGTTACGATGAAGAAGTTCGCTCTGATGCTCGCCGGCCTCGGCATCGCCGTCTCGGCCGTCCCGATGACCGCTGCGACCGCGGCTCCCGCTCCCGCCTTCCAGGGCGGCGCGTGGCAGAACATCAACGCCCGCCAGGCACGGCTCGACGCGCGGATCGACCAGGGCGTCCGCTCCGGCGCGCTGACTCGCGGCGAGGCCGCCCGGCTGCGCGCCGACTTCCGCGCGCTGGCCCGGCTCGAGGCCCAGTATCGCCGCTCGCGTCCGGGCCTGACGATCGCCGAGCGCCGCGATCTCGACCGCCGCTTCGACGCGCTGTCGGCGCGGATCCGGATCCAGAAGCACGACCGCAACCATCGCTGGTGAGCGGAAACGGGTTCCCCGTTCCCGACCCTCCAGGGGAACCTGACCAGGACGGGCTCCGCCGCAAGGCGGGGCCCGTTGTCTTGCGGACTCAGCGCAGCGGCTTGCCGCTGTCCTTCCATTTGTCGAGGATCTGCGAGTCCGCGTCGTCGGCCGCGGCGGGCTTCACCGGCGTGCCGCTCTCGGCCCAGGCGGGCTGGATGTTCTCGCGCGGCGTAGGCGGGGCCGCGATCGCTCCCTTCGCGAGGGGCGCCGGCATCGGCGCGGTCGCGGGCGCGATCGGCGCCACGTCGATCCGCGCGTGCGGCTCGGGCAACGGCTCGTTGCCGCGATAGGCCTGGCGGAAGGCGTTCGCGGTGCCCCACCAGCCCTTCCAGCGGTGGAAGAAATGCGCGCCGAACACGCCGGTCATCACCAGGCTACGGTTCCACGACGGCGTGACGGCATAGGTGTGGTAATGCGTCGCCATCCCCACCGGCGCGAAGACCTGGCCCGAAAGCGCGGCTGCGGCGGCGCGTGCGGCGCGGTCCCAGGCGCCGCGCGCGGGCGCGCGCGCCATCGCGCCGTCGCAGGCGAAGCTGAACTGGCAGCCGCGCTTCTCCGATCCCTGGAACACCACGCCGCACACGGTGGCAGGGAAGGCGGGGTGGCGAACACGGTTGAGCACCACCTGCGCCACGGCGCGCTGCCCGTCATCGGGCTCGTTCGCCGCTTCGTAATAGATGGCGGTGGTCAGGCATTTGAGCGCGCGCGCCTTGTCGAGCGCGGTTCCGGCGACGTGGAAGGGCAGGGCCGGCTGGATCGATCCGTCGACCGGCAGCTTCCCGGCATCCGCGGGGATCGGCATGTCGGGTAGAGCGGTGGTGCCGGTCGTGCCCGCCGAGACCGAGGCTTCCTCGTCGACGGCATAGTAATAGGCGGCGCCGGGGAAATGGTCTTCGGCCTCATATCCGGTGGCGGCGGGCTGGGGCTCGGCCTTGCGCACCGACGGACCGAGCGCCTGCGCCGAGAATCCGGCACCGACCAGCGAGACGATCGCCGCCGCCGCGATCCCGCGCGCCTGCATCTTGGTGAAACGCCGCCAGAACACTGTAAGGAAACCCCGCTCGAGCCTCGGCTCCGGGCGGCGTCATAGCCGGATTCGCTGCTCGCCGCGCCCCCCGATTTCCAGGCGTCCCGCGACGAAACACTTGATGGTTAAGGTAATTTTTGCAGTCAGTGGCGCCCGTTCGACTGGGACAGGAGCAGCACCACGGCGAC
Source organism: uncultured Sphingomonas sp. (assembly GCA_966186155.1). Lineage (GTDB taxonomy): Bacteria > Pseudomonadota > Alphaproteobacteria > Sphingomonadales > Sphingomonadaceae > Sphingomonas. Next base: position 12,660 of record CBIFVW010000037.1, read on the forward strand.
GAGGTTCGCCGCCATCCCGGCGATCAGCAGCGGCTGGACGGGGCGGCCGGGCACGAGATATTCGGCCAGCGCGATCGAGAATACGCCGAGCGCATAGGCATTGGCGCCGATCAGCGCGGGCCCGGCCGCGGGGCGCGGCAGCAAGGCGGCGAGCACCAGCACCGCGCCCACCGCGAGGTCCGGCACCTTGAACAGCGCGCTCGTCATCGTGCCGTCGAGCACGCGCCACGCAGTCACTCCGCCGACGACCAGCGAGAGCAGGCGAAGCACCAGCAGCAGCATCGAATCCTCCGTCGTTGCGGGCCCGATACTAGCCGTCGGAACGGCAATAGGAAGCGCGGAAGCCGTTCGCGAAACCGGCCAGCCGGCCTTCGCTGATCGCCCCGCGCAGATCGGCCATGAGCGTCTGGTAGAACCAGAGATTGTGCTCGGTCATCAGCATCGCGCCGAGGATCTCGCCCGCGCGGACGAGGTGGTGGAGATAGGCGCGGCTCCAAGTGCCGCAGACCGGGCAGGGGCATTCGGGGTCGAGCGGGCCCTGGTCCTCGGCGAACCGTGCGTTGCGGATGTTGATCGGGCCTTCCCTAGTGAAGGCCTGGCCGGTGCGGCCCGAGCGCGTCGGCAGCACGCAGTCGAACATGTCGATTCCCCGCTCGACCGCGCCGACGATATCGTCGGGCTTGCCCACGCCCATCAGATAGCGCGGCTTGGCCGGGTCGAGCTGGCCAGGCGCATGGTCGAGCACGCCGAACATCGCCTCCTGCCCTTCGCCGACCGCTAGGCCGCCCACCGCATAGCCGTCGAAGCCGATGTCGAGCAGCGCGTCGGCGCTGGCCTTGCGCAGGCCCTCGTCGAGCGCGCCTTGCTGGATGCCGAAGATCGCGTTGTGCGCGGCATGCTCCTCCGCCGCGAAGAACGCTTGCCTGGAGCGGCGCGCCCAGCGCATCGAGCGCTCCATCGCCGCGGCCTGCACTTCGCGGGTCGAGGTGGTGGGGACGAGCTCGTCGAACGCCATGGTGATCGAGCTGCCGAGCAGCCGCTGGATCTCGATCGAGCGCTCGGGCGTGAGCAGGTGGCGCGAACCGTCGAGGTGCGACTTGAACGCCACGCCGTCCTCGCTGCGGGTGGTGAGATCGGCGAGGCTCATCACCTGGTAGCCGCCCGAATCGGTGAGGATCGGCCGGTCCCAGCCCATGAAGCCGTGCAGCCCGCCGAGCCGGTGGACGCGCTCGGCACCGGGACGGAGCATCAGGTGATAGGTGTTGCCGAGGATGATGTCGGCGCCCGCCGCGCGGACGTCCTGCGGCTTCATCGCCTTCACCGTGGCGGCGGTGCCGACCGGCATGAAGGCGGGCGTGCGGATCTCGCCGCGCTCCATCGCGATCGTGCCGAGCCGCGCCTTGCCGTCGGTCTGGTGGATGGTGAACTCGAAACGGGGCATGGACGTTGCCCTTGGCGCCTATCCGCGCGCGAGTCGAGGGAACATGCCCAACAAGACTACCGATCACCTGCGCGAGATGGCCGGCAACCGCGGGCTGAGGCTCGTCGCGTCGCGGCGGCGCAAGCCCGGCGGCGATTTCGGCAAATATGGGTTGAAGGACGCCAAGGGCGACCCCGTGTTCGGGATCGAGAAGGACGGCCTCACCGCCAGCGCCGAGGAGATCGAGGAGTATCTGCGCGGCGCCGCCAGCGCGGCCTGGGGCAAGTCTGCCGGCTCGGCGAAGGCGCGGCCGCGGCCGAAACCCAGGCCCGCCCCCAAGCCGAAGCCCAAGCCGCGCTTCAAGCCCAAGGTCGCCAACCTGCTCGACAAGCTCCCCGCCGCGAAGCGCGCCGAGGCCTTCACCGAGATACTGAGCCGCCCGGGCGTCCGCATCGAGCGCATCGTCTCGCGCGGCCAGGCCACGCCCCAGGACGAACCGATGGTGCAGGACCAGGACGAATGGGTGCTGCTCCTCGAGGGCGCGGCTGGGCTGAGGATCGAGGATTCCGACGTGGTCGAGCTGGGACCCGGTGATCACCTGCTCATCGAGAAGGGCCGCAAGCACTGGGTCGCCTGGACCGCGAAGGACCGCCCGACCGTCTGGCTGGCGGTGCACCTCGTTTGAGGATGCGAAAGGTCAGCGGGCCGAATCGCTCAGATTCCGGACCACGTCCTTCATCATCTTGTCCATGAGGATATCGGCGAGGCTGTCGGCGATGATGGTCCGGCTGTTCCGCAGCATGTCGACGAGCTCGCCGAGCAGCTGGACTGCCTTTGGCGGCATCGGGCCGGCATTGTTCGCCATCCATTCGGTGAACATCCTGAGCTGCGACCCCGCCGATTCGATCCCCTCCTGGATCGTGTCGATGTCGAGGATTTCGGGCCAGCGATCGGGACATTCGCGCTTCAGGTCGGGCAGCATCTTCACTTGGCCGACGACCGCCTCGAAAATATCCGCAGCGGCGACGAGCAACTGCCCATGGAGCTCGCGCTCGGAGGGCGAAGGCGACTTTCTGCCGAACTGGGGCCGATCCATTCCGATATTTCCTCCGATTGGACTGGCGCCATATCCGTCTTCGGGCATTCCTAGGCAGGATTTCCTAACATGCCCCTTCCGTGGTTCGTCCCGTCGGCCGAGTCATCTGGAGGAGAGGTCGCCTCCGCCCGAGTCTTCGCCCATCGGGGGAGAGCGATGTGCCGCGACATAGTCGAGAATGTCCTGCGGCGTGCGGAACAGCGCGTCGGGCTGCATCGCTACCAGCAGCTCCTCCGCGGCATAGCCCCAGAGTACCGACCCGGCGCGCATGCCCACTTCGCGCGCGGCGTCGATGTCGCGCGTCTCGTCGCCGATCGACAGCGTCTCGTTCGCACGGATGCCCATCTTCCTGAGCACGCGGCGGAACTTGGGCGCCTTGCCGAACAGCGAGGATCCGCACGCATAGAAGTCGATCCGCGCGGCATGCCGCGGGCCCAGGATCTTGCGGGCATTGGCTTCCGAATTGGAAGTGACCAGCGCGATCTTGACGCCCGTCGCGGCGAGCCGCTCGAGCAGGTCGGGCGTGCCGGGAAAGAGCTCGATCTGGTGCGCGTTGCGGCCGACCAGGCGGCGGACATGGCGCGCGATCAGCGGCAGCTTCCAGCGCGGGATGCCCAGGAACTCGATCACCTCGCGCGAGCTCTTGTGGCGGAGCATCTCGACCTCGCCGTCGGCGACGGTGCGGAACTTGTACTTCTGCGCGAGCTCGTCGACGACCGACAGGAACCAGTCGCCGCTGTCGCTCAGCGTGCCGTCGAAATCGAAGATGACGAGCCGGATCGGCGCAGCTTCGGCCTCAGCCATGCGCATGTCCATTCCCGTGCATCCTGCACTCCGCCCCGTCGCCCAATTCGATCTGCACCGTCGTATGATCGATCCGGAAGTCGTGCGCCAGCCGGTGTTGCAGATCGATGAGGAAAGCGTCGCCCGGATGGCCGCCCGGTATCACCAGATGCGCGGTGAGCGCGGCCTCGGTGGTGCTCATCGGCCAGATGTGGAGATCGTGGACGCGAGTCACGCCGGGCAGCGCGGCGAGCGCGCGCTCGACTGCCTCGTGGTCGATCCGGTCGGGCACGGCGTGGAGCGCCATCGTCACCGATTCGGTGAACAGCCCCCAGGTGCCCCACAGGATCACCGCGACGATCACCAGGCTGATGACCGGGTCGATCCACTCGGCGCCGCTGATCAGGATCAACCCGCCGCCGATCACCACGCCGGCCGACACCGCCGCGTCCGCCGCCATGTGGAGATAGGCGCCGCGGATGTTGACGTCGCCCTTGCGCCCGCGGGCGAAGAGCATCGCGGTCGCGAGGTTCACGACGATGCCGATCCCGGCGACGAGCATCACCGTGGCGCCGGGGACCGGGCGGGGATCGGAGAGGCGCTGGATCGCCTCGAGCAGGATCGCGCCGACCGCGACGAACAGCAGCACCGCGTTGGCGAGCGCGGCGAGGATCGAGCTGCCGCGCAGCCCATAGGTGAAGCGACGCGAGGCGGGGCGCTTGGCGAGCTCGGCCCCGCCCCAGGCGATCAGCAGCCCGAGCACGTCCGAGAGATTGTGCCCGGCGTCCGCGAGCAGCGCCATCGAATGGGTGAGGAAGCCTGCCGTGCCCTCGATCGCGACGAACCCCAGGTTGAGGATCGTGCCGATCGCGAAGGCACGGCCGAAATCGGCGGGGGCGTGCCCGTGCCCATGTTCGTGATGATCGTGATTTGCGCCCATTCGCGCCGTCCTTAGCGGGGGAACGCCATGTGATGCTAGGACATCAGTCGCCGCGCCGCCGCTTGCCGCGCTTGCCGTCGCGGCCGAGCGGGCCCGGATTGAAGATCTGCGGACGGATCGTCACCAGCTCCTTGCGCTCGATCACGCCGTCCTTGTTGGCATCGAAGCGCGCGAAGAGCAGGTCGAAGCGCGCGGCGAGCTCGGCATAGCTGATCTTGTTGTCGCCGTCCCGGTCGGTCTCGAACGGGCTCGGCAGCGTGTTGCGGTCGCCCATCCAGCGCTCGGCCCAATCGGAGAAGGCGATATAGCCGATCGCGCCGGTGTGGCCGGTGTCGATGCTGTCGAAGCTGTGCTTGAGGCCCGCGTCGAACTCGGCCCGGGTCACCTTCGCGTCGCCATCGGCGTCGAAGGCGGCGATCATCATCGCCACCGGCTCGACGATTACCGTCGCCGCGGGCTGGCCGGGCCGTGCCGGAACCGGCGGCGCGGCGTCCTGGGCCGGTCGTTCCTGGGCGAGCGCCGGAGTCGCGAGGAACGCCGCGAGCAGCAGGGACAGGCGCATGGGTGGGAATCCTTTCGACTCGAACGCGGCGGACGCCGTTCTCCGCTTGAAAGAACCCATTTGTGTCCAATGGATGGCAGCCGAGGTCAGGGATACCCGCCCGCCGAGCCCCGGTCAGGCGGCTTCGGCGAGGATGTTCCGCAGCGCCTGCTCGAACGCCTCCGGAGGCTGGCCGCCGGAGATCAGGTAGCGATCGTCGATGACGATGCTCGGCACCGAATGGATGCCGCGCGACTGCCAGAGCCGCTCCGCCGCGCGGACCTCCTCGGCATAACGGCCCGAGGCCAGCACTTCCCGAGCCGCCGCGCCGTCGAGTCCCGCTTCCTCGGCGGCGGCCGCCAGTACCTCGGGATCGGAGACGTCGCGCCCTTCGGTGAAGTTGGCCTTGAACAGCGCGTGCTTGAGCGCGGCTCCGCGCCCTTCGATGCCCGCCCAGTGAAGCAGCCTGTGCGCGTCGAAGGTGTTGTAGAGCCGGCGTTCGCCGAGCCCATCCATGTCGAATCCGACCGCGGCGGCCCGGGCCTTGATCGTTTCCCGGCTCGCGGCGACCTGCTCGGCGCTCAGCCCATATTTGCGCGCGATGTGCTCGGTGCCGTCCTCACCGCCCGGCGGCATGTCGGGGTTGAGCTCGAACGGCTGGAAGACGATACGCGCATCGACTACGTCGCCGAGCCGCGACAGCGCGGCTTCGAGCCCGTTGAGTCCGACCGCGCACCAGGGGCACGCGATGTCGGAGACGAAATCGATCTTCATGTTTCGGGGCATGGCGGTTCCTGGAAAGCGTTCCCGGACGAGATAGGAAGCCCTGGCCTTCCTTCCACCCAGGTCCTCGGTCAGCCGCGCGGAAGCAGCAGCGACGCGTCCCCATAGGAGTAGAACCGATACTCCTGCTCGATCGCATGCGCGTACGCCGCCTGCATCCGCTCCAGCCCCATCAGCGCCGAGACCAGCATGAACAGCGTCGAGCGAGGCAGATGGAAGTTGGTGACGAGGCCGTCCACCCCCTTGAAGCGGTAGCCCGGCGTGATGAAGATCGCGGTGTCGCCTTCGAAGGGACGGATCACGTCGTCGTCGTCCGCCGCGCTCTCGATCAGGCGAAGGCTGGTGGTGCCGACCGCGATTACGCGGCCCCCGGCCGCGCGAACCGCGTTGAGACGGTCGGCGGTCGCCTGGTCGATGCGGCCCCATTCGGCGTGCATCTGGTGATCCTCGGTGTCCTCGGCCTTGACCGGGAGGAAGGTGCCCGCGCCGACATGGAGGGTCAGCGTGACGTGATCGATCCCCGCCGCGTCCAGCCCCGCCATCAGCGCCGGCGTGAAGTGCAGCGCGGCGGTGGGCGCGGCGACGGCGCCGGGCTCGGCCGCGAACATCGTCTGATAGTCCTCGGCGTCGCGCGCGTCGGTGGGGCGCTTCGAGGCGATATAGGGCGGCAGCGGCATCCGCCCGCAACGCTCGAGCAGCAGCTCGACCGGCTCGTCGCCGGCGAAGTCGAGCGCGAAGCTGCCGTCCTCGGCGCGATCCGACGCGGTCGCCGTCACGCCCGCGCCGAAGTCGATCGCATCGCCCTCGCGCAGCCTTTTGGCATTGCGGACGAACGCGCGCCAGCGCCGCGGTCCTTCGCGCTTGTGGAGCGTCGCGCCGATCCGGGCCTCTCCGCGCATCCCCTCGAGCTGGGCGGGGATCACCCGTGTGTCGTTGAACACCAGGCAATCACCGGCGCGCAGCTGCGTCGGCAGGTCGCGGACACGAAGGTCGCGCGTCTCGGCCCCGTCGAGCACGAGCAGCCGCGCCGAATCGCGCGGGCTCGCGGGCCGCAGCGCAATTCGGTCGGCGGGAAGCTCGAAATCGAAAAGATCGACGTTCACT
>CBIFVW010000038.1:0-19166 GCA_966186155.1 uncultured Sphingomonas sp.
CTCAACGGGCGCCCGCTCGCCACCGGGCTGGTCCATGCTGTCGGCACCGACGGCACCGGCCAAGATGCGGTGGGCACCAGCCGCTCGTTCGATTTCGCCAACCTCGCCTCCGAAGGCGTGCGGACGCTGGAGGTCTACAAGACCGGCCGCGCCGCGATCCCGTCCGGCGGCATCGGCGCGGCGATCAACATTGTCACGCGCCGGCCGCTTGACAATCGCGAGAACGGCTTGACCGGCAGCATCGGCGTGAAGGCCGTCTACGACGCCAGCACCAAGGGCTGCCTCGATTGCGGCTCCAAGGTCACGCCCGAAGCCTCGGGCGTGCTGAGCTGGAAGGATCCGAACGCGGTGTTCGGGGTGGCGCTGTTCGGCAGCTATCAAAAGCGCAACTTCACTTCGATCGCTGCCGGATCGAACAATTGGAACATCCGGCGCTACAGCGAATTCCTCACCAACGGCAGCATCGAGCCGGGCGGCATCTGCCCGCCCGGCACGACCACGCCGCAGCGGAACTGCACGATCGTCCAGAACGCGCCGACCGACCCGAACCAGTTCATCGCCTATCCCGACGACAGTGCCTACCATTATGCCGGGGGGAGCCGCGAACGCATCAACGCGCAGGCCGTGGTGCAATTCCGCCCCATCGATTCGCTCACGGTGACCGCCGACGCGCTGTTCGCGCAGAACAAGCAGCGAGAAGTCCGTTCGAGCCATCAATTCTGGTTCAACCGCCCGTACAACGAGGTCCGGTTCGACGACAACAAGGAGATCCCCACCGCCTATTATCTGCATGAGTTCAACGACGGCACGAAGGACATCGGCTTCGAGGAGCAGCATCGTGCGCAGAAGAGCCGGCTCGAGGATTACGGCCTGAACGTCAAATGGGACATCGCGGACAACCTCGCGGTGAACCTCGACGGCCATATCAGCTACGCGGCGAGCCGTCCGGACAACCCCAACGGCTTCACCTCGACCCGCGTCGGCGTCGGCGCCAAGGTCGTTGCCGAGCATTCGGTCGATTACAGCGGCGACATTCCGGTGCGCCAGGCCAGCTTCGGCATCACGCCGCTGGACCTGTCCAGCGCCGGCAGCACCGTCGCCCGCACCTCGGCATCGACCCAGACCCAGCGCCTCAAGGAAATCCGTGCCGACGTCGGCTGGGACCTGGGCGGGGGCAGCCGGTTCGATTTCGGCGGCGCCTTCCGCACCTCGGACACGCGCATGACGGTGCAAGGCGGATACCAGGCGTTGGGCGACTGGGGGATCTCCAACCCCGGTGACGTGGAACAGATCGGCCCCGGGCTGCTCGAGGCCTTCTGCATGGCCTGCAAGTTCGACCACTATAATCCCGGCAACGATCCCGAGACGCTGACCGCATTCCGCGGCGACGCGGCGAAGGTCTATGCCGCGCTGTCGCCCTATTACGCGAGCCGCGGCAACGCGATCAGCACGTCCGGCCGCGCGGACAATCGCGTCAGGGAAGACATCTGGTCGGCATATGGCCAGGTCACCTGGAGCGGCGAGATCGGCGGCCGCAAGGCCAATCTGGTCGCGGGCGCGCGGTTCGAGCATACCAAATCCCGCTCGACCTCGATCCAGTCCATCCCTGTCGACATCCACTGGATCGGTCCGATCGATCTTCCGATCATCATCGGGTCGGGCGACGTCGCCCTGCAGGATGGCGGCAGCTACAGCAGCCTGTTGCCGGCAATGGACTTCAGGGTGGAGCTCGTCGACAATCTCGTCGCCCGCTTCTCGGCGAGCCGGACGATCGCCCGGCCCAATTACGGCGACCTGTTCAGCGCCACCTCGGTCATCAGCGGAGCGCTTACGGCGCTCGGCGGCTCCGCCACCGCAGCCAGCGGCAACCCGAGGCTGAAGCCGCTGACGTCGGACAATTTCGACCTGTCGCTCGAATATTATTACAAGCCGGACAGCTTCGTCTCGATCGGCTTCTTCGACAAGCGCGTGCACAACTTCGTCGGGGTGGGGCAGTCCCAGTCGCCCTTGTTCGGGCTGCGCAATTCGACGTCGGGCGCTCCGGGCACCACCTCGGGCGATGCGGTGGCCGCCTTGCGGGCGCAGAACGTTCCCTTGAATGCCCAAAACCTGTTCGTGATGAGCGCGCTCATCCAGAACCGCGGCTCGGTGGCCGCCGCCACGACCGAGTTCCTGAGCAACTACGACCTGGCGACCGCCCAGCTGAATGCCGCGTACGCCACGAACATCGCCAATACGCTCGACGTCGCGACCCTGGCGAACGATCCGCTGTGGAGCTTCCTGGTCACGCAGCCGGTCAACAACAGGGACGCCCATATCTACGGCCTCGAACTCGCCGGACAGCATTTCTTCGGCGACACCGGCTTCGGGGTCGCGGCTTCCTACACGCTGGTTCGCGGCGACATCAGCTTCGACAATGGCGCGAGCCCCGACGAGGACCAGTTCGCGCTGCTCGGCCTCAGCGATTCGGCCAACGTGACGCTGATCTACGACAAAGGCGGACTGTCGACGCGCCTCGCCTACAATTGGCGCGACAAGTTCCTGTCGAGCTACAACCGCGTGCCGTTCCGCAATCCGGTCTATAATCGGGCGTTCGGCCAGCTGGACCTGAACATCAGCTACGACATCTCGCCGAGCTTCGCCGTCTCGTTCGAAGGGCTCAACCTGACGCGCGAGAGTGTGCGGACGTACGGACGCGACGAGGACCAGCTGTGGTACGCACAGGAGCTCGACCGGCGCTTCATGCTGGGCGCGCGCTTCAAGTTCTAGAGGGGATAAAAGGGGGAGGGCCGCTGTTCGCAGCGGCCCTTTTTGCTCCTGCAACAGGGGCTTCGAGCAGCGTCTACCCCGCTGGTGGGCAGGCGCCGGGGTTTAACGCGGGCCAGGCAAATTCGTCTCCGGCCGGCGCATCCGCCTGCCGGCTCGAAAGGCACGCCGGGGGGAATGCGGCTTGGCGTCAGAGCCGGGGGAATTCACCAGCCCTGACGGCCTGCGAAAAGCACCTCGACTGCGTTCTTCGCGAACGCGTCGGCCTCGGCGGCGTCGATTTCCCGGACCGATTCCTCGGTCCGGCGCCATCCGATGATCATGCTGAGCAGCTGCCGCGCGACCAGCTGGGGATCGCGTGCGGGCACGGCGTCCGAAGCCGTCCCGTTCCTGATCTCCTCGGTCAGGAAATCGAGCTCGTAACGATAGCCGACGTCGTAGAACATCTTCGCGAGCTCGGGAAAGCGCATCGCGACGGAGTCCGTGAGGCGGGCGAAGTCCCGGATCTCGCGGTTTCCCAGCGCATGCGCCAGCGTCTGCGCATGCCGGATGAGCCTCGCCTTGAAATCCGCCGGCAGGCTGTGGTCGTTGGCGCCGGCGGCCGCCGCCCAGCTCGCGACCCGGTCGTCGACCACGCCCTTCATGAGCGCTTCCTTGGAGCTGTAGCGCAGATAGAGCGTGCGCTTGGACACTCCGGCGGCGAGCGCAACGGCTTCCATCGAGGTGCCGTCATATCCCTTGGTCAGCAGCAGCTTCGTCGCCGCCGCCAGGATCGCCTCGTCGATCGCCCCCGCTTCGCCGAGCGTGGGCCGTCCAATCCGCCCTTCATGCGGCTTCCGCCGCGGTTTTGCAGGCGCGTTCAACTCAGGTCACCTTCTTAGAGGACGTCGCTTCCTGCCTCAGGCCGCCAGCCGCGACCGGACGCATCCGGGTTCGCCCTACTAGGCCGTCCGCCGATCGGGCAACCTCGCGGCGGCGCCGGCACATGTCGGCAACCGCGGTCCCGGCGGCCGCCTCCGCGCCGGCGCCGTGCAGCGCGCGGAGGGGCGGCAACCGCAAGGCTTGTCCGGCCGGGGCGGCTTCGCCGGGATCGCAGGCCATGTCAGAACCGGAACGCCGTCATCACGCCGAACTCCCGCGGATTGGTCGCGCTGATCAGCGCATATCCCGAGTCATACGGCGCACCGCTCGTCGCAGTGGTGGCGTTGCGGCTGTACATGGTGGTGATGCGCTTCTGGTCGAGCAGGTTCTTGGCGAAGGCGCTCACTTCCCAGCGCTCGCCGTCGATCTTCAATCCGAGGAACAGGTCGATGAGCGTCCGGCTCGGCAGCTCGAACGCCGTCCGCTCCGAATAGACCGAAGGCCGATAGCTGAGCAGGCCGCGCGCGAAAGGTACGACAGGCCCGGATGTCGGCACGCGCAGCTCGCTGGTCGCCGTCAGGCTGAAGTCGGGCATGTCGGCCAGCCGGTCATAGTGGCAGAAGCTGACATTGCCCGTGCCGGAGACCCGCGGCGTGCCGTTCACGTCCGGAACGCCGTCGCCGTTGAAGTCGTTGCACGGCAGCCGCGCGTTCCTGGCGAAGCGGGCCTTGCTGTAGGCCGCATTGACGCCGATGTCCCAGAAGTCGGTGGGATGCGCATCGAGCGTCACCTCGACACCCTTGATCGTCGCGTCGCCGTTGTAGTTGAAATCGGCCTGCGCTTGCACCGGCGGAACGTCGGTGTCGTTGTTGATCGGCGGGCCGCCGGCGTTGCACGAGCCGAAGAAGTCCCGGCAATTGTAATAGATGCCGGTGAAGCGCGACAGGAACCCGTCGAACTTCTGGTAGAAGGCCGCGACCGAATAGCTCAGGCGCCGGTCGAACGCGCTGCCCTTGACGCCGATCTCGAACGAATCGGTTTTCTCGTCGCGGCTGGCGATGAGGTCGCCCGAGATCCCGGCGGGCGCGCCGATGCCGACGCTGCCCGAGCGGAACGAGTGGCCGTAGGAGGCATAGACGGTCAGGTCGCGCGACGGCTCCCAGGTCAGCGTGACGCCGCCGGTGAGCGGGCGGTTGTCGAGCTGTTGCAGCTCGGCCGGAACGCCCTGGCTGTCGAAGCTGAAGCCCGGAATGGCCGGAATCCCGAATGCCGGCGCGCCGGGAAAGCCCGGCGAGCTCGCCGTGATGTCCGCGACCCGCGTGCCCTTTTCGATCGTGTAGCGGAGTCCGCCTTCCAGCGTGAACTGTCCGGCCTTCACCCGCCCATTGGCGTTGAACGACCAGGTTTCGGCCTTTGCCGGAACCAGGACGGTCGTGGTGATCGGGAGGAAGAGCCCGAACGAATAAGGGAAGGGGCCGAAGAAGCTGTTGGCCGGCGAGGTCACGACCGTGGTGCCGCGCTGGCGCTGGTAGAAGGCGCCCACGCTCCAGCCGAACATGCCCTCGTCCTTCGAGGCGAGGCGCACGTCGCCGGTCGCCACATAGATCGGCGTGACCTGGCGCGGCATGTTGGCGTAGCCGGGAATGGTGTTCCCGGTGTCGACGTCGCGGAAGATGTCGAGCTTCGACGACTGATATCCTCCGACCACGGTGAGGACGGCGCCGCCCAGGTCCCAGTTGGTGTTGAGGTTGACCGTGTGGGTCCGGTTCTGGAAGCGGGCCGGGCCGTCGGAGACCGCGGCATAGTCGTCCAGCGCCAGCGGCGGCCCCGAACGGGTCATGTCGCCGAAGGGCACCGCGACCGGCGTATTGCCCGGGCCGAAGACGTGCTGGTACTGGCGGTTGTCCTGCTCGAGATACTGATAGGTCAGATAGGCGGTGAAGTCGTCGGTCGGCCGCCAGCCGAGCGTGATGCGCGCGCTCTGCGTCTCGCTGTTCGAATGATCGCCGTTGGTGACGTTCTTGAGCTGATTGAGGCGGTTGCCGTCGACCAGCGCGGCGACGCGGATCGCGAACGTGTTGGAGAAGGGCAGGCTGACGCCGAGCTGCGCGTTATAGGCATGGCGGTCGGTCGCGGTCAGCTGCGCATATCCGGTGATCCGGTCGAAATCGGGGCGCCGCGTCGTGATGGTGATCGCGCCCGCCGGGGCGGAGAGGCCGCGCAGCAGGCCCTGCGCACCGCGCAGCACCTCGATCTGCCCCACGTCGTACAGCGCCGTGAACAGCGTCTGCGCGCTGGTCGGTATCTCGTTGAGATAGGTCTGGACGGCGGGGCCCGTGCCCTGGTCGGGATCGAAACCGATACCCCGCAGGGTGATCGTGTTGCTGCGTCCGGTGGTGTTGGTCAGCTCCAGCCCGGGCGCCAGGCGGCCGATATCCTTGGTGTCGAGGATGCTCAGCTTCTCGAGCTGCTCGCCGGTCGCCACATTGACGCTGAGCGGCGTGTCCTGGAGCGTCTGCTCACGCCGCGTCGCGGTGACGATGATGTCGCCATATTCCGACGCCTCGGACGCTTCGCTCGCGGCCTGCTGCGCGGGATCCGCGGGCGCCGCTTCCTGCGCATGGCCCTGCGCCGCCCAGAGAATGAGCGGCAACGCGGCGCCCGTCTTCAGTATCGCACGAATCTTCATATCCCCTCCCCTTGCCGACGGACGGAATGGCTCCGCCTCTTGTCGCGATGCCGACCGGACCGGTTTCGTTGCCCGGTCCGGATCGACGGAAATTGTTCCGGATGTCGTTACGGCTGCTTCTTGGCCGGCAGCTTCGCGAAGTCCGCGTCGAGCGCGGCCAGCACCTTGTCGGTGATCGTGTCCGGCGAATATTGCTGGATGTCCTTCATCGTCATCGACCGGGCCATGTCGACCTGCTCGTTGGTCGTCATCCCGGGGACATGCTTGTCGAGGAGCGCCCGCGCGGCGGGATCGTCGAGAAGGACGCCGATCTCGGTCGTCGAGGTCGAGTAATGCCCTGCCGTCGCGCTCGAAGCAGCGGGTGCGGCCGGCGTTGCGGCGGGAGCCGGCGCGGTCTGGGCACCGGCGACACCGGGAGCCGCGAGCACAAGCGCCGCCGTCAGGATGATCATACGCATGGGAATCCTCTCTCTCACTGTTGTCGAGTCGAACGCCGGATATCCCATTCCAAATGGTAGCGCAAAAAAAATCTACGGATGTGTTTACTTATCTTCCCGGACGGCGATATGAGGCGGGCACAACCCAAGGCTTCCGGCGCCAGGCTGCCGGGGGCGAATCAAGCGGGGGAGAGGGGTTTTGACGCGGCCATATGCTCTGACGAGGCGCATGTTCCTGGCGTCCGCCGCCGTGACGCTGCCCGCCGCTTCGGCGCTGGCCCGGTCCGGAGGCAGGGAAGTCTACCGGGACCGCAACGCGCCGGTTCCGGACCGCGTGCGCGACCTGCTCGGCCGCATGACCCTGGAGGAGAAGGTGGCGCAGATGCGCTGCCTGTGGATGAGCAAGGCCAGGATCAGCGAGAACAACGCCTTCTCGCCGGCCAAGGCCGCCGGGCTCATCCCGGACGGCATCGGCCAGATCTCCCAACCCAGCGACACCATCGGCACCTCGGACTATCCGAAGGAGGATTTCCGCGACGCCGAAAGCGCCGTCGCCTTCGTGAACGCCGTCCAGCGCTACCTGGTCACGGAGACGCGCCTCGGTATTCCGGCCCTGTTCAACGAGGAGACCGCGCACGGGCTCAAGGCCCACGGCGCGACCATATTCCCGAACCCGCTTGGCCTCGGCAGCACCTGGGACCCCGATCTCGTCGAGCAGGTGTTCGCGGTCGCCGGGCGGGAAGCCAGGCTGCGCGGCGCGACCGTCGCGCTCAGCCCGGTCCTCGACCTTGCGCGCGACCCCCGGTTCGGCCGGGTCGAGGAGTTCTTCGGCGAGGACCCGTATCTGGTGGCACAGATGGGCATCGCCTCGGTGCGGGGGCAGCAGGGGCGGAGCCGCCCGCTGGGCAGCGACAAGGTCTTCGTCACGCTGAAGCACTTCGTCCACGGCGCTCCGCTGGGCGGCCTCAACACCGCTCCGGCCGACATGAGCGAACGGACGTTGCGCGAAGCCTATCTGGTGCCCTTCGAGCAGGTCATCCGCCACGCCGATCCGGCGGTCATCATGCCCTCCTACAACGAGGTCGAGGGCGTTCCGTCCCACGCCAGCATCGAGCTGCTTCAGCGCACCGGGCGCGAGCGGCTCGGCTTCAAAGGCGCCTATTTCAGCGACTTCGGCGGCGTCACCAACCTGGTCAGCGACCACAGGATGGCGGCCGACAACGATCAGGCGGCGGTGCTGGCGGTCACGGCAGGCGTCGATTGCGAGATGCCGGACGGCGAGGCCTATGCCAGGCTCCCGGCCCTGGTCCGGGCGGGACGGGTGCCGGAGGCACGGATCGACGCGGCGGTCTCGCGCATCCTCACGCTCAAGTTCGAGGCGGGGCTGTTCGAGAATCCCTATATCGATCCCGTCAAGGCGGTACGCGGCGTCAACACCCCCGCCGACGTCAAGCTGGCGCGCAAAGCGGCCCAGAAATCTATTGTCCTCCTGAAGAATGATGGCGTGCTGCCGCTCGATCCCGGCGCCAGGCTCAAGCTTGCGGTGATCGGCCCCAACGCCGTCGACCCCCTGTTCGGCGGCTATTCCGGCGAGAATGTCAGGGCGGTCGGCGTGCTGGCCGGAATCAAGGCCGCAGCCGGACCGGGCATGACGATCGAGCATGCGGAAGGCGTGCGGATCATCAACCGGGCCCAGAGCGGCGTGAGCGCGACCCGGCCCATTCGCCTGGTCGACCAGGCCGAGAACGCGCAGCGGATCGCCGAGGCCGTCCGGGTCGCCGAGCGGTCCGATATGATCCTGCTGGTGCTCGGCGACGTACCCGAGATCACGCGCGAGGCCATCGCCCAGGCGATTCCGGGCGATCGGCGCACCCTCGGCCTGTTCGGCGACCAGGATGCGCTCGTCGAGGCGATGCTCGCGACGGGCAAGCCGGTCGTCGCGCTGCTGATCAACGGCCGCCCTCTGGCGGTGACCCGGCTCGCCGAGAAGGCGAACGCATTGGTGGAAGGCTGGTACCTCGGGCAGGAGGGCGGAAACGCCTTCGCCGACATGCTGTTCGGCAAGGTCAATCCCGGCGGAAAGCTCACCGTCACCTTCCCGATCTCGGCAGGCGACCTCCCGGTCTATTACAACCAGCATCCGTCCGCGAAGACCCGGCGCTATATCGAGGGCCGGACCTCGACGCTGTTCCCGTTCGGGCACGGGCTCAGCTACACGAGCTTCGACATTTCCGAGCCGCGGCTCGCCAGGCCGACGATCGGCGCCGGCGAGACGGCGGTCGTCG
Organism: uncultured Sphingomonas sp.; assembly: GCA_966186155.1. Classification (GTDB taxonomy): domain Bacteria; phylum Pseudomonadota; class Alphaproteobacteria; order Sphingomonadales; family Sphingomonadaceae; genus Sphingomonas. The sequence goes on from CBIFVW010000038.1 coordinate 9,039, forward strand.
AGGTCGACGTGACCAACACCGGCGCGCGCGCCGGCGACGAAGTCGTCCAGCTCTATATTCGCGACGATGTCAGCTCGGCGCCGCGACCGGTGCTGGAGCTCAAGGGCTTCCGGCGCGTCACGCTGAAGCCCGGCGAGCGGCGGACGCTGCGCTTCGAGCTGGAGCCCGACGCGCTCGCCTTCTGGAACATCGACATGAAGTGGGCCGTGGAGCCCGGAACCTTCACCGTTTCGGCAGGGGCGAGCTCCGCCAGCCTCAAGTCGGCCAAATTGACGGTGGCGTGACGGAGTGAGCGGCCGTCCGGCGCGCTGCCGCGCAGCCGCCGGGAGGCACAGGCAAGCAGATCAGCGCGCACCGGCCGCGCTTTCGGGAGTGGTATCCATGTGGAATCGTCGTCAGGTCATCGAAGCGGGCGCCGTCGCCCTTGCGGGCGCATCGCTCGCCCGTCCGGCCTTCGGCCAGGTTCCGGTCGAGCAGGTCGAGATCGACCTGCGCCAGGATACGGGACCGCTCGACCACATCTGGTCGCGCTGCGCGGGGTCGGACCGGGCGTCGGCCACGATGCGCGAATCGTGGCGCCGCGACCTCGACCGGTTCGTGAAGGAGACCGGACTCGAGCGCGTCCGGTTCCACGGGATCTTCAACGACGATCTCGGCGTCTGGCGCGGCGGCCTCGACGGCAAGGACCCCAACTTCCAAAATGTCGACGACGTGTATGACGGCCTTCTCGACCGGGGCGTCCAGCCGTTCGTCGAGCTGAGCTTCATGCCGAAGAAGCTCGCGAGTGGCCCGACCAAGCTCAACTTCACCTATGACGCCAATATCACGCCGCCCGCCTCGCTCGAGGCTTGGGGCAACTTCATCCAGACGTTCGTCCGCCACCTGATCGGCCGCTACGGCGCCGGCGAAGTCCGGAAATGGTATTTCGAGGTCTGGAACGAGCCGAACCTGAAGTGGTTCTTCGCCGGCACGCAGGCCGACTATTTCGGCATGTACAAGGCGGCGGCGGCGGCGATCAAGGCGGTCGACCCCGCGCTCCGGGTCGGTGGTCCCGCTACCGCCGCCGTCGGATGGATTCCGGAATTTCTCGCCTTTTGCGCCCGCGAGGGCGCGCCGGTCGATTTCGTGTCGACCCATATCTACGCGGGCGACGAGCAGAAGGAGATCTTCGGGCAATCCAAACGCTATCCGCAGACCCAGGTCATTCCCGCGGCCATCGCGCAGGTCCGCGCCCAGATCGACGCCACCCCGTTCAAGGGAGCCGAACTGTGGCTCGGCGAATGGTCGTCCGACAGTCCGGCGATGATCGCGCATGTCATCAAGGAATGCATTCCCCACTGCCACGCCATGTCGCAATGGTGCCTGAGCAGCGTGTTCGAGGAAGTCAATTTCCCCAACTTCATCCTCAAGGAAGGGGATGGCGGATGGGGCATGCTCGCGCAGCGCAACATCGCCCGGCCGCCGTTCAACACCTACAAGCTCCTGCATCGGCTGGGCCGGCGCCGGCTCGCGGCGAGCGGACCGGCGCTCGCGAGCCGCACCAGGGGAGGTGTCGCCGCATTGGTCTGGAACCTCGCTGAGGTGCAGCTGCCTCCCGGCGTTCCGGGCATGACCACTGCACGCAAGGTCGAGGGCAGCGCCAAGCGGATGGACGTGCGGCTGCGCGGCGCGCGCGCGGGCGCACCCGTGAAGGTCAGCTATGTCGACCAGGAGCGCGGCTCGCCGCTGCCGATGTGGCGCTCGCTCGGCTCGCCGCAATATCCGACGCGCGAGCAGGTCGACCGGATCCGCAAGGCCGCTGAGCTCGCGCCGCCCGAGGTCCGCCGGCTCGACCGCAACGGCGTGCTGACCCTCGAGCTCCCGCCCGAGGGCGTCGCGCTGATCGAGCTTTCGGCGTGATCGTCCGCGCCCTGCCGCGGACAAGCCCCGGACACTGCGGAAGAGAGAGATGAAGAGACGCACGCTGCTGCAGCTGCTCGGAGGCGGGGTGGCCGTCTCGCTCCTGCCCGCGCGGGGACTGGCGTCGGCCATGGCGCGGCCGGGCGGAGCGCCGCTTCGGCTTGCCCAGGCACAGCAAGGCGCCTCGCTGAACCTCGGCTGGCGCTTCCACCCGGGCGACATCGTTCCTCCGCCGATCCGCCATCACTCCGCCGCCTATGTCGCGGCCAAGGCAGGCGGCGCTCGCGGCGCGGCGGGACGGTCCTTCGACGACGGCGGATGGCGAACCGTCGACCTGCCGCACGACTGGGCGATCGAGGCGCCTCCGCAGCAGTCCGAGAACGCCGCCCAGGGCTATCGCGCGCGCGGCTATGCCTGGTACCGGCGGAGCATCGCCCTCGCTCCCTCGCTCCAGGGCCGCTATCTCGAGATCGGGTTCGGCGCGGTCGCGACCAACGCCACCGTCTGGTTCAACGGCACGCCGGTCGCGCACAACTGGTCCGGATATAACGGGTTCGCCATCGACATCACCGCGATGGCGACCTTCGACGGCAAGCCGAACGTGCTGGCGGTGCGCGTCGACGCCGATAGCGCCGAAGGCTGGTGGTACGAAGGCGCCGGCATCTACCGCGACGTCTGGCTGGTCGACCGCGCGCCGGTGAGCATCGCCACCGACGGCGTGCATGCCGATCCGCGCCGCCGGCAGGACGGCCGCTGGTCCGTTCCCGTCGCCGTCACGGTCTACTCGATCGAGAAGCAGGCCGTTCCCGTCACCGTCACCGCAGAGCTGCTCGACGCCGACGGCACCGTGATCGCTTCCGCCGGCGGCAGCGGCGAGGCCTTGCCGCTGGAGCGCAGCACCGTCCAGGCGGAGCTCATGGGCGTCGAGCCGCGGCTGTGGTCGGTCGACGCCCCCCATCTCTACAGCGTGCGCACGCGGCTCCTGCGCGGCGGCAAGGTCGTCGACGAGCGGATCACGCCGTGCGGCTTCCGCACGATCCGGTTCGATTCGCGCAAGGGCTTCTTCCTCAACGAGGTTCCGACGACGATCAAAGGCGTCTGCCTGCACCAGGACCATGCGGGGGTCGGCGTCGCCGTTCCGCCGGCGCTGGTCGAATGGCGGGTGCGCCAGCTGAAGGCGATGGGCTGCAACGCGATCCGGTGCGCGCATGGCGCGCCCGACGCGGCGCTGCTCGATATCTGCGACCGGCTGGGCATGCTGGTCATGGACGAGAACCGCAACTTCAACGTGAGCCCGGACTATCTCGAGCAGCTCGAATGGCTGGTCCGGCGCGACCGCAACCACCCCAGCGTGTTCATGTGGTCGGTGTTCAACGAGGAGCCCCTGCAGGGCACGCCGGCCGGGTACGAGATGGTCCGGCGCGTGGTCGCCGCGGTCAAGGCGCTCGACGACAGCCGGCCGGTCACCGCGGCGATGAGCGCGGGCATGTTCACGCCGGTCAATGTCAGCCAGGCGGTGGACGTCGTCGGCTTCAACTACCAGCACGCCGCCTATGACCGCTTCCACGAGGCGCGTCCGGACATGCCGATGCTGAGCTCGGAAGACACCAGCGGCCTCATGACCCGCGGCGAGTGGAAGACCGACAAGGCGAGGCAGGTCCGCGCGAGCGACGACAGCGAACATGTCGGCTGGGGCCTCTCCCAGCGCGAGTCCTGGAAGGCGATCGACACGCGTCCCTTCCTCGCCGGCGGCTTCGTCTGGACCGGCTTCGATTATCATGGCGAGCCGACGCCCTATACCTGGCCGTCGAACTCCAGCTATTTCGGGATCCTCGACCTCTGCGGCTTCCCCAAGGCGGCCTTCTACATCCGCCGCGCCTTGTGGGTGAAGGACCGGCCGCTGCTCGACATCCTGCCGCACTGGAACTGGCAGGGCCTCGAAGGCAAGCCGGTCAAGGTGATGCTCGCGACCAACCTCGACCGCGTGGAGCTGCGCTGCAACGGCAGGCTCGTCGGCGAAGGCACGCCCGACCCCTATGACATGATCGCGTTCGACGTGCCCTATCAGCCCGGCACGCTGGAGGCGCGCGGCTGGAAGGACGGGCGCGCGGTGGCCGCCGCCAGGGTCGAGACCACCGGCGCGCCGGTGCGGCTGCGGCTGCGGCCCGACCGCAGGGACATGGCCGGCGACGGCGTCGACTGCCAGCCGGTCACGATCGAGGCCCTCGACGCGCGCGGCCGCCCGGTGCCGACCGCGAACCTCGATGTCGGCCTCACGATCGAGGGCGGACGGATCATCGGCGTCGGCAATGGCGATCCCACCTCGCTCGCGCCGTCCAAGGGCGGGCGGGTGAGGCTGTTCAACGGGCTGGCCCAGGCGATCGTCCAGACCGTGCGGGACAGCGAAGGATCGCTTTCCCTTGCCGCGCACTCGCCGGAGCTGCGCGGCGCCGCCGCCGTGATCCGCGTCCGTCCCGCCGCCGTCCGGCACGCGCTGCCGCCCTCGCTCCAGCAGACCGTGCTGTCCTGGCGCCAGTCTCCGGTGCTGCGCGAGCGTCCTGCGGTCATTCCGGATATCGCGGACAGCGACATGAACAGCTGGGAGACGGTGATCGCGGGCGAGAGCCCGGCGGCGGCGGCGGGCAACGGCTTCGTCCTGCTGGCGGCGCGGATCAAGCTGGGCGACGCCATGGCGAAAGGCGGCGCGACGCTGAAGTTCGCCGGGATCACCGGCCGGGGCGATGTGCTGGTCGATGGCGCCGTGGCCGCCCGCAAGGCCGATCCCGCCACGGGACCGCTGGAGCTGCGGATCCCCGCCGGCCGCGGCGAGATCGCCGTCACCCTGGTGATGGACGCCGTCGCCGGAGCGCCGGTCGGCCTCACCGGTCCCGTCTTCATCGAAGCCGTGCCGGGCCGGTGAACGGCGCACCCATGGCACCCCGCAATCCCGCAAGCTGGTCATCGCGATCGACCCGGAGCTCCCTCCCATGCAACATTCCCTCAGCCGCCGCAGCCTCCTGATCGGATCCGCGTGCATCGCGGCATGGCATGCATCGCCTGTCCGGGCGGTCATGCGCGCCGCGAGCGCCGCCCCCGCCTCCGCGCGCGTCCGGCGCCTGATCGGGCAGATGACGATCGAGGAGAAGGTGGGGCAGCTCACGCTGATGCCGACGCCCTGGACCTCGGCCGCCGCCGCCCGGGTCAATCCCGCCGCGGCGCGCAAGAATGTCGAGAATCTGGCCGGCGACGCGCAGTCCGGACGGATCGGCGGCGTGTTCAACGGCTATGGCGTCGAGGCCTATCAGATCCTGCAGCGGGCGGCGGTCCAGTCGCGCCTGAAGATCCCGCTGGTGTTCGCGGCCGATGTGATCCACGGCTATCGCACCGTCTTCCCGGTACCGCTCGCAGAGGCGGCGACCTTCGATCCCGATCTCGCCGAACGCACCGCGCGCGCCGCCGCCGCGGAGATGTCCGCCGCGGGCGTCGACTGGGTGTTCGCGCCCATGGTCGACATCGGCCGCGACGCGCGCTGGGGCCGCACCGTCGAAGGCGTGGGCGAGGACGTGCTGCTCGCGTGCGACCTCGCCAGGGCCCGCACGCGCGGGTTCCAGGGGGCGTCGCTCGCCGACGACGACGCCGTGGCGGCGTGCATGAAGCATTTCGCGGCCTATGGCGCGGCCGAGGGCGGGGTCGACTACAACGCAGCCGATATTTCCGAGCGCACCCTGCGCGAAGTCTACCTGCCGCCGTTCAAGGCGGCGATCGATGCCGGATGCGCGACCGCGATGGCGGCGTTCGAGGACCTCTCGGGCACGCCCGCCCATGGAAGCCGCTGGCTGCTCTCCGACATCCTGCGCGGGGAGATGGGCTTCGACGGCCTGGTGGTCGGCGACTATAACGGCGATGTCGAGCTCGCCGCGCACGGCCTCGCCGCCGATGCGCGGCAGGCCGCCCGGCTCGCGATCATGGCCGGCGTCGACATGAGCATGGCCAGCGGGATCTACCGCGATCACCTGCCCTCGCTGACGGCGGCGGGAGAAGTGCCGATGCGCCGCGTCGACGAGGCCGTCGGCCGCGTCCTGACGCTCAAGGAACGGCTCGGCCTTCTCGACGACCCGTTCCGCCGCCTCGACCCGAAGCGCGAGAAGGCGCGCATGCGGCGAAAGGCGGATGTCCAGCTGGCGCGCGAAGCGGCGCGGCGTTCGATCGTCCTGCTGAAGAACGACGGCGACATCCTGCCGCTGCCCCGCGGCGGCAAGCGCATCGCCGTGATCGGCCCCTTTGCCGAAGGGCAGTCCAACCTCCATGGACCCTGGACGCTCTTCGCCGACAGCGGCGAGGCGGTCGACCTGGCCACCGGCATCAGGGCGGCGGTAACCGATCCGTCCCTCGTCACCACGGTCAAGGGGTCGGACGTCACGGCACCGCTCGCGGGCGGCATCGAGGCGGCGGTTGCCGCCGCCCGGGCAGCCGACGTCGTGGTCCTCGCGATCGGCGAGCGCGAGGCGATGTCGGGCGAAGGCGCGTCGCGCGACCTGATCGAGGTGCCGGCCGCCCAGCAGGCGCTGGCCGAGGCGGTCGCAGCGGCGGGCAAGCCGGTGGTGGTCGCGCTGCGCAACGGACGCGCCCTCGCGCTCGAAGGCGCGGTGCTCGGCGCCCCGGCGATCCTCGTGACCTGGTTCCTGGGATCGGAGGCGGGCCATGCGATCGCCGACATCCTCTTCGGATCGGCCGGGCCGTCGGGGCGCCTGCCGGTGAGCTTTCCGATCTCGGCGGGCCAGGTCCCCTATTATTATGCCCATCGCCGCCATGGCCGGCCCGACCGGACCCGCTACATCAGCGTCAAGTTCGCCGCGCGGTTCCCGTTCGGCCACGGCCTCACCTACGGCAACGTCGGCTATTCGGGCCTGGCGCTGTCGTCGCCGACGATGCCCAGGGACGGCCGCATCACCGTGCGCGCGACGCTCACCAACCAGGGCACGCACCCGGCGCGCGAGCTGGCGCAGCTCTATGTCCAGGATGTCGCGGCGAGCGTCACCCGCCCGATCCGCGAGCTCAAGGCCTATCGGCACGTCGATCTCGCTCCGGGGGAATCGAAGGAGGTGGCGTTCACGCTTTCCGCCGCCGAGCTCGCGTTCCTCGGACCCGACCTCAAGCCGCTGGTCGAGCCGGGCCAGTTCCGGATCTGGGTCGCGCCGTCCGCGGAAGCCGAGGGCGTGACGGGGAGCTTCGTGCTGGCCGGCGCGTGATGCGTGGCGCCGCGGCGCTCATTGCGCCTGCCAGCCGAGCCCCAGCGCCTTTTGCAGTCCGATGAAGTCGGTGGTGAGGCTTGCGCTCGCAGCGGCAAGGTTCTGCTCGGCGAGCACGCGCTGGCGTTCGGCGTCGAGCGCGTCGATCAGCGTGGCGGTCCCGCCGCGCTGGCGCTGCCGCATCAGGTCCGCGGCACGGTCCGCCGACGCCTTGACCCTCGCCAGCGCGGCGACGGTCTCGCGCTGATGGCCGAAGCGCGAGAGCGCGTCCTCCGCGTCCCGCAGCGCCGCGAGCACCGTCTGGCGGTACTGCGCCTCGGCTTCGTCGCGCACGCCTTCCGCCTGGCGGACCCGTGCAGCACCTCGCCCGAAGTCGAGGAAGCTCCACGACAGCTGGGGCAGCGCGAGCGCGCTCAGATTGTCGAGGTCGGTCAGCGCCGAGGGCCTGGTGCCGCCGAGGCCGAGGATGCCCATGAAGCTCACCCGCGGAAAGCGCGACGCCTCCGCCGCGCCGATGCGGGCGGTCTGCGCCGCGAGGCGGCGCTCGGCCGCGCGGATGTCGGGCCGCCGCCGGAGCAGCGCGGCGGGATCGCCGACCGGCACCGATGCGGGCGGCAGCGGGATGGCGCCCGGCGCGTTCACCAGCGCGTCGACCGCGCCGGGCGCGCTGCCGGTCAGCACCGCCAATGCGTTCATATAGGCTTCGATCTCGGCCGAAAGCGGCACGACCTGCGACTCCGTCGTGCGGACCTGGCCTGTCAGCCGTTCGACATCGAGGGCGGAGGCGGTGCCCTGCGCGAGGCGCTGGCGGGTCAGCTCGAGCATCTGGTGCTGCATGTCCGCCGTGCGGCGGACGAGCGCCGCCCGCTGCTGGCGGTCGCGCAGGTTGACATAAGCCTGCGCGACCTCGGCGGCGAGCTGGACCTGGGCGTCGGCGGCCTCGGCCTCCGCCGCGGAAAGCGTCGCGCGGGCCGCCTCGACCGTGCGGCGCTGGCCGCCGAACAGGTCGATCTCCCAGCTCGCGTCGAACCCGATATTGTACAGGTCGAGCGAACCGCGGTCCGGAGCCGCGGCGCCCCCCGATCCGCCGAGGTCGACTCCGGGCAGCTCGGCATGGGCGTACATGCCCGTCGCCGCGACGCTCGGGAGGTGGTTGGCGCGCTCGATCCGCAACGCAGCGCGCGCCTGCTTCACGCGCGCGGCCGCCACCGCGATGCCGGGGTTGTTCGCGAGCGCCCGCTGCTCGAGCGCGTCGAGCGTGGGATCGGCGAGCGCCGTCCACCAGCGGGCCGGCGCCGGGGCGGCCGTCTGCGCCGCATCGCCGCCGCGCACGAAACGCGCCGGCAGCTCGCCGGCGGCGGTCGGCCCGGGCGGGCCGGCATAGTCGGGGCCGACCGTGCAGGCGCCGATCAGTGCGAACAGGGGGAGAAGGGAAAAACGGCGCATCGCAGCCTCAATGCATGGCAAGGGGAGCGTCCTTGGGCAGCGGACGCAGGAACAGGACGAGCGGGGTGACCAGCGCGATGCCGATCGCGAGCAGCCAGAAGATGTCGTTGAACGCCATCACCAGCGCCTGCTGCTGGATCATGTTGCCGATCGTCCGGATCGCGGCATCGGCGCTGCCGAAGGCGCGGCTGGTGCCCGCGACATAATCCTGGACGCCGACCGAGTTGGCAGCGAGCAGCTCCTCGAGCCGGCGCGCGTGGAACCAGCTGCGCTGGTCCTGCACCGTCGCCAGCAGCGCCAGCCCGATCGACCCGCCGAGGTTGCGCGCGGCGTTGAACAGGCCCGAGGCGTCGCCGGCGAGCTCGGGGGGCACCGAGCGGATCGCTGCCTGGTTGAGGAACAGCATCACGAAGATGGTGCCGACGCCGCGCATCAGCTGCGAATCGGTGAAGGCCTCGCCGGTGGACTGGGTGGTGAGCGTCGTGTCGATCCAGCAGCTGGCCGCCATCACCACCATGCCGAACGCGACCGCGAGACGGATGTCGATGTACCGCATCAGCAGCGGCACGAATGGCATCAGGATCAGGCTCGGGACCCCGGCCAGCAGCACGACATGGCCGGCCTGCAATGCATTGTAGTTGGCGATGATCGCGACGAACTGCGGGATGACGTAGGAGGTGCCGTACAGGACCATTCCGAGCACGACCGCCATCACCACCACGCTGCCGAACTGGCGGTCGAGCAGCAGGCTGAGGCGGATCACCGGCTTGCGCGCGAGGAACTGGCCGGCGAGCAGCAGCGCGAAGCCGAATGCCGAGACCAGCGACAGCTGGACGATCGTCGCCGATTCGAACCATTGCTCGCGCTGTCCTTCCTCGAGGACGACCGTCAGCGCGCCCAGCCCCAGCGCGAGACCGGCGACGCCGAGCCAGTCGGCCCGCAGCAGGTCCTCGAGCTGCGGCCGCTGATGGGGCAGGCCGACCAGCAGCAGGACCAGGAGCAGCGCGCCGACGGGCAGATTGAGGAAGAAGGCATAGTGCCAGCTGAGGTTCTCGGTCAGCCAGCCGCCGATCAGCGGTCCGACCACCGGCCCCAGGATCGCGGTGACGCCGAACATGGCGGTGCCGATCGGCTGCTGGTGCGGCGGCAGCCGGGTGGCGATGATCGTCATCGCCGTCGGAATGAGCGCGCCTCCGGTGAGGCCCTGGCCGGCGCGGCCGATGATCATCATCGTGAGGTTGGTCGAAAGGCCGCACATCACCGAGAAGGCGGTGAACAGCACCGAGGCGATCAGCAGGAAGGTGCGCAGCCCGAGCAACCGCTCCAGCCAGGCGCTCAAGGGGATGATGACGATCTCCGCCACCAGATAGGAAGTGGCGATCCAGGTGCCTTCGGTGCCGCTCGCGCCGATCTCGCCCTGGATGGTCGGCAGCGAGGAATTGACGATCGAGATGTCGAGCGTCGCCATCAGCGCGCCGAGGCTGCCCGCCGCCACCGCAAGCCAGGCGCCGAGGTCGGCGTTCCGCCGGACACC
>CBIFVW010000039.1:0-19072 GCA_966186155.1 uncultured Sphingomonas sp.
GACGCCCTTATAGTCGTCGCGGCCCAGCCCGACGATGCCGTAGCCGACGAACACCACCGGGGCTGTGACGCTATATTCGGTCTTCGAAGGATTGCCCGCGGGGACATAGTCCTGGCCGAAGACGAGGCTCACCGGCTCGCCGCCCTTGCGCGCGAGCGCCATCGCGCCCTTGTCGGCGGGCTTGTAGCTGATCAGCGGCACCTTCTGGAGGTACGAGCCCTCGTCGCCCGCCGGGCGCAGCCCGGCCTCGTAGAATTGCGACGCTACGTACTGCGCGGCGATGTCGTATTCCGGGCTGCCCGCCTCGCGGCCGCGCAGCTGGTCCGAAGCGAGGAACATGACGTGGCTCTTCATCGCCGCCTGGTCGGCGGGAAGCTCGGCATTGAGGACGGCGTTCTGCTCCGCCGCGGTCTGGGCGAGCGCAGGGGCCGCCGCGAGCAAGGCAAGGGCGAGCGGCGCGGTCGATCGAAACATGCTGGAAACCTCTTGGGGAACAACGGCGTGGCGCATCGGTAGCACGGCCCGGCGCGCGTGCAAGCAGACGATTTTGCGGGTGGCGGCGGGCGCGCGGGCGCCTATATCCCCAGACTTATGGCAGACGCACAGAACGCTCCGCAGACTCCCCGGATCACGCGCCGCGAGGACTATCGCGCGCCCGACTGGCGCGTGCCGGCGATCACGCTCGACATCGACCTCGATCCCGCCGCGACACGGGTGCGCGCGACGCTCGAGGTCGAGCGGAACGGCGAGCACGACCGGCCGCTGGTGCTGAACGGCGACGGGCTGACGCCGCTCGCGGTCAGGGTCGACGGCGTGGCGGCCCGGGACTGGCGGATGGACGGGCCGGATCTCGTCGTGCCGCTGGCGGGCGGCGCGCATCGCATCGAGACCGAGGTCGAGATCGCGCCCGAGCGCAACACCCAGCTCCAGGGGCTCTATGCCTCGTCGGGGATGCTCTGCACCCAGTGCGAGGCCGAGGGCTTCCGCCGCATCACCTTCTTCCCGGACCGGCCGGACGTGCTTTCCAAGTACAGCGTGCGGATGACCGCCGACAAGGCGCGCTTCCCGGTGCTGCTCGCTAACGGCGATCCGGTGGCGCAGGGCGAGCTCGAGGGCGGACGGCACTGGGCCGAGTGGCGCGATCCCTTCCCCAAGCCCAGCTATCTCTTCGCGCTGGTCGCGGGCGATCTCGTCGCCAATCGCGGCAGCTTCACCACGATGAGCGGCCGCACGGTCGAGCTCGGCATCTGGGTGCGCGCGGGGGACCTCGCCAAGACCGACCATGCGCTCCACGCATTGAAGCTGGCGATGGCGTGGGACGAGAAGGTCTATGGCCGCGAGTACGACCTCGACGTGTTCAACATCGTCGCGGTCGACGACTTCAATTTCGGCGCGATGGAGAACAAGGGGCTGAACATCTTCAACAGCCGCTACATCCTCGCCGACCCCGACACCGCGACCGATTACGACTATGACGCGATCGCCGCGGTGGTCGCGCACGAATATTTCCATAACTGGTCGGGCAACCGCGTCACTTGCCGCGACTGGTTCCAGCTCTCCCTGAAGGAAGGCTTCACGGTCTTCCGCGACCAGAGCTTCTCGGGCGACCAGGGATCGAAGGCAGTCAAGCGGATCGAGGACGTGCGGGGCCTGCGCGCCAGCCAGTTCCCCGAGGATGCCGGCCCGCTCGCGCACCCGGTGCGGCCCGATTCCTATATCGAGATCTCGAACTTCTACACCGCGACGATCTACAACAAGGGCGCCGAGCTCATTCGGATGATGGCGACCATCCTCGGCCCCGAGAAGTTCCGCGCCGCGACCGACCTCTACTTCCAGCGCTTCGACGGCACCGCCGCGACCTGCGAGGACTTCGTCCGGTGCATGGAGGAGGCGGGCGGCGTCGATCTCGGCCAGTTCCGCCGCTGGTACAGCCAGGCGGGCACGCCGCGCGTCTCGGCGACGCTCGCCCAGGAGGGCGGTCGCGCGCGCCTCAAGCTCGGCCAGACCGTGCCGCCGACGCCGGGCCAGCCGGTCAAGGAGCCCATGGTGCTGCCCTTGAAGCTCAAGCTGTTCGGCGCGGTCACCGGCCGGGCGCTGTGCGACGAGCAGCTGGTGCTGCTCAAGGACCCGCAGCACGAGGTCGTGTTCGAGAACCTGCCCGAGACGCCGGTGCTGTCGATCAACCGCGGCTTCTCGGCGCCGGTGATCGTCGAGAGCAACCGCACGGCCAGGGACCTCGCCTTCCTCTCCGCGCACGACGACGATCCCTTCGCGCGCTACGAGGCGATGCAGCAGCTGATGCTCGACACGCTCGTCGCCGCGGTGACCAGCGGCAAGGGCGAGCACGACGCAGTGATCGAGGCGGTCAGGAATACGCTCGCCGATCCCGCGCTCGACAAGGCGTTCATCGCCGAGGCGGTGCTGCTGCCCTCGGACAGCTTCATCGGCGACCAGATGGCGCTGGTCGACCCCGAGGCGATCTTCCGCGCCCGCGAGGCGCTGCGCGCCGATCTCGGCAAGGCGCTCGAGGATCAGTGGCGCGCGGCCTATGAGGGCGCCCGCGCCAACCGCTTCGAATATTCGCCGGCGGCCAAGGGCGCGCGGCGGCTCAAGACGGTGGCGCTCGGCTATATCGCCGCCTCGGGCGCGACGGACGCGGCGAGCCTCGCCTACGGCCAATTCGAGGCGGCGGACAACATGACCGACCGCCAGGGCGCGCTGACCACCCTGGTCAACGGCAGCTCGGACCGGCGCGAGGCGGCGCTCGACGCCTTCTACAAGCGCTATGCCGGCAATGCGCTGGTGCTCGACAAATGGTTCCAGACCCAGGCGCTCGCGACGCGCGACGACACGCCCGCGGTGGTCGAGGCGCTCGCCGGGCATCGCGACTTCACGCTCGCCAATCCCAACCGCGCCCGTGCGCTGATCGGCGCGTTCAGCGTCAACCAGCGGGCGTTCCACGACGCTTCGGGCCGCGGCTACCGCTTCGTCGCCGACCAGCTGATCGCGCTCGACAAGCTCAATCCGCAGACCGCGGCCAAGCTCGTCCCCCCGCTCGGCCGCTGGAAGCGCTTCGACGCCGGGCGCGCGGCGAAGATGCGCGCCGAGCTCGAGCGCATCGTCGCGGCGCCGGGGCTGAGCAAGGACATGTTCGAGCAGGCGTCGAAGTCGCTGGATTGAGCCCTAAATCCTCCCCCAGCTTTGAACGCAGTCCCCGGGAAGCGACCGGTGGCGGGAGGCGCCATATCGGCGGGGTGAAAGGAGAAATCCCATGCCCCTGTCGACCAAGACCGTCGCTTCCCCGGTGGGCGAGTTGAAGCTCGTCGCGAGCGACCACGGCCTCGTCGCGATCCTGTGGGAGAACGATTCCCCCGATCGCGTGCGGCTCGAAACCATGGTCGAAGACCCCGATCATCCCGTGCTCGCACAGGCCGAGGCGCAGCTGCGCGAATATTTCGCCGGCGCCCGCACGCGGTTCGACCTGCCGCTCGATTTCCGCGGGACCGATTTCCAGAGGAGCGTCTGGGCGGAGCTGCTCGCCATCCCCTTCGGCGAGACGCGCTCCTATGGCGAGATCGCCGCGAAGCTAGGCCGCCCGACCGCGTCGCGCGCGGTGGGCGCGGCGAACGGGCGCAACCCGATCTCGATCGTCGCGCCGTGCCACCGGGTGGTGGGCTCCGACGGCAAGCTCACCGGCTTCGCCGGCGGGCTCGAGGCCAAGGCCTATCTGCTGGGGCTGGAAGGGGCGGCTTAAAATCCTCCCCGGAAAGGGGAGGATGCTTATCACCCCATCACGTTCCGCCCACGCGCCACCGTCGCGGTATGCCCCACGCTCGCCTTGGTGGTCCGCGCGGTGATCGTGTCCATGAACACCCAGTCGTTGCTCGCCTTTTCGGGCGTCAGCGTCAGCGCCATGTAGCCGCGGCGGCTGGTGTCGCACCATTTGAGCTCGGGGTTGGCGGCGACCAGCCCGGCGGCGACGATCCTGGGATCGACGCCGGTTGCGCTCTCATAGCCCGGCGAAGTGACGCTGTGCCCGGCGAACTCGACCCCGGCGGGCTTGCCATCCTGGCCGAGATCGAACGCCCAGGCATTGTGGCTGTCGCCGCAGATCACCAGCAGGTTCGCGCCCGCCGCCTGGGCCGATTTGAGGAAGCGCGCACGCGCCGCCGGGAAGCCGCCCCAATTGTCGAGGTCCGCAGGAAGGCCTAGCTTGCTCGCGGTCACGCCGGCCTGGACATAGGCCTTGGTCCCCGCCGAGGCGTCGGGCTTCAGCCACTCCATCGCCTGCTCGGGGATGCGCTGCTTGCCCATGATCGTGCCGAAGCCGACCACCTGCCATTTCTGCCCATCGCGCACCGACCGGCCAATGGCGTGCGCGAGCCAGGCTTCCTGCTCGGTGCCGAGCATGGTGCGCGCCGGGTCCTGGAGCTCGCCGTCGCGGAAGGCGATCAGCGCCTTTTGCGCGTCGGCCGAGCGGAACAGCGGGCCGAGCTCGGGCTCGTCGCTGCGCGCGAGAAGGCGGCTCTCGGTGCGGAACAAGGTGGCGAGGCCGCCGATGTCGTAGCTGCCCCAGGGCGTCTCCGACACCGGCATCCATTCCTTGAACGCCTGCAACGCGGCCGCCTTGCGGTCGCTCCACGTGCCTTCGTCGTTCTGGTGGTTCTGCGCGCCGCCTTCCCAGCTGTTGTTGGCCGATTCGTGATCGTCCATCTGGATCAGCATCGGCTTGACCCGGTGCAGCTCCTGGAGATCGGGATCGCCGCGATAGCTGGCGTAGCGCAGGCGATAGTCGGCGAGGTGGATCATCTCGGTCGCGGGCTCGGGCCAGCGGTCCGCCACCGCGCCGCCCTCCGGTGCGTAGCCGCCCTTCTTGTACTCGTAGAGATAGTCGCCGAGATGGACCCAGAGGTCGATGTCGTCGCGCGCCGCGGCATGGCCATAGGCATTGAAGAAGCCGAACGGCATGTTGCTGCACGAGAAGATGCCGATCCCGAAGCGCGCGACATTGCCGACGGGCAGCGTCCTCGTCCGCCCCACCGGCGAGAAGCTGCCGTCGGGCGCGACGAAGCGATAGAAATAGCGCGTTCCCGGCTCGAGGCCCTGGACGGTGATCTTGGCGGTATGGTCGCGCCACGGCCCCGTGATCTGCTCGCCGCCCGCGACGATCCTGGCGAAATCCTCGGTCCGCGACACCTCGGCGCGCAGCTTCACCGCGCCGCCGCCCGCGGGGACGTAGCGGGTCCACAGCAGCATCGTGTCCGGCCCGGGCTCGCCGCTGGCGACCGAATGCGTGAAGCCGGTCGCCGCCGCCTGCGCCAGCGCGAAGCCGGGGATCGCGAGCGCGCCGAGGCCCAGCGTGCCGGTGAGGATCAGCGAGCGGCGGTCGATGCGGAGCGTCATGGTGTCCCCTTTCAGTTCATCGCTGCCTTGCCCCCGTCTCATGGCGAGTTCGTGACAGCGCCGCCCGCCATCGCTAAGCACAAAGCGATTCGGTCGCAACAACAACTGTATTATCAATGCACTACAGCACAATCGCAGCCTTCGCTTCCGGACGCTTCCGCGGCTGATGGCGACCCGGTCCCCCGCAATCGCGGCGCGCGCGGCGCGCCTCCCCGACCTTCTCGCCGCCGCCCAGGCGCTGCCCCGCTGGTCGGTGCTGCTCTTCGCCGCGGTCGCGGTGCGTGCGCTGACCTTCGGCAATCCGGTCGTCCATGTCGACGAGGAATTCTACTTCGTGACCGCGCAGCAGATGCTGCACGGCGCGGTGCCCTATGTCGACGTGTGGGACAGGAAGCCGGTGGGGCTGTTCCTGATCTACCTCGTCCCCGCGCTGTTCGGCGTGCCGGGGGGCATCTGGGTCTACCAGATGATGGCGCTCGCCGCGGTGGTGGCGACGGCGCTGCTGATCTGCCGGCTGGCGGACCGGGCGGGCTGGGGCCGCGGCGGCCTGTTCTCCGGGCTGCTCTACCTCTTCATGATCAACTTCGCCGACGGCCAGGGCGGGCAGGCGCCGGTCTTCTACAACCTCATGATGGCCTATGCCGTGCTGCTGATCGTGCCGCGGCCCGACGATGCGAGCGGCGACCGCAGGCGGATCGACCGCGCGACGCTGGCGATGCTGCTCGTCGGCGTTGCGATGCAGGTCAAATATTCAGTGGTATTCGAGGCGCTGTTCCTCGGCGGCTGGCTGATGTGGCGCGAATGGCGGCTGGGCACGACGGTGCCGCACATCCTGAGGCGCGGCGCGCTCTGGGCGGGGGCGGTCTGGATGCCGACCCTGGTCGCCGGAGCGGTGTTCCTCGCGCTCGGCCATGGCGAGGCCTGGTTCTACGCCAATTTCGGATCGATCATCGACCGGCAGAGCGATCCCGCCGACGTGCTGCTGCGCGCCTTCCTCAAGGTCGCGCTGATCCTGGGGCCGCTGCTGATCGTCAGCGGGCTATCGCGCCACGTGCCGGTGAAGGAGCAGAGCGAGCATCCGGTGCGCGCGCTGCTGTTCGGCTGGCTGATCGCGGCGGTGATCGGCCTGCTCGTCTTCGGATCCTGGTTCAACCATTACGCGCTGCCCGTGCTGCTGCCGGCGAGCCTGTGCTGCGCCGGTTTCGTCGGCGGCACCGCGCTCGGGCGGAAGTGGTTCGCGCCGCTGATGCTGCTCGCCGCGGCGGGCGGCGGCGAATATACCGCCTGGAGCGCGATGTGGCATCGCGGCAATGCCGGCCAGCTCGACGCGCTCGCCGCGGGGATCGGGCGCGGCCCGGGCTGCATGTACGTCTATTCGGGCAACGCTATCCTCTACGGCTATACCGGGCGCTGCACAACGACCCCGTGGATCTTCCCGAGCCATTTGTCGCGCGAGCGCGAGAACGGCGCGCTCGGCGTCGACCAGCTCGCCGAGATCGACCGCATCTTCGCCAAGCGCCCCGAGATCGTGGTGATGCGCCCTGCCTATTTCGGCGAGCGGATGGCGGCGCATGCGCTGACGCTGCGCAAGCTGGCCGAGGGCGGCTATCGCCTCCGCGGCCGCTGGCCGCTCGGCGACATCAGCATCGACGTCTACGAACTGCCCGCCGCCGCGCGAAGCGTCCCGCCGCCCCGCCTCGCCTCGACCAGGCCTTCGTAATAGGCCATGAGCTCGGCGGCATGGTCCTCGTCGCTGCGGACCTTGCCCGCCGCGACGCGCGCCGCCTGGCGCAGGATCATCGGCTCGCGCGCGAACATCCGGCGGATCGCGTCGGCCGCCGAATAGGCGTCGCGCGCGCGATAGGTCTCGGCGAAGAGCGGATCGGCGATCTCGGCGAAGCCGCCCTCGTCGGGTCCGATCAGCGGCAGGCCCGAGGCGAGCGCCTCCGACGCGACCAGCCCGAAGGGTTCGGCGTCCGATCCGTGGATCAGCGCGTCGCAGCTCGCCATGATCCGCGAGAAGCGGACGCGGTCATAGACCGGCCGGAAGATCTTGATGTGCGGGCTGCCGGCGATCCGCGCCTCGAGCTGACCGCGCTGCGGCCCGTCGCCGATCAGCATCAGGCCGACGGGCAGGTCGTTCGCCGCCGCCTCGACCGCGTCGATCACCAGCGGCCAGCGCTTCTCCTTGTGGTGCCGGCCGAGGCCGAGCAGCAGATGCCCCTCGGGGGGCAGGCCCAATTGGGCGAGCAGCGCTACGCGCAGCTTCTCGTCGCGCAGGCCCGGCGAGAACCAGCCGCGCTCGATCCCCAGGGGCATCGAGGCGTGCACTGTCATGCCCCGACGGCGGAAGCGCTTGGCGAGCGCGGGGCCGTTGGTGACGAACGCGTCGTAATGCTGGAGGAAGCGGTTCATGTAGCGCGTGTACCAGGCAAAGGCCTGCTCGACCTGGATCGGCGTCGCGACGCTGTCGAGCCAGCGCTGCGGATAGGCGCCGATATTGTCGCCATGCGCGAAGAACACCTTGACCGCGTCGCCCTGCCAGCGCGCCACCGTCCAGGCCGGAAGCCAAGGCGAGCTGGTCTCGACGATGTCGGGCTTCAGTTCGTCGAGCAGCTTCCAGGTCGGCTCGTCGTGCACGAAGATGCCGTAGTTGCGGTCGAGGATCAGCGGTGGCGCCTTGACCCAGATGATGCGGCCGCCGCCGGGCCGGTCCTCGACCGCGTCCTGGAGCGCGGGCGCGACGACGATCAGCTCATGGCCCATATCGGCCATGATCCCCATCTTGCGATCGAGATAGGTGCGCACCCCGCCGCCGGTGGGTGAGTAGAATTCGTTGACGTCGACGATCCGCATCCCGCGTCTCCTCAGTCGTCCAGGGGGCCGAAGCCGCCAAGGCCCTTGAGATACTGGGCCTTGATCGTGATCTGCCCGCCGGCCGGGCCGACATTGACCAGCGCCTGGCGGACCTTGGGGCGGCTGCGGCCCAGTCGCTGGTTGCTCGGGAAGCCGGCGCCGTCCTGCCAGAAGTTGAACTTGTTCTTGCCGTCGCGGTCGTGCGTGAACAGCACCGCCCAGGTCCCCGCGCTCGGCGCGCGGATGCAGAGGCGCACCGGGCCCGAGGAGGGCATCGTCGCCCAGATGCGGCGGAACGGCTTGCCCTCGCGCTTGAGCGACGTGTCGTCCTTGAGGAAATCGGCCTCGTTGGGCGGATAGAGCTCGAGCTTCAATCGGCCCGTCCGGTCCTTGAGACCTACGATATTGACGTAGAGCCGCGCGCCGCCGGGGATCGCGCAGGTCCCGTCGACCGGGTCCTGCTGCGCGGCGGCGGGCGTGACGGAGAAGGCGAGCGCCAGCGCGGTCAACGAAGCGGCGCGGATCACTGCTTGTTCCTCGCGAGCAGCGCCTGGACGCTGAAGCCGCCGATCAGCGCGACATGGACGAGCAGCGTGAGCGCCGCGATCAGCGCCATCAGCTCGGTGAGCGCCTGGCCCTGGCCGATGACGATGCCGGCGATGAACGAGAAGGCGAGCTCCTTGTTCGGCACGAGCGGCAGGCGCCAGACGAGCAGGCGGCCGGCGGCCATCAGCAGCCACACGCCGATCGATACGCCGGGCATCGCGAAATGCCACGCCGCCGCGATCAGCAGCGAGCCGGTGACAATGCGCACGCAATGCACGCCGAACACCCAGAAGAGCTCGCCCCGGGGCAGCGAGAAGACGCGCTTCGAGAAGATCAGGAAGGGCAGCGACATCGCGAACAGGATCGCGACCGATCCCAGTGCCGCACGCTGATAGGGCGGCGTCAGCACCTCGATGAACAAAGGCAGCGCGATCGCCATCACCGCGAGCGTTATCGCATTGCCCGCGATCGCCGAGAGGATCATCACGTCCTTCACCGCGCCGAACGGCGCCGCGACCATCTGGGTGCGCTGGCGCGCCCAGGCGTAGAAATAGGCCTCGCCCGAATAGCCGAGCAGCACTTCGTTCGAGATGCGCTTCTTGTGGAGCGCCGCGAGACCCGAGAGCGGGATCTGCCACAGCCTGCGGAAAATCACGTAATCGAAGGTCGGCGGCCCGACATAGTAGAGCAGAAACGCGATGTAGAAGAGCGGGTTGACCGGCAGCGCCTGGCGAAGACCCGAAAGGCCCGAACCGAACAGCTCGCGGCCGAGCGCCAGGATCATGAGCAGCGTCAATCCGCCGCCCAGAATCATGGGCCAGCGGCGCTTGATCTTCTCGACGGGTTCGAGCCCCGCCAGATCGGGCGCGCCCGGGAGCGGGGCGGCCTCGACAACGCTAGTGTTCACCGAAGCCTCCAGACCTGGTCCATTCACCGATTCGTGTTTCCGCGCCCTAAGACGGGCGATTTCGCTTTTCTTTCCGCACTTTGCGGCGCCCAGCCCCCAATTCACGCCAATGCGGGACATGGCTGTTGACAGCAGATTGCGGTTTATTCCGGGGGCGATTTGGGCTTTAGGATGGCAATCCGCAAGGGTTTATGTTGCACTGCACCTATTCTGAAAAGGTACAAATCCTGTCATACGCCCAGCGACTGCAGGGCGGCGGGGTGGAGCGCGCGATGCTGCGCATGGCCCGTGGATGGATCGCGCGGGGCCATCGCGTGACGCTAGTGCTGGGCAGCCGCGAGGGGCCGCTGGCGGCCGAGATCCCCGAGGGAATCGAGCTGATCGAGCTCGGCGACGCCCGCCACCGCGCGCTGTTCGCGCTCGCCCGCCACGTCCGCGCGGCAGGGCCCGACGTGATCTTCTGCCCGGGCAATCACTATACCGGCGTCGCGGCCCTGACTCGGCTGCGGCTCGGGCGCCGCTGCCCGCCGATCGTCGCCAAGGTCTCGAACGCGCTGGTACGGCCCGAGCTCTCGCCAGGCGCGGCGTGGCGCTACCGGCGCTGGCTGCGGCTCCACCCCCTTTTCCTCGATCATGTCGTCGCTATGACTCCGGCGATGGCGGCCGAAGCGATCGCCGAGATGGGCATGCCGGCGAACCGCGTGAGCGTGATCCCCAACCCGCCCGCCGCGCCGATCGCCGGCGCTGCGCCGGTGGCGGTGCCCGAGGGGCGCTATCTGATCGGCGTCGGGCGGCTCGAGCCGCAGAAGCGCTGGGACCGGCTGCTCGCGGCGCTGCCCCGGCTGGCCGACCGCGAGGTCAAGCTGCTGCTGCTCGGCGAGGGCGGCGCGCGGGCGGCGCTCGAGGCGCAGGTCGCGGCGCTCGGCCTCGAGGATCGCGTCGCGATGCCTGGCCATGCCGGCGATCCGCTCCCGGCGATCCGCGGGGCGGCAGTGGCGGTGCTGACCTCGGACTTCGAGGGCGTGCCCGGCGTGCTGCGCGAAGCGCTGTCGGTGGGCACGCCGGTGGTGGCGACCGAATCGAGCGTCGCGGTGCGCGAGATCGTCCATGCACCCGCGCTCGGCACGATCGTCGCCCGCGAGGATGCCGACGGACTGGTGCGCGCTCTCGATCATTGGCTCGCCCCCGATGCGGCGCGCCCGGCGCCGATCGGTATCGAGGGCGACCCGATCGGCGACTATATCGCGCTGTTCGAGCGGCTAGCGCAGCCGAAATCGCACTCCCAGCCATAAGGTGCGCGGCACCCCCCGCTCGACCACGCCGGGCCCGCCGATCCCCGCCTCGACGCGCGCGTCGGCGAGATTCTCGGCGCGCGCCTCGATCGCGAGATCGCGCGCGAGCGGCAGCGCGGCGATCGCGTCGAGCGTGAACGCGCCGGCGAGCTCGCGGTTGTTCTGATCGTCCTCGAATTGCGGCCCGGCATAGCGGGCGGTGAACGCGACTGCGCCGCCGCCGCGCCGCCAGCCGAGCGTGGCGCTGGCTTGGTGGCGCGCGGTCTGGGCCGGACGCAGCCCGTCCAGCGCCGCTGCGGCGCCCGAGGCCTCCACGCGCGCGTCGATCCAGGCATAGGAGGCCGACAGGCTGAAATCGCCGGCACTCCAGCGGCCGTCGAGCTCCACGCCCTTGGCGACCACAGCGTCGAGGTTCCGCCGCTCGCGATAGAAGCCCGCGGCCGAGACGAAGCCGACACCTGGGAAGGTCCCGGGCCCCTGGGCGAGCGTGACATTGGCGATCGCGCCGGTCAGGCGGTTCCAATAGCCGGTCACGCGCAGCGTGAGGTTCGGCGCCGGGCCCCAGTCGACGCCGATTTCCGCTCCGGCCAGCCGCTCCGGATCGAGCGACGCGTTGGCGGCGGTGGCATCGGCGCCAGCGCGGAAGGGGCGGTAGAGCTCGTTGAGGGTCGGCAGCCGCCAGCCGCGATAGGCGGCGGCGCGGAACGTCACCGCTCCCGCACGCAGCGCCGCCCCGGCGCGACCGGTGGCCTCCCAGCCCCGGCGATCGGGGAAGCGGCTGTCGGTGAGGACCCCGCCGCCCGCGAGCGGCGTCTCGAGCAGCGCGCCGTCGGTGATGTCCCAATGGTCGGCGCGTCCGCCGGCGGAGAGCGTCAGCGCGCCAGTCTCGACGCTCGCATCGGCGAAGGCGCCCGCGGTGAGGCTGGCCCCGCCCGCTGTGCGACGGCGCGTGGGCGCGCCCGCGACATAGCTGAACAGCTCCTGGGTACGCCCCGAGACGCGGCGAACGTCGCCCCCGAGGCGCAATGTGATGCCGCGCCCGAGCGGAGGCTGGAGCTCGAACCGCGCGCCGAGTCCGGTGGCGGGCACGCCATATTGGTCGAGCGAGGCCGAGGCGCGGGTCCGGGCGTCGTCAATGCTGGCGAAGCCGCTCGCGAAGCCGCGCGTCTGGAGGTAGCCGAGCGCCGACCAGCCCCAGGCTCCGCGTCCGACCAGCCGAACGCTGGCGTCGGCGCCCTCGCTCCGCACGCGCGTGAAGGCGACGCCGCGGTCGCGCTGGTCGGCGAAGGCGGACAGATTGGCCTGGAGCTCGGTGCCCGCGCCGAGGTCGACGACGGAGCGGATCGCCACGCTCGCCTGTTGGTACGGGGCCGCACGGTCGACCGGCCCGCGATCCTCGGCGACGACCGGCACGAAGCCGTCGCTCCGGCGATATTGGCCCGCGAAGGTGACGAAGCCGCTGCCGAGCGTCACGCCGCCGGCTCCGCGCGCGTCCACGCTCTCGCGGCTGCCATAGGCGGCGGCGAGCTGGAGCGGGCCGAGATCGGCGGGGCTCCCGCTCGTCAGCTCGATCGTGCCGGCGAGCGCGCCCGGCCCGGCATAGCCGCTGCCGCCGCCGCGGACGATGCGCGCGGAAGCGAGCCGATCGGGCAGATAGGCGGGAAACGCGACCCAGCCGCCGAACGGATCGGCCTGCGGCACGCCGTCGAGCAGCAGCAGCGCGCGGCTCGAGGCGTTGCCGCCCAGGCCGCGCAAGGTGATCCCCTGCGAAGTCGGGTGTGCCGAGCTCGAATCGGAGCGGCGGAACTGAGTGAGCCCGGCGGCATCGCGCAGCGCGTCCTCGAGTCGTCCGCTCGCGGTCCCCGCAAGGCGCTCGCGCGCGATCGTGACCACGTCGTAGGCGGCGTCTCCGGGGGGTGCCTCGAGCCCGCGGCCGGTCACGACGATATCGGCGGGCTCCCGATCCTGCGCCAAGGCCGCGGGCGCGGCGAGCAGGAGCCCCGCCGCGAGCCCGAAATGCCTCATTTGGGCGCTACGGCATCAGGATGCGCCGCGGCGAAAGCCGGAAGCGCCCGCGCCGCTTCGTCGATCGCGACGAGCCTTGGAAACGCGCCGAGCGGCGTGTCGAAGCGGCGGGCATTGTACATCTGCGGCACCAGGAAGAGATCGGCGATGCCGGGCGCGTCGCCGCCGAGAAACGGGCCCGCTCCCGCCATCGCCTCCAGCGCCGCGAAGCCCTCGGCGATCCAGTGGCGCGTCCAGTCGTCGCGTGCCTCCTCCTCGACGCCCATTGCCTTGAGCCGCCGCATCACGCGCAGATTGTTGAGCGGGTGGATGTCGGCGCCGACCACCAATGCCCGCGCCAGCGCCGCCGCGCGCGCGTCCGGATCGGCGGGGATCAGCCGCGGCTCTGGGAAGCGCGAATCGAGCCAGTCGATGATCGCGAGGCTTTGCGTCAGCACCTGCCCGTCGGCTTCCAGCGCGGGCACGAGCCCCTGCGGGTTGCGGGCAAGGTGCTCGGGCGCCTGGTGCTGGTTCTCGAGCAGCATCACGTCGCGGCGCTCGTACGCCGCGCCCTTGAGGTTGAGCGCGATCCGCACGCGATAGGCGGCCGAGGATCGGAAATAATCGTAGAGGATCATGGACCAGGCGCCGGGGGCGGCATGTCGACGGGGACGATGTCGACATCCTCATGGGTCTTGCGGTGCCGCACCCGCCATCTGAGCCGCGGCGTGGGCTCGGTCGAGGCGCGGGCGGCGCGCTCGGCCTCGCTCTCCAGCGCCACCTTGATCATCGCCACGATCGGATCGGCGAGCGCGAGGCCGAGCACGCCGAACAGGGTGCTGGCGAGGATCTGGGACGAAAGCGTCAGCGCCGGCGGCATGTCGACGGTGTGCCGGGCGACCAGCGGCAGCACGACATAGCCGTCGAAATTCTGCACGGCGAAATAGATGATGATCGCCCAGATGCCCTGCTCGTAGCCGGCGCTGAAGCCGACCGCGATCATCATCACGCCCGAGATGAATGCGCCGATATTGGGGATGAAGGCGAGCACGCCGGTGATGATCCCGAGCAGCAGCGCCATCGGCACGCCGGCGAAGCTCAGGCAGATCCAGATCAGCACGCCCTCGAACAACATGCCGAGCAGCCGGCCGGCGAGCAGGCGGCGCATCGTCGTCGCCATGCGGGTGAGCGTGATCGCGAACTGGTCGCGCGCGTCGCTCGGCACCATCCATTGCAGCCCACGCTCGTAGATGCGCGGCTCGAGCGCCACGAACAGGCCGATCACCACGATCATCAGCAGCGAGGCGACCGCGCCGAACACCGATCCCACCGCGGAGGTCAGCCGGCCGACCGAGCCCAGCGCCTGCTGCGCGAGCCCGGTGAGATCGGATCGGCCCGGCATCAGCCCGAGATCCGCCACCCATTGCGCGACGCGGTTGGCCTGCACCTCGAGCGTGGCGCGCAGCTGCTCGGCCTGGGCGGCGATCTGGACGCCGGTCATGTAGAAGAGCCCGACGAAGAAGGCGATCACGAGCAGGATCGTGATGACGACGCGCAGGCTGCGGGGAATCGGCAGAATCCGCCCGAGCAACCGCGCGCCCCCGTCGAGCATCGAAGCGAAGACGAGCCCGCCGAAGATGATCAGCAACGGCTGGATCAGCAGCACGAAGAGCGCCGCCCCGATCGCGAGGCCGAACCAGACGCTGGCGCGCTTCAGCTCGGCGCGTACCATCGGGTCGCGCAGCTCGTTGGGGCCGGGCTCCTGGACGATATGGACGGTCTCGGAAGCGAGCGGATCGCCGCTCATCGCCCGTCCCTCCCCGGATGGAGCGAGGTGCCGGCGCGGCCGGGGCGGAAGGACCGGGGCCAGGTCAGCGGATTCCAGCTCGCGCTGCCGTCGAGCGAGAAGGTGATGAACTCGGCGCGCCCGCCGATATTCTCCCACGGCACCGGCCCGCCCAGGCCGTTCTCGGCGAGGGTGAAGCGGCTGTCGGCCGAGTTGTCGCGATTGTCGCCCATCAGGAACACCTTGTCCTTCGGCACCCGGATCTCGGGATAGAAGTCGCCCCGCCCCGGCCGCACGCCCTGATCGACCGTGTCGTAGGAACGGCCGTTCGGCAAGGTCTCGCGATAGATGGGCAGGCGGCAGAACGGCTTGCCGCGCACGGCGACGAGGAAGCCGGGATAATGTTCCGCGTCGCATCTGGTGTTGGGATCGACCGGCACGAGCCGGTCGCCCATCGCCCGGCGCGGGATCGCCTTGCCGTTCAGATAGACGACGCCCGCGCGCACCGCGATCGTGTCGCCGGGAAGGCCGATCACGCGCTTGATGTAATCGGTGCTCGATCCGGGCGGCGTGACGATCACCACGTCGCCGCGCTCGGGCAGCCGTCCGAACAGCCGGCCGGGCAGGAAAGGGAGGACGTGGAAGGTCGGCGTCACCCAGCTATAGCCATAGGGATATTTGGTCACGACCAGCCGGTCGCCGACGAGCAGCCCGGGCAGCATCGATTCGGAGGGGATGAAGAACGGCTTGGCGATCAGGCTGTGGAAGCCGAGCACTGCGAGCACGAGCCAGAGGATGCCCCGCGCCTCCGCCCACCAGTCGGTGCGCGGGCGGGCTTCCGCCTCCTCCTCGAACGCCTCGTCACTCGTTTGATGATCCAGGGCCAACTCGCTTGCCGCCATCAACCTTCCTTCACCGCCTCGATCATCACCATGGCGAAAGCCCAAGGATGATCGTCCGTCAGCGTCAGATGCACCTTGGCGACGTGACCGGCGGGGGTGATGGCGTCAAGCCTCGCCCGGGCGCCGCCGGTGAGCGCCAGCGTGGGCGCGCCGGAGGGCGAGTTGACGACACCGATGTCCCGCATGAACACGCCCTGCTTGAACCCGGTTCCCACCGCCTTGGAATAGGCTTCCTTCGCGGCGAAGCGCTTGGCGAGCGTCGCGGCGTAGTTGTGCGGGCGCCGCGCGGCCTTGGCGAGCTCGACCTCGGTGAAGGTCCGCGCCTCGAAACGTGTCCCGAAACGGTCCAGCGACTTCTGGATCCGCTCGATGTTGCAGAGGTCCGAGCCGATGCCGAGGATCACCGCGCCGCGTCCATCAGCGCGCGCATCCGCCCCACCACCGGCGCCAGCCCGTCGAAGATCGCCTCGCCGATCAGGAAATGGCCGATGTTGAGCTCCATCACCTGCGGTATCGCTGCGATCGGCACGACATTGTCGAAGGTGAGGCCATGCCCGGCATGCGGCTCGAGCCCGGCCTTCACCGCCAGCGCCGCGGCATCGGCGATGCGCCTGAGCTCCTCGGCGCGTGCATCCTCGGCGAGCTCGCAATAGCGGCCGGTGTGCAGCTCGACGACCGGCGCCCGCAGGCGCAGCGCGGCGTCGATCTGGCGCTCGTCGGGCTCGATGAACAGCGACACCCGGCAGCCCGCGTCGAGCAGCCTGGCGACCATCGGCGCGAGGTGGTTGTGCTGCCCGGCGGCGTCGAGCCCGCCCTCGGTAGTGCGCTCCTCGCGCTTCTCGGGGACGATGCACACGGCGTGCGGACGATGGCGGAGCGCGATCGCCAGCATCTCCCCGGTCGCCGCCATCTCGAGGTTGAGCGGCACCGGCAGCTCGGCGGAGAGGCGCGCGATGTCGTCGTCGGTGATGTGGCGCCGGTCCTCGCGCAGATGCGCGGTGATGCCGTCGGCCCCCGCCTCCGCGGCGAGCAGGGCCGCGCGAACCGGATCGGGATAGCCCGAGCCGCGCGCGTTGCGCACGGTGGCGACGTGATCGATGTTGACGCCGAGACGGAGCCTGCCGCTCATGCCAGCGCCCGGCTGCCGGGCTTGACCGCCGGGATCGCCGCCAGCTCGGGCGGGAGCTGGTCCGCCGGATAGGCGGGAACGTCCATCTTGAGCAGCGAGACCAGCGGCACGCCCACGTCCGCCTTGCCGTTCGACCGGTCGACGATGCAGGCAGCGCCGAGCAGCTCGCCCGGGTGCTTGCGGATCGCCGCGATGCACTCGCGCGACGAGAGCCCGGTGGTGACGATGTCCTCGACCATCACGATCCGCGCGCCCTCGGGAATCTCGAAGCCGCGGCGGAGCTGGAACTCGCCGTCCTCGCGCTCGACGAACACCGCCTTGCAGCCGAGCGCCCGCGCGGTCTCGTAGCCGGGAATGATCCCGCCGATCGCGGGCGAGACGACCATGTCGACCTCTCCGAACGATTCGCGGATCAGCGCGCCCAGGCCCGCACAGACGCGCCCGGTGCGCGCGGGGTCCTCGAAGATCCGCATCTTCTGGAGGAAGACCGGCGAGCGGAGGCCCGACGAGAGGATGAAATGCCCCTCCAAGAGCGCGCCCGCGGCGCGGAACTCCTCCAGAACTGCGTCGCCGTCCAATGCCCGCTCCTCGCCTGCCAGGGATGTGGCTCCACTTAGGACCGGTACCCGGCCGCCGCAACGGGCGATCAAAAAGGGTTGAGAATGAGGCCGCGCGGCGTATAGGCCGCATGCACCGGGGTTGTTCCTTCCCCGCCTACCGGCGCTTTCGCGGAACAGGGTGAACATAGACGATGCGCATGCTTGGGTTGACTTCGATTGTCCTGGCGGCGGGGCTGGCATTCGCCGCGCCCGCTTCTGCCCAGGAGCCTGCCGCGAACGCCGCGGCCCCCGCTGCCGAGAAGGCGGCACCGGCTGCCACCGCCAACACGGCGGCCCCCGCCGCGGCGGCGACCCCGACGGTTGCCGATCCGACGCTCGATGCCGCGGGCAAGCCGCGCACGCAGGCAGTGCCCGGCATGGGCCAGCCGGTCGACAAGGCGATCACGCTGCAGGAGCAGGTGACCCCCACCGGCCGCGAGGCGCACTGGTTCCACAATGTCGTACTGCTGCCGCTGATCGTCGCGATCTCGATCTTCGTGCTCGCGCTGCTGGTCTGGGTGATCGTCCGCTACCGCCGCGCCGCGAACCCAGAGCCGAGCAAGACCAGCCACAACACGATGATCGAGATCATCTGGACGCTCGTCCCGGTGCTGATCCTGATCGCGATCGCGGTCCCCTCGATCCGGCTGCTCGCCGCGCAGTTCAAGCCCGCGCCCAAGAACGCAGTGACGCTGAAGGCGATCGGCAACCAGTGGTTCTGGAGCTACGAATATCCGGACAACGGCAACATCCAGCTGACCGCCAACCTGCTCAAGGAACAGTCCGAGGTTCCCGCCGGCCAGCGCTTCCGCACCGACGCCGACGGCCCGCGCCTGCTCGCGACCGACCAGCGCGTCGTGCTGCCGGTCGGCGTTCCGATCCGCCTGCTCACCACCGCGCAGGACGTGATCCACAGCTGGGCGGTCCCCGCCTTCTGGATCAAGCTCGACGCCGTGCCGGGCAAGACCAACGAGACGAGCTTCATCATCGAGAAGCCGGGCCTCTATTTCGGCCAGTGCTCGGAGCTGTGCGGCGCCCGCCACGCCTATATGCCGATCGCGGTCGAGGCGGTCTCTCCCGCCGAGTTCGAGCAGTGGGTCCGTTCCAAGGGCGGCACCATGCCCTCCGACGCCGCCGCCGCGGCCTCGGGCAACGAGGCGGCTCCGGCCGCGTCGAACGCTGCCGAGGGCAATGCGGCCGAACCGGCCACCGTCAACGCCACCGCCGCTCCGGCGACCACCAACCAGGCTGCCACCGCCAATCCGGCCGGCCTCGGACAAGCGGACCACACGAATGACTGACACCGCCATCCCGTACGCTGCGCATGACCATGCGCACGACCATCACGATGCCGATCACAAGCCGGGCTTCTTCGCCCGCTGGTTCATGTCGACGAACCACAAGGACATCGGCACGCTCTACCTGATCTTCGCGATCGTCGCCGGCATCATCGGCGGCGCGATCTCGGGGCTGATGCGCGTCGAGCTCGCTGCGCCGGGCATCCAGTATCTGCCCGAATGGCTGAGCTACCTGCACGGCGGCGAGGCC
This sequence comes from uncultured Sphingomonas sp., assembly GCA_966186155.1. Classification (GTDB taxonomy): domain Bacteria; phylum Pseudomonadota; class Alphaproteobacteria; order Sphingomonadales; family Sphingomonadaceae; genus Sphingomonas. The sequence continues at coordinate 18,973 of CBIFVW010000039.1, forward strand.
AAGTTCGACGACGCGCTCCACTTCTGGAACGTGCTGATCACCGCGCACGGCCTGATCATGGTGTTCTTCATGGTCATGCCGGCGATGATCGGCGGCTTCG
>CBIFVW010000040.1:0-18878 GCA_966186155.1 uncultured Sphingomonas sp.
GTATTGCCCACCGCGCCGATCTGCTGGCCGCGGCGGACATGCTGGCCGCTCCGCACATAGATGCGGCTCAGATGGCCATAGCCGGTCCCATAGCCATTGCCGTGGTTGAGCTTGATGAAATTGCCGTAGCCCGAGCTGCGCCCGGAGAACTGCACCACCCCGTCGCTCGCGGCGAACACCGGCGAGCCCCAGGGGGCGGCGATGTCGACACCCTTGTGCATGCGGACATAGCCGAGCAGCGGGTGGCGGCGCATGCCGAAGCCCGAGGAGAAGCGGCCATTGGCGGGCATGCCCATCGCGCCGGTGGTGTTGCCTCGGCCCGACCCGTCGAACCAGGTCGTCTTGCCATTGGCTTCCCAGGGGACGAGCTGGACCTTGCTCGCGCAGCCGCTGACGCCGGCATACATGAGCTTGCCGAGCTGGACCTCGCCGGTCTCGGCGCGCGCCTGGCCGACGATCAGGTCGAACTTGCAGCCCGAGCCGAGTCGCGAGACGGGAACGCGAGTGGCGAGCGTCTTGATATAGGCCTCGACTGCCTTGGCCGGCGCGCCCGCCGCGCGGGCCGAGCGGTAGAGCGACGGGCCGATCGTGCCCTGGATGCGCAGCGGTGTCCGGTCGATCGCGATCGGAATCTGCTTGAGCGTGAGGCCGCCGCCATTGCGCGCGACCTCGAGCTTCAAGTCGAAGCGCGCGCGCATCGCGAGCTTCTCGAGCGGGCGCGGCTGCGACTTGTCGGTGCGGCGGCCGAGTGTCAGGTCGAGCATCGTGCCGGGCTGGAGCTCGCCCGCTGCGACCGCCTTGGTCACCAGCTGGTCGACGGCATTGGCGTCGGTCTTGCCGACGCCCGAGCGCATCAGCGTCGCGAGCAGCGAGCCGCCTCCGAACTTGGCGTCGAGCTCGATGATCGGCCGCTCGGGCGTGTCGGCGAGCGGCGCGACGAGGTTCGTCGCGGCGACGCGATAGCCGGTGCCGCCGCCCTGGCCGAGCGGCTTGATCGCCTGGGCGCGGACCGCGTCATATTCGGCGCCGGTGAGCGGCGCGGGAACGGTGCCGTAGATCGGGTTCTCGAACCCGGGCGCGAGCAGCAGCGTCAGCGCGCAAAGGCCGACGCAGGTCGCGGCGCCGCGATACCAGGTGAAGGTGCCGATCCGCGAACCCAAGTCGGGAACCAGCTCGAAATCCGGAAAACGCTCGGCGAGGCGGGCGGCGAACCCCTTGCGGGCGCGCGCCGGCGTGCGCAGCAGCGCCGCCGTGGCACCGCCGCCAAGCTCCTCCCCAAGATCACTACGCAAATACAAGGCGCAACGCCCCCCAAAAGGTCGTCGATCGGTGCCGCAAACCCCCGGCCCAGGTCGGATCACTGTGGAAGCGATGGTTTAAAGTCAAATTAAGTACCCCGTCGGGAGGCGAGTCGTGCGGCGAACTGTGGCCCGCCGCCGATGAAGCGATGCTTTCACCAATTTCGCTAATCAAACCAACATGGTGAACGCGAATCGGCAATTCGGGGGAGTTGCTTAAGCGGCGACTCGGAACGATCTTGGGATTCGAGATGAGTCGGTTCGCGCGTTCCCCGATCACGGCGGTGCTGGGCCCCACCAACACCGGCAAGACCCACCTGGCGGTCGAGCGGATGGCGGGTCATGCCAGCGGCATGATCGGCTTCCCGTTGCGATTGCTCGCGCGCGAGGTCTATGACCGCGTCGTCCGGATGAAGGGCAAGCCCGACGAAGTCGCGCTGATCACCGGCGAGGAGAAGATCCTTCCCCCGAAAGCCCGCTGGTTCCTGTGCACCGCGGAGAGCATGCCGCTGGAGCGGGAAGTCGCCTTCGTCGGACTAGACGAGGCGCAGCTCGGCGCCGATCCCGAGCGCGGCCATGTCTTCACCGATCGGCTGCTCCGCGCGCGAGGCCGCGAGGAGACGATGATCCTCGGCTCGGACAGTCTCAAGCCGATGCTCAAGGCGCTGGTCCCCGATGCCGAGATCGTCGGCCGCCCACGCTTCTCGACGCTGAGCTATGCCGGCGCCAGGAAATTGTCCCGGCTGCCGCGCCGCTCGGCGATCGTCGCGTTCAGTGCCGAGGAAGTCTATGCCGTCGCCGAAGCGTTGCGGCGCCTGCGCGGGGGCGCGGCGGTGGTGATGGGTGCGCTCTCGCCCCGCACCCGCAACGCTCAGGTCGCGATGTTCCAGGCGGGCGAGGTCGACTATCTCGTCGCCACCGATGCGATCGGCATGGGGCTCAACATGGATGTGCACCATGTCGCCTTCGCTTCGCTCTCCAAGTTCGACGGACGCCGCCAGCGCCGGCTGACCGTCGCCGAGATGGCGCAGATCGCGGGCCGTGCCGGACGCCACCAGAAGGACGGGAGCTTCGGCGCGCTTCACGAGGACGGCCCCAACGCCTTCACGCCCGAGGAAGTGCTCGCGATCGAGGGGCATCATGTCCGCCCGCTCGAGCATCTCTATTGGCGCGAGGGCGAGCCCGACTTGGCGAGCATCGACGCGCTGGTCGCGAGCCTCGAGGCCAGGCCGCATTCCGAAGTGCTGCGCGCCGCGCCCGAGGCGGTCGACCTCGCGGTGCTCAAGCGGCTCGCCGAGGAGGATTGGGTGCGCGCGCGCGTCCGCTCCCCCGCGATGGTCGCGCGGCTCTGGGCGGCGTGCGGGCTGCCCGATTTCCGCAAGCTTGGGCCCGAGCCGCACAGCCGCTTTGTCGGCCGGCTGTTCGGGCACCTTTCCGAGGGCAAGGGCCATGTCCCGCACCAATGGTTCGCCGACGAGATCCAGCGGCTCGACAACATGGCGGGCGATGTCGAGACGCTCGCCGGGCGGATCGCGGCGGCGCGCAGCTGGGCCTATATCGCCCACCGCGCCGACTGGCTCGAGGACCCGCTCCACTGGGCCGAGCGCACCCGCGCGATCGAGGAGAAGCTCTCCGACGCGCTCCATGCCAGCCTCACCCAGCGCTTCGTCGACAAGCGCACGACGGTGTTGCTCCGCCAGATCGGCGCCGATGCCTCGAACCTGCCGGTGACGATCGGCCCCGAAGGCGAAGTGAGCGTCGAGGAGCACGCGCTCGGCACGCTCAGCGGCTTCCGCTTCACCGTGACGCCCGAGGCGCGCGCGGCGGACAAGAGGATGCTGCTCGCCGCCGCCGAGAAGAGGCTGGCGGGGGAGTATCGCAAGCGCGGCAAGGCGCTGGCCGAGGCGGCGGACGAAGCGATCGCGCTGGCCGGTTCGGTGCTGGCATGGGAAGGCGTGGGCGTCGCCGAGCTGCTTCCCGGGCCCAATCTGGCGCGGCCGCGGATTCGGCTCGACCGGTCGCTCGACGTGCTCGATCCGCCGGCCAAGGCGGCAGTGCAGGCGCGGCTCGAGGCCTGGTTCGCGGCGCGGATCGCCAGGCAGCTGCCGGTGTTCGCCAAATTAGACCAGATCACGCGCGATCCCGAGGCGGGATCGCCGCTGCGCGCGCTGGCCAACGCGCTGCTCGACGCGGGCGGGCTGCTGCCTCGCCGCGCGGCAGCGGCGCAGGTCGAGGCGCTCGATCCGCACGCGCGCAAGCGATTGCGGCAGGCTGGGGTGACGATCGGCACGCTCGATCTTTTCGCGCCGGCGTTGCTCAAGCCGGCGGCGGCGCGCTGGCGGCGCGAGCTGATGGGGCTCGCCGAGGCACCGCCCGACGGCGCCACCGTGCTGGCGCGCGGGACTCCGGGTGCCGACCTGCCGCACGGCTTCCGCCCGCTCGGCGCGCAGGCGGTCCGCGTCGACCTGGTCGAGCGCATCGCCCGCGCCGCGCACGATTCCCGCCAGGGCCGCAAGCCCTTCGCGCCCGATCCGGCGCTCGCCACGTCGATGGGATTGAGGGCCGAGACGCTCGCGCGGCTGATGGCGCAGCTCGGCTTCAGGACCGTCAGGTCGGCCGAGGGCGAGCCGCCGCGCTGGATCTGGCAGGGGCTCGTCGCGCCGCCCAAGCCCAGGGCGCCGCCCCGGGACAACGCCTTCGCGGTGCTGGAGGCCCTGAAGCATGGCTGACGGCGCGACGATGCGGGTCGACCGCTTCCTGTGGTTCGCCCGGCTCGCCAAGACGCGCTCTGCGGCGCAGGCGATCGCCGAGAAGGGCACGCTCAGGATCGACGGCCGCCGCATCGAGCGCTCGGCGGCGCCGGTGCGCGTGGGATCGGTGATCGCCTTCCCGCTCTACGGCCGCGTGCGGGTGGTGCGCGTCGAAGCCTTGCCCGCGCGCCGGGGACCGCCGGCCGAAGGCCGCGCCTGCTACCAGGACCTCGCCGTCAATGAGAACGTCTCGCAGGAAGCGCCATCCGATTGACGCGGCGAATCCACAGGCATAGCAGGGCTCGCACGTCTTCGTTCCAAGGGGCCAGTTTCCATGACCTATGTCGTCACCGACGCCTGCATCCGGTGCAAGTACATGGACTGCGTCGAAGTCTGTCCGGTCGACTGCTTCTACGAGGGCGAGAACATGCTCGTCATCAATCCGAACGAGTGCATCGACTGCGGCGTCTGCGAACCCGAATGCCCGGCCGAGGCGATCCTGCCCGATACCGAGAACGGCCTCGAGCAATGGCTCGAGCTCAATCGCACCTATTCGGAGCAATGGCCCAACGTGACGCAAAAGGGCGACGTCCCCGCCGATGCCGACGCGCACAAGGGCGAGGAAGGCAAGTTCGACAAATATTTCTCCGCCGAACCGGGTTCGGGCAGCTAGCTATTCCGCGCCGAGGTTCCTGGCGATCTCGGCGAATTTGGCGCGATTTGCGGGATCGGGGTCTTCCGCCGCGGCGATCCGCACCCAGTGCACCGCCTCGGCTACCGACGCACGGTCGGCCACCGTCTTGCCGTCGGGGATCGCGCGCTTGAACGCGGCGCGGCCGATCCAGGCTGCCGCGTCCTTGCGCCCGCCCGCATAGGCCTGTTTCCACCAGCGCACCGCTTCATCGGGATCGGCCGGGCCGCCGTCGCCATACCAGAGGATCTGCCCGAGCAGGAACGCGGCGTTGGCCTGGCCCTGGTCCGCGGCGGCGGAGAGCCAGCGCCGCGCCGCGACGACGTCCTTGGGCACGACTTCGCCCGTCAGGAGCCAGCCGCCATAGTCCGTCTGGGCATTGGCATTGCCCGCTTCGGCCGCCTCGCGGCAAAGCGCCACGCCGCGCGGGACATCCCTGGGACCGCCGCGTCCGGCGACGAGCATGGTGCCGAGCGCGCATTTCGCCTGCACCCAGCCGAGCGGCGCCGCGCTCGCGTAAAGCGCGCGGGCTCGGGCGAGGTCTGCCGGCCGTCCGGCGCCCTTCTCGTAGCAGAGCGCGAGATTGTGGGCCGCGTCGCCGCGCCGAGCGGCGGCGCGCTCGAACCAGTCGCAGGCCTTGACGGAATCGACCGTCCATCCGAGCCCGCCCTGGCGCCGCGCCTCGCCGGCCAGCTCGGCGGCGGACGCGTCGCCGCCCAGCGCCAGCGCTTCGATCCGCCGCACGAACTCGCCGAGCGGCAGCGACGCGCGCGCCTCGATCAGCGCCGACACCTGGGGAGACAGATCGCTGGCGTTCGAAACGTCCTGGATGGCGAGGAGGAGCGGCAGGATGGGCATCGCGCCATCATGATGCGCGGGTGGAAACGCCGCAATACTGCGATTAACTGCATATTTTCGCTGCAGAGCAGCGTACTCGGTCTGGTAATTTTATTGCAAACGTGTTAAATGGCGCGGGACGGAGGAGAAAGATTCGCCTCCGCCCGGAGACTAAGAGAAGTTGCTCCGATCGCGCCCGCCGCATCCCTGCGTCCGGGAAGACGCGATCCGTCGGGGCCGGTTATCACGAAAGGTTCCTCTGACATGGCTGCCAAGGCGCTGTCCTTCGATGTCGGCGATTATGTCGTTTACCCCAAGCACGGCGTTGGCCGTGTGATCGAACTCCAGAAACAGGAAATCGCGGGCATGCAGCTCGAGCTGTACGTGCTCCGCTTCGAAAAGGAGAAGATGACGCTCCGCGTGCCGACCAACAAGGCCGAGAGCGTCGGGATGCGCAAGCTTTCGAGCGACAAGACGCTCAAGGAGGCGCTCGACACCCTGAAGGGCAAGCCCAAGGTCAAGCGCACCATGTGGTCGCGCCGCGCGCAGGAATATGAGGCGAAGATCAACTCGGGCGACCTCGTGTCGATCGCCGAGGTGGTGCGCGACCTGTTCCGCGCCGACGACCAGCCCGAGCAGAGCTATTCGGAGCGCCAGATCTTCGAAGCGGCGGCGAGCCGCCTCGCCCGCGAGCTCGCGGCGATGGAGGAAGTCGACGAGCCGACCGCGCTCGAGAAGATCCTCGAGATCCTGCGCAAGGCCGCGGTGACCTGGAACAAGGACAAGGTTCCCGCCTGATCCGCGGGACGGCCTGAACGAGCGAAAGGGGCGGGCGGAAATCCGCCCCTTTTCCTTGCCCGCCGGATAGTGTATTGCGCGGGCAATACACAAGCTTTCGGGAGAAGATCGATGCGTTTCGCCTTCCTGGCCTTGGCCCTGCTGCCGGCCACCGCCTGCCATGCCAGCTGGGAGAAGGACGGCCGCACGGACGGTCACACGGTCCAGCCGAGCGGCAAGGGCGGCACGCGCAGCTTCGCCGCCTCGGGCTTCACCGGAGTCGACCTGCGCGGCCCGGACGATGTCGACGTCAGGACCGGCGGCGCCTTCTCGGTGACCGCCGAGGGCGACACCGCGATCCTCGACCAGCTCGAGATCCAGGTGGTCGACGGCACGCTGCGCGTCGGGCGCAAGGACCGTACCGGCTTCTCCTTCTCCGACGATCACGGCGTGAAGGTGCGCGTCACCATGCCGAAGCTCACCGCGGCGAGCATCAGCGGCTCGGGCGACATGTCGGTCGACAAGGCCGAGGGCGACTTCAAGGGCGCGATCGCGGGCTCGGGCAATCTCGGCATCGGCGCGCTGACGGCGACCGACGCCGATCTCTCGATCGCGGGATCCGGCGACCTCCGCGTCGCGGGCAGCGGCGGCAAGCTCTCGGCGAGCATCGCCGGTTCGGGCGATATCGACGCGGCCAAGTTCACTGCATCGAGCGCGGACATCTCGATCGCCGGATCGGGCAGCGTGCGCGGCGTGGTGAAGGGCGATGCGAAGGTCTCGCTGATCGGCTCGGGCGATGTCGAGCTGACCGGCGGCGCCAAATGCTCGGTGAGCTCGATGGGTTCGGGCGAGGCGCGCTGCTCCTGAGGCGTCGCTTGCGCTGAAGCCGAAGCCGGGCGAGGGTGCGGCCATGCGCTGGCCCGCCCTCGTTCCCTTGCTCCTGCTCTCGGCCGCCGCGGCGCCGGCCGACGAGCGCACCTTCCTGATCGGCAGCTTCGACCGGCTCCGCGTCGAGGGCCCGCTCCTCGTCGAGGTCGCGCGGGGATCGCCGAGCGCGATCGCCTCGGGCGAGCGGCGCGCGCTCGACCGGCTCGTCGTGCACGTCGAGGGCGGCACGCTGGTGGTCGGCCAGGGCGTGGGGATGATCGGCGAGGATGCCCCGGCGCCGGGATCGGCGCGCGTCCGCGTGACGGTGCCCGCGATGCGCAGCGTGCTGGTCAATGGCGGCGCCGATGTCCGCATCGCCGCGATGGCGGGCGCGCGCGTCGAGCTCGCGCTCAATGGCGACAGCAGGCTGACGGTCGGCGCCGTGCGCGGCGAAGACGTGAACGTGACGCTCACCGGCAGCGGCGCGGTGACGCTGGGCGGTACGGCGGCGCGGCTGCGGATGAGCCTGTACGGCAGCGGGAGCGTGGACGCGTCGGGGCTCGTCGCCCGGGACGCGGTGCTGATCTCCGAGAGCAGCGGCGCGGTGCGCGCCGATGTGCGCGGCACCGCCCGAATCATCGCGACGGGCAGCGGGCAGGTCGAAGTGCTCGGCGATCCCGAATGCACGGTGCGCGGGCCGGGTCCGGTCCGCTGCGGCGCGCCGGGCGGCTAGGCCGCGAGCGGGAAGCGGAGCAGCCGGTCGGGCAGCGCGACCAGCGCCTGGGCGCGGCGGCCGACCGCGCGGATGATCTCGGGATGATGCGCGTCGAGCCCGCCGGTGAGCGCGCCGAACGCGGGCAGGATCAGCTTGGTGCCCGAGGCGACGAAGCAGCGCCGCGCGACCTGGCGCCCGCGGATGGTGACGCGCAGCTTGGGATGGAAATGGCCCGAAAGCTCGGGGCGCGGATCGGCGGGATCGGCTTCGTGGCGAAGCACCAGCCCGTCGATCTCGGCCTCCTCGACGATCGCGCCGCCGCAATGGTCGATCATCAGGCTGTCGTGGTTGCCGGTGATCCAGCGCCAGTCGAGGCGCGCGGTGAGGCCGGTCAGCGCCGTCCGGGCCTCCTCGGACAGCCGCTCGCAGCCCGCCGAATCATGGAAGCTGTCGCCGAGGCACCAGAGTTCGCGCGCCTGCGTCCGCTCGACGAGCGCGGCGAGCGCGGTCAGCGTCGCGATCGAATCATAGGGCGGCAGCATCTGCCCCTTGGCGGCGAACCAGCTCGCTTTCTCAAAATGCAGATCCGCAACTAGAAGCGCCGCGCGCGCCGGCCAGAACAACGCGCCTTCGGGCAGCGCCATGAATTCGTGGCCGGCGAACGAAAGGGGAACCATGCACGCGCTATCGGACGCGCGGGCGGCGGCGTCAACAGCGCAGCATGGGTACGGTGCGGCCTTCGATCGTCACCACGCCGTGCGTCGCGTCCTTGCGCGCGACGGCATAGGTGCGCGTCAGCGGCGGATCGAGCTTCACCGGCGCCTCGCCGCCATTCTCGAAGCGCTCGCGGATCGTCTCGGTGACCCGGTCGCCCGCGAGGCTCCAGGTCCCGACCTCGCCGCTATTGTCGAGGCTGCCGTCGGCGCCGTATTTCGCGATGAAGTCGCTCGCGCAATCGGGCTCGAACGACCAACTGCCGACCAGCCAGTCGCGCAGCGGCGCATCGGCCGCGACGGTGGGAGCGGCTGCGGTCGCGGCGGGAGTGGCAGCCGCGGCAGGAGCGGCCGCTCCGCCCTCGGCCTGGTTCCGCACCGGCGCGGCCGCGGGCTGGCACGCGGCGAGCACGGCCGGCGCGAGCATGGATGCGACGATGCGAGCGAGCCCCTTCCCCATGCTCCCGCACCTAGCCGATCCGGCCGACTCGGGCCAGAGGCTCAGGCCGGCACGCGCGCCATTTCGCCCAGCTCGGCAAGGATGCGGACCCAGGAGCGGATGCCCTTGTGGAAGCTCTTGAGGTCGTATTTCTCGTTGGGCGAATGGATGTTGTCGTCGTTCAATGCGAAGCCGACCATCACCGTGTCCATGCCGAGGATCGACCGGATCGAATTGACCACGGGGATCGATCCGCCCGACGCCAGCAGCGCCGACTTGCCCCATTCGGCCTCGAGCGCGCGCTTGGCGGCGGCGAGCGGCGGGCTGTCGCTCGCGAGGCTGATCGCACGCGAGCCGCCGCGCGGCAGGAACTCGGCGCGGCAATCGGCCGGCAGGCGCGACCGGACATGCTCCTCGAACGCCGCCCAGACCTGATCCGGATCCTGGTCGCCGACCAGGCGGAAGCTCACCTTGGCATGCGCCTCGGCCGGGATCACGGTCTTGAAGCCCTCGCCGGTATAGCCGCCCCAGATGCCGTTGATCTCGGCGGTGGGCCGCGCCCAGCTCTGCTCGAGCACGCCGACGCCCTTCTCGCCGGCCGGCACGCTGAGGCCCACATCGGCGAGGAACGCCTTCGAATCGAAGCCGAGCGAATCCCAGTTCGCCTGCACCGCGGCGCTGACCGGGTGCACGCCGTCATAGAAGCCGTGCAGCGTGACATGGCCGTCCGCGTCCTTGAGCTCGGCGAGGATGTCCGCCAGCAGCTGGATCGGGTTGCGCGCCGGGCCGCCGTACAGGCCGGAATGCAAGTCGCGCGAGGGGCCGTGGATCGTCACCTGCCCCGCCGCCATGCCGCGCAGGCCGATGGTGAGCCCCGGCGTCTCGGTGTCCCACATGCTCGTGTCGCAGATCAGCGCGAAATCGGCCTTCAGCTCCTCGGCATTGTCGCGCAGGAACGGATCGAGACTGGTCGAACCCGATTCCTCCTCGCCCTCGAACAATATGGTGACCTTGAGCGGCAAGCGCCCCTCGGTCGCCTTCCAGGCCCGGCACGCCTCGACGAAGGTGCGCAGCTGGCCCTTGTCGTCCGAGGCGCCGCGGCCGAAGATCTGCTTGGCCCCGTCGGCGCGCGTCTCGATCGCCGGATCGAAGGGGTCGCGCTTCCACAGGTTCAGCGGATCGACCGGCTGGACGTCGTAATGGCCGTAGAAGAGGACGTGCGGTCCGTCCCCGTCGTGATGCGCGACCACCATCGGATGCCCGGGCGTCGGCGCCACCCGCGCCTCGAAGCCGAGCTCGGCCAGCTCGTCGGCCAGGACCTGCGCGGCGCGCCGGCAATCCTCGGCATAGGCCGGGTCGGTGGAGACCGACGGCACGCGCATCAGCGCGAAGAGCCGGTCGAGGCTGTCGTCGATATGCGCCTCGACATAGTCGAGGGCCTGCGTGGAGTCGGTCATGGAGGCTCGCTACGCCTCTGATTTCGCCGGAGCAAGGGAAGGCGCCCGTGCGGAAGGCACGTCCGCGGCAGTGATGGTCAATGATCCCGGACTCGATCACGCTGCGGCGCGCCGGAAAGCTGGCGCATCCGACGGGAGCGACATCGAACCCGTCAGGGTTCGCAAGGCCGAACGGCCGCTTGAGCTTATGCGAGGGCAGCCAAGCGGGCGGATGCCCGCGCCGGCGCCTGAGGCAACAAATAATGGCGCACCCGACAGGATTCGAACCTGTGGCCTCTGCCTTCGGAGGGCAGCGCTCTATCCAGCTGAGCTACGGGTGCGTGGAGAGGCCGCGTAGCAAAGCCGGACGGAGCGCGCCAGAGGCTTTACTTCGCCGTCGCGAGCGTCACCGGCTGGAACTTGCCGAGCTGGCAGGTCGCGCCCGGGCGGAGGCCCGGATCCTCGAGCACGGTGATGGTGTCGATCGAGCAGATCTGGTTGATCGTCGTCTTGTGCGAATAGCGCCGCTGGAAGGCGAGGCCCGGGCAGGCGCCGCCGTCGAGCGTGTTGCGATAGACCTTGCCGCCGTTCGTGACGAAATCGATCGTCTGGCCGTCGCGCACCCTGGTCTCGCGGATCTGCCTGAGGCTGAGGCAATCGACTGGCTTGCCCGCCGGAGTCGCGGCGGGGACCTGGTCACGCTGCTGGCTCGCGGTGCCGGGTGCGGCGGCGAGGAGCAGGGCGGATGCGGCGAGGATGACGCGCATGGTTCGGATCCTTCTACGAAGCGCCGAGGGTCTGCTTGCGGCCTTTGGGCGCCGGAGTCTTGGGCTCGTACGGACAGAGATCGGCGACGGGGCATCGCCAGCACTCGGGAGTCCGAGCCTTGCAGATATATCGGCCATGCAGGATTAACCAGTGATGAGCGTGCAGCCGGAACGGCTGGGGCACGGCCTTTTCGAGTTTCTTCTCGACGGCGAGCGGCGTCTTGCCGGGCGCGAGCCGCGTGCGGTTGGAGACGCGGAAGATGTGCGTGTCGACCGCGAAGGTCTCCGCGCCGAACGCGACGTTCATGACGACGTTGGCGGTCTTGCGCCCGACTCCGGGCAGCTTCTCGAGCGCGTCGCGATCGGCGGGAACCTTGCCCGCGTGGTCGCGGATCAGCGCCTCGGAGAGCGCGATCACGTTCTTCGCCTTGGTGTTGAAGAGGCCGATCGTCTTGATGTGCCGCTTGAGGCCCTCCTCGCCCAGCGCGACCATCTTCTCCGGCGTGTCGACGTCGCGGAACAGCGCGCGGGTGGCCTTGTTGACGCCCGCGTCGGTCGCCTGGGCCGAGAGCACCACCGCGACGAGCAGCGTATAGTCGTTGACCGATTCGAGCTCGGTCTCGGGATGGGGGTTGTCCGCCGCGAGTCGCGAGAAGAATTCGACAATGTCGGCCTTCTTCACCCGCCGAGCACCTGGTCCATCGTGTAGCGGCCGGGCGCGCGGCCGGCGAGCCAGAGCGCGGCCCGGACCGCGCCGCGCGCGAAGATCGCGCGATCGTCGGCGCGGTGCGTGAGCTCGATCCGCTCGCCCTGAGTGGCGAAGACCACGCTGTGATCGCCGACCACCGATCCGCCGCGCAGCGACGCCATACCGATCGTCCCGGCGGCGCGCGGTCCGGTGAGCCCGGCACGATCGGTGACGCCCGCCTCGCCGAGCGTCGTGCCCATGCCCGCGGCCGCGGCGGCGCCGAGCATCAGCGCGGTGCCCGAGGGCGCGTCCGCCTTGTGGCGATGGTGCATCTCGACGATCTCGACGTCCCAATCGGGACCGAGCCGCGCCGCTGCCTCGCGAACGAGGCGCTGGAGGAGGCCGATGCCGAGCGAGGTGTTGCCGGTCTGGAGCACCGCGACGTCGCGCGCGGCGGCATCGATCAGCGCGTGATGGTGCTGGTTGAGCCCGGTCGTGCCGATCACGATCGGCGTGCGCGCGGCGCGGGCGGCGGCGAGATGCGCCTCGAGCGCCTGGGCGGCGGAGAAGTCGACCAGCACGTCGGCCTTGCGCGCGATGTCGGCGGGATCGTCCTGCGCGTCCGCCCCGCCCGCGATGGTCGCGCCGAGCTCGGGCGCCGCGGCGGCGATCGCCTGCCCCATGCGCCCGAGGATGCCATAGATGCCGATGCTGGTCATGCGCCCATGTGGCACAGGCGGGGGCGTGCGCGACAGGGATTATTTCTCGGCTTCGTCGTCCCTTTTGGGCTTCCGGCCGAGTGGGATCGAGACGGTGACCATCGCCGCGGGCGCGCTCACGCCGCCCACGCTCCGCTGCACCGCCACAACGCTGCCCCTGCCGCCGCCGGGAATGCGGAAGCCGGGGCGGAGCGGCCTGCCGGCGAAGCGCGCCTCGTCGAGCGTCGGCAGCCGCATGCCATTCGGATCGCCGCAGACGGTGATCGCGTCGGGCGTAGGGCGGCAAGGGCGCTTCGGGACCAGCGCGGCGGCGCCTTCCTCGTCGGGGCTCGGGAAGATGGGCGCATGGTCCTGCGCGGCCAGCGAAGCGAGGAGGAGCGCGGCGAGCATGGCGCGATCGAACCCGATATTTGCGGCGAGCGCATGGCAGGCGGTATGGCCGGGCCATGGACGAGATCCGCAACATCGTGGTCCTGACCGGCGCCGGCGTCTCGGCCGAGAGCGGCGTCGCCACCTTTCGCGGGCCGGGCGGCCTCTGGGAGGGGCATCGCGCCGAGGATGTGTGCACGCCCCAGGCGCTCGCGCGCGATCCCGAGCTGGTCCACCGCTTCTACGACGAACGCCGCGCCAAGCTCGATAGGGTCGAGCCCAACGCGGCGCACCGGGCGCTGGCGCGGCTTGACGCCGAATGGCCGGGGGCGCTGCTGCTCGTCACGCAGAATGTCGACGACCTGCACGAGCGCGCGGGCGCCAGGCGGATGGTGCACATGCACGGCGCCCTGCGCTCGGCGCTGTGCGCGGCGTGCGGGGAGCGAAGGGGATGGGAAGGATCGCTGCCGCCCGGGACCGAGTGCCCGGGCTGCGGCGCGAAGGCGCTCAGGCCCGACATCGTCTTCTTCGGCGAGATGCCCTATCACATGGAAGCGATCGAGCGGGCGCTGGCGGACGCCGACCTGTTCGTCTCGATCGGCACCTCGGGCGCGGTCTATCCCGCCGCCGGCTTCGTCCGGACCGCGCGCTACCATGGCGCCCGCACGCTCGAGCTCAACCTCGACCCCAGCGAAGGCAGCCTCTGGTTCGGCGAGAGCCGGATGGGCCCGGCGGGAACGCTGGTGCCCGAATGGGTGGAAGAGATGCTCGGTCGATGATGCCCGAGAACGATGTCGATTCCCGGCAAGCTCGTTCGTCGTCATCACGCGACGCCAGATCCGTTGGCGCGAACCAGGAGACGAAGCGATGACGATCACGATCACGGCATTCGAGCGGTCCCCCGACGGCGGCATGGGCCTGGCGCGCGACACGCGCGTCCGCTGGGCGCTCGAGGAAGTGGGCCAACCCTATGAAGTCAGGCTCGTCTCGTTCGCGGCGATGAAGCAGCCCGCGCATCTGGCGCTGCACCCCTTCGGCCAGATCCCGACCTATGAGGAGGACGGCCTCGCCGTGTTCGAGACGGGCGCGATCGTCTTCCACATCGCGGAGCGCTATCCGGGCCTGTTGCCGGAGGATGCCGATGCCCGGGCGCGGGCGATCACCTGGATGTTCGCAGCGCTCAGCACGGTCGAGCCGCCGATCCTCGATCTCACCACCGCCAGGATATTCGAGGGCGACAGGCCCTGGGCGCAGGAACGCCTGCCGCTGGTCGCGGACCGGATCCGCGTTCGGCTGGGCCAATTGTCCACGCGCCTGGGCGATGCCGACTGGCTCGACGGGGAATTCAGCGCAGGCGACCTCATGATGGTGTCGGTGCTGCTCCGCGTGCGGATGTCGGGCATCCTGGACGAATATCCGAACCTTGCCGCCTATGTCGCCCGCGGCGAGGCGCGGCCGGCCTATCGGCGGGCCTTCGCCGCGCAATTGGCGGTCAACGCGCCGGCCGGCTGATTCGCCGCCGGCCGCGCGCGGGGACAGATCGACCTCAGGCTAATTCGCCGCGGAACACCGACACGCACTTCCCCTCGACGCTGGCGACGATGCCGCCCGGGGTGCGCTCGGCCTCGACCTCGAGCAGGCTCGGCCGCCCCATCTCGACGCCTTGGCGGACCGTGAACCGGGCGCTGTCGCCGCCGTCGAGCGACAGGAGCAATGCCCCGAGCGCGGCATTGGCGCTGCCGGTCGCGGCGTCCTCCCAGGTGCCCGCGAGCGGCGCGAACATGCGCGCGCGGATCTCCGATCCGTCCCGCGCATAGGCGAGGAGCGACAGCCGGCCCTGCATCCAGGGGCGGAGCGCGGCGCGGAAGGCGGCGAGATCGGGCACGCAACGGGCCAGGGCTTCCCCGCGCAGCTCGGCGGCGATGAACTGGATGCCGACCGACACGGCGCAGGGCCCGTGCGCGCCGACGCGCAGGTCCTCGGACGACAGGCCGAGGCACGCGGCGATCGCGTCGACCGGAACCGTCTCGCCGATCGTCAGCGGCTGGGGCGCGGTCAGGCGGCCGCCGACGGGCGCGCCGTCGGCATCGGCCGCGATGCGCACCCGGACGAGGCCCGCCGGCACTTCGAGCCGCACCTCGCTCCCCGCCGCGCGGCCCTGGCGCGCGAGGACCCAGGCGGTGCCGATGCTCGGATGGCCGGCAAAGGGCATCTCGTGCTGGCGGTTGAAGATGCGCACGCGCGCGGTGTTGGCGGGGTCCTCGGGGGGGAGGACGAAACTGGTCTCGCTGAGGTTCAGCTCGGCGGCGAGCGCCTGCATCGTGGCGTCGTCAAGGCCTTGCGCCTCGGGGAAGACGGCGAGCGGATTGCCGCCGAAGCGGCGATCGGTGAAGACGTCGACGGTCTCGAAGCGGTGCGTCATGCCGATGCGTTAGTGCCGGCCCGGGCCCGCGCGCAAGCGCTCAGGCCGCTTCGGACTCGCCCTCGCCCGCATCGGCGATCCCCGCGCGCGGGCGGCGGTCGACGCGCAGCTCGAATATGTCGGGCCGGGCCTGCCGGCCGTCGACGTCCATCGCCGCGAGGCCGCGGCCGATCTCGCCCAAGTCCAGCTCGGCGATCAGGATCTCCGCGCCCTCGCCGGCCTGGGCGATGAGCGCGCCGTCGGGCGCGAGGATCGCGCTGCGGCCGTGCTGGAGCCGGCCCTCGGGCAGCCGATCGAGCAGCTTGCGCGCCGAACCGTCGCCGCCGGCCTGCTCATAGCCCTGGACCAGCTCCGCCTTGTGCTGGATCGTCCCTGCGGCGAGCACGAAGCACCGCCCCTCATAGGCGTAATGCGCCGAGGCGAGCATCGCGATGTCGTCGAGCGCCGGCCAGGCGGCGACATGGACGCTCTCGCCGGCATGATGCATCGCCGCGCGGGCGAGCGGCATCCAATGCTCGGTCGAGGCGAGCTGCCCGACCCGCCCCCAGGGCGCGGCGTGCAGGTCGAGCGTCGATCCGTCGCCGGTGCCGAGCAGCAGGCGCTCGGAGGGGGCGAGGACCAGCTTGCGGTGGCGGAGCACCGGCGCCTTGGGCCGGAACAGGAATTGCGTGGCGTAGAGGCTCGATCGGACGCGCTCATAGCCGCCGATCGAGACCGCCACGCCGGCGATGTCGACGGTCCATTGCATCGCCTGGAAGCGCGGATCGTCGCCGTGGAGCGCATGGTTGAGGAGCAGGGCGTGCAGCTCGCGCGTGCCGGGATGGTCCCAGAGCTGGGCGGCGGGGACATGGTCGACCCAGGCGGGCTGGCCGCCGAGGAAGCTCTCGCCGAACGCGATCATCCGCGCGCCGCGCTCGATCGCCTCGCGTGTCAGGGCGACGGCCTTGTCGATCGCCGCGCCCACGGCCAGCGGCACCGGCGAATCCTGGACGATGGCGGCCTTGAGCTTGTCGGTCATTCGACCCAGTCCAACCCTATCTCACGGTAAAGCGAACGGTCTTCCTGCCATTCGGGCCTTACTTTGACGTGAAGATAGAGGTGGACGGGGACTCCCATGAGACGCGACAGCTCGGCGCGGGCGCGCGCGCCGATCTCCTTGATCCGGCTGCCGCCCTTGCCGAGCACGATCGCGCGCTGGGTCTCGCGCTCGACGAGGATCTGCTGGTGGATCTCGACCGACCCGTCCTCGCGCTCGCTGTACTTCTCGGTCTCGACCGCGCTCGCATAGGGCAGCTCGGCATGGAGCTGGAGGTAGAGCTGCTCGCGGGTCACTTCGGCGGCGAGCATGCGGTCGGTCGCGTCGGAGACCTGGTCCTCGGGGAAGTGCCACGGCCCCTCGGGCATCGCCGCCGCCAGCGCGGTCTTGAGCTCGGGGACGCCGTCGCCGGTCTGGGCGGAGACGAACCAGGTCTCGTCGAACGGCAGCGCCTCGTTGAGCTTCGCGGCGTGGCCGAGCAGCCGCGGCTTGTCGGCGACATCGACCTTGTTGAGGATCAGGACCTTGCGTTCGCGCCGCCCGGCCAGGCTCTCGAGGATCGCCTGGACCTTGGGGCCGATCCCCGCCTTGCCGTCGACTACCAGCGCGATCAGGTCGGCGCCCTCGGCACCTTCCCAGGCCGCGGCGACCATCGCGCGGTCGAGCCGGCGGGCGGGCGTGAAGATGCCGGGCGTGTCCACGAGGATGAGCTGGGCGTCGCCCTCGATCGCGATGCCCATCAGCCGCGCGCGCGTGGTCTGCGCCTTGGGGCTGACGATCGCGACCTTCTGGCCGACCAGCGCGTTGACCAGGGTCGACTTGCCCGCATTGGGCGCGCCGACGACGGCGACGAGGCCGCAGCGCGTGCTCATGGCTCCAACTTCCCCAGCAAGGCCGCCGCCGCCGCGGTCTCGGCCTCCTGCTTGTTGGCACCTTCCGCCGTCGCCTCGGCGAGCTTGGGGATGGCGACCGTCACGGTGAAGCGCGGGGCGTGGTTGGGCCCCGACCGGTCGACCACTTCATATTCGGGCGGCTTGCGGTTGTTGGCCGCGGCCCATTCCTGCAGCGCCGACTTGGGGTGCTTGGGCGCCTGGGCGTGCGCGTCGATGCGGGGCTGCCAGGCGCGGCGGATGAAGGCGCGCGTAGGCTCCAGCCCGAATTCGAGATAGAAGGCGCCGATCAGCGCCTCCATCACGTCGCCCAGCACATTGTCGCTGTCCGCCGCGCCGTCGCCGCGCGCCTGCTTGCCGAGGCGCAGGTGCGGCACGACGCCCAGCCCGCGCGCCACCTCCGCGCACATCGCCCCGGTCACCAGCGTGTTGAGCCGCCGCGACAGCGCGCCCTCGGGCTCGGCGGGGAAGCGCTCGAACAGCCATTCGGCGATGGCGAGGCCGAGCACCCGGTCGCCGAGGAACTCGAGCCGCTCGTAATTGGCCGCCGCCTGGCTGCCATGCGTCAGCGCGCGCTCATAGGGCGCGATGTCGCTCGGGCGCCGGCCGAAGGTTTCGCTGATCCATCCCCCCAGATCGGGGGCGCTCAAAAGCCTTCCCCGAGCCGGTTCCAGCGCGCCGCGGTGAACCAGGTCCAGGGCAGGAACCAGTTGGCGCTGCCGTCGGTGGACCAGAAATTGACCACCGCCTTGCCCTCGAGATTCTCCATCGGGACATATTCGATCCCGCCCTCGGCATGGCTGAAGCGGCTGTCGGTCGAATTGTCGCGATTATCGCCCATCAGGAACACATGGCCGGCGGGCACGTGATAGACGTCGGTATTGTCCTGCGGCTTGAGACCCTGGTCGAGCACGTCGTAGCTCTTGCCGTTGGGGAGCGTCTCGCGGAAGCGCGGGATGCGGCAGACCGGGTTACCCTTGGCGTCGACGTCCTGGAACAAGGTCTGGCAGCGCGTGAAGTTGGGCGTGATCGGCAGCACGAAATCGGCGATGCGCTGCTTGGGAATCGGCTTGCCGTTGAGAACCAGCTGGCCGTTGACCATCTGGATGCTGTCGCCCGGCAGTCCGATCACGCGCTTGATCCAGTCGTCGCGGTTGGTCGGCGGCGCCTTGAACACCACCACGTCGCCGCGATTGGGGGTGCCGGCGAAGATCCGACCCGGGATCAGCGGCAGGCTCCAGGGCAGCGAGTGCCTGGAATAGCCGTAGTTCCACTTGGTGATGAACAGATAGTCGCCGATCAGCAGCCGCGGCAGCATCGATTCGGAGGGAATCGAGAAGGGCGAGAAGATGAAGCTGCGCACCACGAAGACGATCAGCGCGAGCTTGACCAGGAACACGCCCAGGTCGCGCCATTCGTTCTTCGGCTTCTCTGCCGAGGCGGAGCCCACGCTATATCCCTGCC
>CBIFVW010000041.1:0-18870 GCA_966186155.1 uncultured Sphingomonas sp.
CTGCGGCTGGTCCCCCTCCCCCTCCGGGGGAGGATTTTTCGAATGTCACACCTCCCACACCGCCTCAAAGAAAAATTTTCACCCCTCTCGACAAAAAATACCGGCCGGTATAAAAATCTCCCTTGACGCGACGCAGCACGATTTCTATACCAGTCAGTATAGAAGTGAGGGAACTGCCGTAGCGCCGAATCGGGACCAGAGTCCCGGCCTGACGTTCCAGCAGCACTGACCATGACAGGACCGAGCGACGCGTCGCGGGGAAGGTTTCCCGCGCGACCGCACCGTCTCGCGCCCTTGGAGATGATGACTCGAAAGGCCCGCGGAAGGGGTTCCGCGCGGCGCGGGGAGGCTTTTGCCTCGCCCGGCAGGAAGGAGGAGACGAACATGGCCTATCTGAACTTCGCCGCGTTGCAGGGCAGCCCGGTCGCGGCGCCCGCCGATATCGTCACCGCCACCGGCTTCTCGGCGCTCGAATGGTCGGTCGTCGCGATCGCGCAGCACGACCGGCTCTCGACGCTGGAGAAACCGAGCCGCCTGTCGATCGCGCTCGGCATGATCTTCGGCGGCGAGGCCCCCAATCCGAAGCTCGCGGACTCGAAGCTGGAGGCGCTGCGCCGCATGGCGGTGCTCGCCTGGCACAAGGGCTATGCCGTGCCGCGCCACGAGATCCGCGCCTTCCACGAAGCGGGCTTCACGCCCGACCAATATGAAACGCTGCTCGCCAGCATCAGCCGCGGCCGTGCAGCCCTGAATCAGGGGAAGCGATTCCATGAACATGATCACGCGCATTGAGTCCGACGACACGCCGCGGGCGAGCGTCGCCGGACGGTTCGGCCGGCTGCCCCTGTGGCAGCGCGGCGGCCTGATCGCGCTGCCGATCGCGCTGCTCGCGGGCGGCGTGAGCCTCGCCAACAAGGACGCGCCGGCCGCGGCCGGGGCGCCGCCGCCGCCGGTGGTGACGGTCGCCAATCCGCTGGTCCGCGAAGTCAACGAATGGGACGACTATGTCGGCCGCTTCGAGGCGAGCCGCGCCGTCGAGGTGCGTCCGCGCGTCTCGGGTGCGATCACCGGCGTCCACTTCACCGACGGCGCGATCGTCCAGAAGGGCCAGCTGCTCTTCACGATCGATCCGCGCCCCTTCACCGCCGCGCTCGCCGAGGCGCGTGCCGGCCTGGCGAGCGCCGAGAGCGATCTCGCGCTGGCCCGCTCGGACCTCGGCCGCGCCGAGCGGCTGGTCGCGGTGGAAGCCGTGTCTAAGAGCGACGTCGAGCGGCTCCAGGCGCGGGTCCGCGCCGCCAGCGCCGCGGTCGCCGCGGCCCAGGCCCGGGTGCGCAGCCGCGCGCTCGACGTGGAGTTCACCCAGGTCCGCGCGCCGATCGCCGGCCGCATCTCGGACCGCCGCGTCGATCCGGGCAATCTGGTCGCGGCGGGCGAGGGCCAGGGCGGTTCGCTGCTCACCACGATCAACGCGCTCGACCCTATCTACTTCACCTTCGACGGTTCGGAGGCGCTGTTCCTCAAGACCAAGCGCGCGCGCGAGGCGGGCGCCCAGGCCTCGCCGGTCGAGATCCGGCTGCAGGACGAGACCGACTACAAGTGGAAGGGCAAGCTCGACTTCACCGACAACGGGCTCGACCCGCGGTCGGGGACGATCCGCGGCCGCGCAGTGCTGAGCAATCCGGGGATGTTCCTGACGCCCGGCATGTTCGGCAACATGCGGCTCTCGGCGGGCGGCACCGCGCAGGCGATGATGGTGCCCGACGCGGCGATCCAGACCGACCAGGCGCGCAAGCTCGTGCTGACCGTGGGCCCCGACGGCACCGTCGCGCCCAAGCCGGTCCAGCTCGGGCCGGTGGTCGACGGGCTCCGGATCATCCGCTCCGGCCTCACGCCGCAGGATCGCGTGGTGATCGCGGGCACGCAGATGGCGATGCCCGGCAGCAAGGTGAACGCCAAGCCCGGCAAGATCACGCCGACCGCAATCAATCAGGCGCCAGCCCTCACGGCGCCGGTGACGGGCGAAGCAACCTTCGCCCGTTGACCGTCAGCCGCCGGACTTCCCCAGGGTCCGGCGGCTGACACCCTCTTCATTACCCTCTCACGAGGAGTGGCCCCATGCGCCTCTCGCGTTTCTTCATCACGCGCCCGATCTTCGCGGCGGTCATCGCGGTCGTGATCACGATCATCGGCGCGATCGCCTATCTGGCGCTGCCCGTTTCGCAATATCCCGACATCGTCCCGCCGACGGTGACGGTCACCGCCAACTATCCGGGCGCTTCGGCCGAGACCGTCGCCGAGACGGTCGCCGCGCCGATCGAGCAGGAGATCAACGGCGTCGACGACATGCTCTACCAGTCGTCGCAGTCGACCGGCGACGGCAACGTCACCATCACGGTGACGTTCAAGTCGGGCACCGACCTCGATTCGGCGCAGGTGCTCGTCCAGAACCGCGTCGCGGTCGCGATCCCGCGCCTGCCCGAGGAAGTGCAGCGGCTGGGCGTGGTGACGCGCAAGACCACGCCGGACTTCCTGCTGGTCGTCAACCTGATCTCGCCCGACAATTCGGTCGATCGCAGCTACATCTCGAACTATGCGCTGACCCAGGTGAAGGATCGCCTGGCGCGCATCGAGGGCGTGGGCGACGTGCGGATGTTCGGCGCGCGCGACTATGCGATGCGCGTCTGGATCGATCCGGGCCGCGCGGCGGCGCTCAACCTGACCGCGGGCGACATCGTCCAGGCGCTGCGCGCGCAGAACATCCAGGTCGCGGCGGGCACGCTCGGCCAGCCGGGTTCGGCGCCGAGCGGCAACGCCTTCCAGCTCAACATCGAGACCCAGGGCCGCCTCAAGGACCCGAGCGAGTTCGGCCAGGTCGTGATCCGCACCGATGCCGACGGGCGCCAGGTGCGCGTGAGCGACGTGGCGCGCGTCGAGCTGGGCGCGGCCGACTATTCGTCGAACACCTATCTCTCGAACCAGCCCACCGTGATCCTCGGCGTCTTCCAGCGCCCGGGCTCGAACGCGCTCGCGGCCGCCACCGCGGTCCAGGACGAGCTCAAGGCGATGTCGAAGAACTTCCCCAAGGGGCTCGAATATCGCGTCATCTACAATCCGACCGAGTTCATCGCCCAGTCGATCGACGCGGTCTATCACACGCTGGCCGAGGCGATCCTGCTGGTCGTGCTCGTCGTCATCGTCTTCCTCCAGAAGTGGCGCGCGGCGATCATCCCGGTGATCGCGATCCCGGTGTCGCTGATCGGCACGATGGCGGTGCTGCTGCCGCTCGGCTATTCGCTCAACAACCTCTCGTTGTTCGGCCTGGTGCTGGCGATCGGCATCGTCGTCGACGACGCGATCGTCGTGGTCGAGAATGTCGAGCGCAACCTTTCGCGCGGCATGACGCCGCTCCAGGCGGCGCGGACCTCGATGGACGAAGTGTCGGGCGCGCTGGTCGCGATCGTGCTGGTGCTGCTCGCGGTGTTCCTGCCGACCCTGTTCCTCAACGGCCTGTCGGGCGCCTTCTACAAGCAGTTCGCGGTGACGATCTCGGCGGCGACGGCGATCTCGCTGCTCGTCTCGCTGACTCTGTCGCCCGCGCTGGCCGCGCTGCTGCTGCACGGGCACGAAGGCGAGCCCAAGGGGCCGATCGCCCGGGTGGTGCGCCGCGGCGGCGACCTGTTCAACGCCGGGTTCGAGCGGATGAGCGTCGGCTATGCCAAGCTCACGCGCGTGCTGGTGACGCGGCCCAAGCGGATGATGATGACCTATGTCGGTCTCATCGCCGCGACGGTCGGCATGTTCTGGGTGACGCCGGTGGGCTTCATCCCGCAGCAGGACCAGGGCTATTTCCTCACCGTCATCCAGCTGCCGCCGGGCTCGTCGCTCGAGCGGACGGACGAAGTGATGCGCAAGGTCGTCGCGCGCATCCTGCCGATTCCGGGCGTGAAGGGCTCGGTGATGCTCGCCGGCTTCGACGGCGCGTCGCAGACGCTCGCTCCGAACTCGGCCGCCGCCTATGTGCCCTTGCTCTCCTTCGAGGAGCGCAAGAAGCTCGGCGTCAGCTTCGACGAGATCATGAACGAGGCGCGCAAGCGCACCGCCGACATCAACGAGGCGATGCTGCTCGTGGTGCCGCCGCCCGTCATCCAGGGCATCGGCTCGGCCGGCGGCTACCGGATGATGATCGAGGACCGCGGCGAGCATGGTTACGAGGACATGGGCAAGGTCGCCTATGGCCTGATCGGCAAGGCCAACCAGACCGAGGGCCTCAAGCAGATCTACACCTTCTTCAACACCGCCACGCCGCGCGTCTTCGCCGATATCGACCGGCGCAAGGCCGACATGCTCGGCGTGCCGCCGGAGCGGGTGTTCGAGGCGCTCAACGTCTATCTGGGCTCGGCCTTCGTGAACGACTTCAACATGCTCGGGCGCACCTATCGCGTGACCGCCCAGGCGGACGCGCCGTTCCGGGCGACCGAGGCCGACATCGCCAACCTGAAGACCCGCTCCAACTCGGGCGCGATGGTGCCGATCGGTTCGGTCTCGACCTTCGAGAACAAGACCGGCCCCTACCGAGTGACACGCTACAACCTGTTCCCCGCCGTCGAAGTCGACGGGGACACCGCGCCGGGATACAGCTCGGGGGCCTCGCTCGACACGATGGAGAAGCTCGCGAGCGAGCTGCCGCCGGGCTATGGCGCCGAATGGACGGGCATCGCCTTCCAGCAGAAGATGGCGGGAAGCACTGCGGGCCTGGTGTTCGCGCTGGCGGTGCTGTTCGTCTTCCTGGTGCTGGCGGCGCAATATGAGAGCCTGACCATGCCGCTGGCGATCATCCTGATCGTGCCGATGTGTCTGCTCGCGGCGATGGCCGGGGTGAATCTCAGGGGCATGGACAACAACGTCCTCACCCAGATCGGCCTGGTCGTGCTGATCGCGCTCGCCGCCAAGAACGCGATCCTGGTGGTCGAGTTCGCCCAGCAGGCCGAAGTGAAGGACGGGCTCTCGCCGGTGGAAGCCGCGGTCCGCGCCGCGCGCGACCGTCTGCGGCCGATCCTGATGACGTCGTTCGCCTTCATCCTCGGCGCCGTGCCGCTGCTGATCGCGAGCGGCGCGGGCGCGGAACTCCGCCAGGCGCTCGGCACCGCGGTGTTCTTCGGGATGATGGGCGTGACTGCGTTCGGTCTGCTCTTCACGCCGACCTTCTACGTCGTCTGCCGCGCGCTCGGGGACCGCATCGCGCGGCTACGCGGGCGGGGCAAGGCGGCGGGCGGCGATGAGCCGGCGCTGCAGCCTGCGGAATAACCCTACCGCCGCCCCCGGCTTCGGCGGGGGCGGCGGAGAGGAGGAATCGAGATGAGCTATCGTACATTCTTCGCAACCGCCTCGGCGCTGGCGCTCGCCGCCTGCGCCGCCGGGCCCGACTATGTCGCGCCGAAGCCGCCCCAGACCGCCGGCGGCGCATTCGTCGCGACGAGCGCGGCGGTGACCGCCGAGCCCGTGCAGGGCGACTGGTGGCGACTCTATAATGACCCCGTGCTCGACCGGCTCGTCGCCGACGCGCTGGCCGCCAACACCGACATCCGCGTCGCGGTGGCCAATATCGAGAAGGCGCGCGCGGCGCTGCGCGGGGCGCGTGCCGACCAGCTGCCCCAGGCGAATCTCAGCGCCGGCGCCAATTACGGCCGGCTGCCCGCGATCCAGCGCGCGCCCGGCGCGCCGCGCGAGGACTGGCAGGTCGATGCCGGGTTGAGCGTGAGCTACGAGGCCGACCTGTTCGGCCGCCTCGGCCGCGGCGTCGAGGCCGCGCAAGGCGATGTCGGAGCCGCCGAAGCCGATGCCGACGCGGTGCGCGTCATCGTCGCCGCCGAGACTGCGCGCGCCTATGCCGATGCGGCCTCGGCCGCCGAGCGGCTGAGCGTCGCCGAGCATATCGTCCAGCTGCTCGACCAGTCGATCGCGCTGACCGAACGCCGCCGCGGCGTCGGGCTCGCGACCCGGCTCGACACGGCGCGCATCGGCGCGCTCCGCAACCAGCGCCAGGCCGAGGTGCCCGCGCTCAGGGCCGAGCGCGACGCGGCGCTGTTCCGCCTCGCCACGCTCACCGGCCGCACGCCGGCCGACCTGCCGGCCGAAGCGGGCGCGCGCGCGACCACGTTGCGGCTCAGCCAGCCGATCCCGGTCGGCGACGGCGCCGCCCTGCTCGCCCGTCGCCCGGATATCCGCGCCGCCGAGCGCCGCCTCGCGGCTTCGACCGCGCGGATCGGCGTCGCGACCGCGGATCTCTATCCCCGCATCACGCTCGGCGCCTCGGGCGGCTCGACCGGCACCGATTTCGGCGACGTGTTCGGCGCCGGCCCGCTGCGCTGGCTCGTCGGCGGCCTGATCAACTGGGCGGTGAACCCCGGTCCGGCGCGGGCACGCGTCGCAGCGGCCGAGGCGGACAGCAAGGCCGCGCTCGCGACCTTCGACGGCACCGTGCTGCGCGCACTCCAGGAGACCGAGACCGCGCTTTCGGCCTATGCGCATGCGCTCGACCGGCGCACCGCGCTCCAGGCCGCGCGCGACGAGGCGGAGGCGGCGGTCAACATCGCGCGCGCGCGCCAGCGCGAGGGCGACATCGATTCGCTCGCCCTGCTCGATGCCGAGCGGACCTTCGCCGATGCCCAGGCGGCGCTGGCGGCGGCGGACGCGTTCATCGCCGACACCCAGGTCGATCTGTTCCGGGCTCTGGGCGGGGGCTGGCAAAAGGGCTAGGCCTGCCGCCTATGACCCATGCCACCGCCCGTATCGGCCGCGACGCCTATGCCACTCAGATCGACTTCGGAGCGCGCGGGCTCGTGGCCGACGAGCCTGCGTCGCGCGGCGGCGGCGACACCGGGCCGGCGCCCTATGAGCTGCTCCTCGCGGGCCTGGGCGCGTGCACTGCGATCACGCTGCGCATGTATGCCGACCGGAAGCAATGGCCGCTCGAGTCGCTCGAGGTGGTGCTGCGCCTCCACGGACAGGGCGAGACGCTCAATGTCGAGCGTATCCTGAGGCCGGTGGGGACGGATGCGGAGCAGAACGCCAGGCTCGCCGAGATCGCCGAAAGGACGCCCGTCACGCTCACGCTCAAGCGCGGGCTCGCGATCGCGACCAGGGTCGAATGAGGCCCGAGAAGATTCGGGCAACACTACAGACGCAAATTGTTGTACAAGCAGCAATATGCTTGCCACCGCGACTCCGCCGGACGATTCGGCGACCTTGCTCGTGGTCGATGACGACCGCGATATCCGCATGCTTCTCGCGAACAGCCTCGGCGCCCGAGGATATCGAGTCGAGACCGCATCGAACACACGCGACATGGACCAGATCCTGGCGCGAACGCCCGTGGACCTCGTCATCCTCGACATCATGATGCCGGGCGAGGACGGGCTCTCGGCGTGCCGCCGCATCGCGCGGCAGGACGGGCCCGAGATCGTGTTCCTGAGCGCGCTGGGCGAGGAGCAGGACCGCATCCTCGGCCTCGAGGTCGGCGCCGGCCATTATCTTCCCAAGCCGTGCAGCCCGCGCGAGATCCTCGCGACCGTGCGCGCAGCGCTCCGGCGGCGCGGCGCGGTCGCGGCCGCCGAGAACAGCGACGTCTACGGCTTCGAGGGCTGGCGGATCGACCTTGGCAGCCACGAGCTGTTCGATCCCAACGGCGTGCTCGTCGGGCTGACCGACGGCGAGTTCGCGGTGCTGCGCGTGTTCATCGAGCGCCCACGCCGCGTGCTGAGCCGCGAGGCGCTGCTCGCCGCCGCGCGCGGGCCGGATTCGGACGCCTATGATCGTGCCATCGACGTGCAGGTGAGCCGCCTGCGGCGCAAGCTGCGCTCGAGCGGGGACGAGATCATCCGCACCGTGCGCAACGAAGGCTATCTGTTCGTCCCCAAGGTGGCGCGGGCGTGACAATCCGGCGCAGGGTGGCGGGATCCCCGCTGTTCCTGCGCGTCTTCGCGCTGATGGTCGTCTGCGTCGCGGTCACTCAGCTGATGAATTTCGCGCTGCTCATCGCGGTGCAGACGCCCACGGTCGAGGTCTATTCGGTCGGCCAGATTCTCCACGCGGCGCAGCAGGGGCGCGATCCGGGCGGAGAGTTCAGCGTCAGCCGCGTCCGTTCGGTGCCCGAGCCTGCCTGGAACCCGCGCAGCGAACGGATCGAACTCGCCATGGCCAAGGCGCTGGGCGTCCCGGTCGAGGAGGTGCGGATCAGCTTCCCGACGCCCTTCCTGCTGCGCGAGAAGACCTTCGATCGCGGGAAGATCCCGCGCCCGACCGCGCCGCCGACCGCGCAGGCGGCGCGTGACGTGGTGGTGATCGGGGATTTCGACGCGGCGTTCCGCCAGCCCGACGGCAGCTGGGTGAAGGTCGAATCGGGCCACGCCTTCGAGCCGTGGCGCTGGTTCGTGATCTGGTGGCTGATCCTTTCGGCGGCGGCGGTCGCCCCCTTCGCCTGGGCGCTCGCGCATCGGCTCGCCAAGCCCATCGGCGCCTTCGCCGCGGCCGCCGAGCGGCTGGGCCGCGACCCCCGCGCACCGCCACTCCCGGTCGAAGGACCACCCGAGATCGCCGACGCCGCGACGGCGTTCAACCTCATGCAGGCGCGGCTCAACCGCTATGTCGACGATCGCGCCACGGTGGTCGGCGCGGTGGCGCACGACCTGCGCACGCCGTTGATGCGGCTGGGCCTCCGGCTCGAGGCGGCGCCCGACAAGCTCCGCCAGGCCTGCGAGAGCGATATCCGCGACATGGAGGCGATGATCTCCGCGACGCTGAGCTACATCCGCGACACGAGCAAGCCGGGCGTGCGCCGCCCGCTCGACCTGCGCTCGCTCGCCGAGACGGTGACCGACGACATGAGCGATCGCGGCGAGCCCGTGTCGCTCGATCCGGGCGCGCCGGTGGTGATCGACGGCAATTCGGTGGCGCTCAAGGCGATGCTCTCGAACCTCATCTGCAACGCGCTCAAATATGCCGGCAGCGCGCAGGTGTCGCTCGGGCAGGAGGATGGGCACGCGCTGATCGAAGTGCGCGACGACGGCCCCGGCGTACCGCCCGAGGACCTCGACCGCGTGTTCGAGCCGTTCTTCCGCGGCGAGCGCTCGCGCAACCGCGACACCGGCGGGATCGGCCTCGGACTCGCCAGCGCCCGCGCGGTGGCACGCGCGCATGGCGGCGACGTGACGCTGCGCAATCGTGAGGAAGGTGGCTTGGCCGCGCGCGTGACGCTTCCGGTCTAGCCGCTTTGATGATAGCGCTATCACGCGACCGGCAGGCACATGCCGGCGACGGGCTTGGCAGAGCTTTGGACGAGAGGAGCGCCGGGGATGGAGATCATCGGAACGCGCCGCGAGATATTGGGCGGCATCGGTCTTGGACTGGCGGCGAGCGCTGTGCCGGCATGCGCGCGGGGCAGGCCCAAGGCCAAGCTCGGCTATGCGGTGGTCGGGCTGGGCAGCTACGCCACCAACCAGATCATGCCGCGCCTCAAGGAATGCGAGTTCGCCGAGCTCCGCGCGCTGGTCAGCGGCACCCCGGCGAAGCTCGAGCGCTATGGCGCCCAGTACGGCATCCCCAGGACGCATTGGTACAGCTACCAGAATTACGATGCCATGAGGGACAATCCCGACATCGACATCGTCTATGTCGTGCTGCCCAACAGCATGCATGCCGAATATTCGATCCGTGCCAGCCAAGCCGGCAAGCACGTACTGTGCGAGAAGCCGATGGCGGTCTCCTCCGCCGAGGCGGAGGCGATGATCGCGGCCGCCCGGAAGGCGAACCGCAAGCTGATGATCGGCTATCGCTGCCATTTCGAGCAGTACAACCTCCACGCGATCGAGCTCGTGAAGTCGGACGCTTTGGGCGCGCTGCGGCTGATCACCGCCGAGCACGGCTTCAGCGCCGGGCCGAACCAGTGGCGACTCGATCGGCCCCTGTCGGGGGGCGGATCGCTGATGGACATCGGCATCTACAGCCTCAATGCCGCCCGCTACCTCGCCGGGCAGGAGCCGACCGAGATCAGCGCGATGGAATCGACCGATCGGAGCGACACGCGCTTCAAGACGGTCGAGGACCGGATCGACTGGCAGATGCGCTTCCCCTCGGGCGCGATCGCCAATTGCGTGTCGAGCTATTCGTCGCACCACAATGCCTATCGCGTCACCGGCACCAAGGGCTGGGTCGAGCTCGAGCCCGCCACTGGCTATGAGGGACACCAGATGCGCGTGCGGCGGAACTGGAAGACCGAGCCGGTCGCGCTCCCCGCGCCGAAGAAGAGCCAGTTCGTCGCCCAGCTCGACCATCTCGCCGAGAGCGTGCTGACCGGCATCCCGCTGCGCGCCTCGGGCGAGGAGGGGCTTCGCGACATGCGGCTCATAGAGGCGATCTACCGATCGGCGCGCGAGGGCCGGGCGATCAAGCTCGCATGATCGCCGAGCCCTGGCAGACGCTGCTGCTCGTCGCGGCGAGCATCGCGGCGGTGATCCTGCTCGTGCTGCGCGTGAAGCTCCAGCCATTCGTCGCGCTGCTGCTGGTGGCGCTTATCACCGGCCTGGCGTTCGGCGGCGATCCGCAAAAGGTGATCGCGGCAGTACGCAAGGGAACGGGCGAGGCGCTGGGCTTCGTCGCGGTGGTGATCGGGCTCGGCGCGGTGCTGGGCGGGCTGCTCGAGGCATCGGGCGGCGTCAGTGCGATCGCGCACCGACTGCTCGCGGCGTTCGGCGAGAAGCGCATGCCCTGGGCGCTGACCGCGATCGGCGTGATCGTCGGCATCCCGCTGTTCTTCGACGTCGCCTTCATCATCCTCGCGCCGCTGCTCACCACGCTGGCGGTGCGTGCCGAGCGGCGCGTGACCTGGTTCGCGCTACCCTTGCTCGCCGGGCTGATGACGATGCACGCGCTGCTGCCTCCGCATCCCGGCCCGGTCGCGGTCGCCGAGCTGATCCACACCGATTACGGCCTGCTCGCCTTCTACGGACTCCTCTGCGGCATTCCCGCCGCGATCGTTGCGGGGCCGGTCTTCGCGCGCCTGGCGCACGGCGCGCCGGGCTGGGGCGACCAGGCACCGCCGCCGATGCTCGACGAAGGGGCGCCGCAGACCGATCCGATCGGCTTCTGGCCCGCGCTCGCCGCGATGCTCGTTCCGCTCGCGCTGATCCTGCTCGCGGCGGTGGCGGGGCAGTTCCTGGCCGAAGGGCCCGCCAGGCAGGCGCTGCTCTTCTTCGGCCATCCCTTCGTCGCGCTGATCCTCGCGGTGCTCTCGGTCGCGGCCTGGCTGCGCTGGCGCGTCCGGGCGCCGCTTCCCGTCATCTCCAGCATCATGACCCGCGCGCTCGAGCCCGCGGGGCTGATGGTGCTCGTGGTGGGTGCGGGCGCGGCGTACAAGGAAGTGCTGATCGAGAGCGGTGCGGGGCAACAGGTTACCGCCGCGGTCGCCGCAGCGCAGGTGTCGGTGCCGGTCTTCGCCTTCGCTCTCGCGGCCTTCGTCAGGATCGCGCAGGGCAGCGCGACCGTGGCGATGGTCACCGCCGCCGGGCTCGCCTCGCCGCTGATCGCGTCCGCCGCGCTCTCGCCGGGCCGGATCGCGCTGGTGACGGTGGCGATCGGCGCCGGTGCGACGGTCGCGAGCCATGTCAACGACACCGGCTTCTGGCTGGTGAAGCAATATCTCGGCCTCACCGAGGCGCAGACCTTCAAGAGCTGGACGCTTTCGGCCACCATCGCCGGAGCGACGAGCTTCGCGATGGCGCTACTGCTCTGGCCCTTCGCATGACGGGGAGAATGGATGTGATCGAGACGACGCGCCGCGCGGTGCTGGCCGGCATGGCCGCGATGCCCTTCCTGCCCGCGGCGGTGCGGGCGGAGGTGGGCGGCATCACCAAGTTCGACGACGCGCTCGACGCGATCGTCGACACGACCAGCCCGATCGAGATCGTCGCCAGCGGCTTCAGATGGGCCGAAGGGCCGGTATGGGTGAAGAATGGCGGCTATCTGCTCTTCTCCGACGTTCCCGCCAACATCGCCTGGCGCTGGAAGCCGGGCGAGGAGGCGACGCCGTTCCTCGATCCCTCGGGCCTCGCCGGGCCGGTCCCCGCGGCCATCCGGGAGGCCGGATCGAACGGCATGACCATCGACGCGAATGGCGCGCTGATCCTGGCCGATTCGGGCACCCGCGCGATCGCGCGGGTCGACCTTGCGACGAAGCGGAGGACGATCGTCGCCGATCGCTACCAGGGCAAGCGCTTCAACAGCTGCAACGACGTCGCGATCGGGCGGGGCGGAATGCTCTACTTCACCGATCCGCCCTATGGCCTGGCCGAGGGCGACGCTTCGCCGCTCAAGGAGCTGCCGTTCAACGGCGTCTATCGCGTGAATCCCGACGGCAGCGATGTGAGCCTGATCGACAATGCCCTCAAGCGCCCCAACGGCATCGGCGTCTCGCCGGGGTTCGACCGGCTCTATGTCGGCTGCTCGGACGAGGCGAAGCCCGAGATCCGCGTCTACGAACTCGCCGCCGACGGTTCGGCGATGGACGAGGGCCGCCGGTTCGTCGACTTCTCCGCCGAGCTCGCGCGGAAGCTGCCGGGCCTGCCCGACGGGCTCAAGGTCGCGAAGAGCGGGCATTTGTTCGCGAGCGGGCCGGGCGGCATCTATGTGATCTCGCCCGAGGGGAAGAAGCTGGGCCTGATCGCCACCGGCAAGGCGACCGCCAATTGCTGCTTCGGCGAGGACGGCCGGACATTGTTCATGACCTCGAGCGACACGGTCGCGCGGGTGCGGCTGAAGGCTTCGGGCTGGTGAGCCGCGTCCACCCCGCCTAGACCCGGGAGCATGGCCGAAGAAGAGGCGATTCCCGCCGCGACCGTGATCGTGATGCGCGAGGGCGCGGGCGCGCCCGAGCTGCTGATGGTCGAGCGCGCCGCCGCGATGTCGTTCGCGGGCGGGGCGCTGGTCTTTCCCGGCGGGCGCGTCGACCCGGGGGACCGGGCGCTCGCCGCGCTCCACCCCGGTGACGCCGAGGACAATGCCGCGCGCATCGCCGCGATCCGCGAGACGCTGGAGGAGGCGGGAGTAGCGGTCGGGCTCGATCCGGCGGGGGAGATGCTCGCGTTCCGCCATCGTCTCCATGCCGGCGCGCCGATCGGAGAGCTGCTCGACGAGGCCGGCGCCGCGCTCGATCTCGCCGCGCTCGTCCCCTTCGCGCGCTGGCTGCCGCATGGGGTGCGGCACAAGGTGTTCGACACCCGCTTCTACCTCGCCCGCGCGCCGGAAGACGCCGCGCCGCTGGTCGACGGCAACGAGAATGTCCGTGTCTTCTGGGCAAGCGCGCGTTCGGTGCTCGAAGCGGCGGACCGGGGCGAGGCGCACATCATCTTCCCGACGCGGCGCAACCTCGAGCGGCTCGCCTTGCTTGCGAGCTTCGACGAGGCCGTGGCCGACGCGCGCGCGCATCCGGTGCGCACCGTCACGCCCTGGATCGAGCAACGCGGCGGCGAGCGCCACCTCTGCATCCCCGACGATCTCGGCTATCCGGTGACGTCGCAGCCGCTCGACCAGGCGATCCGCGCATGAGGACGGTCCGTCAGGCGATCGCCGCGATGGTGATCTTCGCGGTCGTGCTCGGCGTGCTGTTCCTGGCCTATGCGCTGGTGCGCAACCGGCCGCAGGACCTGCCCTGGACCGCGCTCGATCTGGGCCAGCCGATCGGCGTGTTCACCGGCCGCAAGCTCGCGGGCCTCACCGACGATTATGCCAAGTGCCGCGCGCTGCTCCGCACCGCGGGCGTGCGCTATGTCGTGCTGCCCAAGGTCGAGACGCCCAATCCCCAATGCGGCTATGCCGATGGCGTGCGGCTCGCCGAGGGCGGGGCGCGCCGGATCGGGTTCAGCCCGGCTAGCCCGGCGATCGCCTGCCCGGTGGCGGCGGCGCTGGCGATGTGGGAATGGGACGTCGTCCAGCCGGCGGCCGAGAAGCATCTCCGCGCGCGGGTGGTCTCGATCGAGCATCTCGGCAGCTATTCGTGCCGCCGCATCTACGGCCGCAGCGCGGGCGACTGGAGCGAGCACGCCACCGCCGACGCGCTCGACGTTGCGGCGTTCCGCCTTTCGGACGGGACACGGGTCGGGGTGCTCGAGGATTGGGACAAGGGCGACGCCAAGGCCGCGTTCCTGCGCGAGGTACGGACCGGAGCGTGCAAGCTGTTCTCGACGGTGTTGTCGCCGGACTATAACGCGGCGCACCGCGATCACCTGCACCTCGACGAGGCGGAGCGGGGAGAGATGGGGTGGCGGGCCTGCCGCTAGGGCCGCCCGCCAGGAAGCATCAGTGCGGCAGCGCCGCGGCGTCGACCTTCTCGACCCAGGCCGGGAAGAAGCTCGGCTGGCGGTTCGACCAGCCCGAGGCGGTCGCCGCGGCTTCGCTGATCGACTGGAGCAGCTTGCGGCGCAGGTCCGGATGGAGATGGGGCAGCGCCGCCGCCGCGCAGAAGGCGGAGGGGAGCCACGGCCGCACCTCGGCGCCGACCAGACGCTCGTAGAGGAACCGGTAGCAGGAGAAGCTGGTGAGCCGGCCCTGGCCGAGGTCGAAGGCCGAGATGGCGACGAGCGGCGCCATGAACGGCTCGATCGAGTCGAGGTCGCTGTCCTCGGGCATCAGTGCGCGTACTTCGGGGAGGCGATCATAGACGCGGCTCTGGGCGCGGATGCTCGCCGCCTCGACCACGTCGCGCGACCAGCGCTCCAGCGCGTCCTCGCGCTCGAGCCCGATGTCGAGCGCGCGGCGGATGTACCGCTGCGTCGCCGCGCTGAATCCTGCGAATTCCTTCATTTCGGCCAGCGTCATCGCGCCTTCGGCCGGTTTAGCCCGTGCTCCCATTGCTCAACACTCCCACCCGCTCAAACCCTCCGAGACCGATACTGCGGCAAACTGGTTAACGAGCCGCTGAACCTGTCGTCGTCCCCTGTTCATTATAGGAACGCAGACGATTCTGCGGTGCAACATGGATGCGACGAACCGAGTCCCGTCCTGTGGAAAACCTTGGCCGGTGATGCCCTTAGGCAACAAAACCGCCTATTCGGGAGCCCTCCGATAGGTATTCGCACGGATCGTCCGCTAGGTATTCGCACGGAGCGGGCGAGGCTCCCAAGCGGCAGGAAAGCGCGATCTGACACCGGTTCCGGCAAGTCATCGGCTCGTCGCAACGGTTCGTCCCATCGGCGAGCCGCGGGGGTGTACCTCTCTTCTATGATCTGATTAGTCGCGGTCAACACATCGCATCCTCGACCGGGGGGTCCATGAATTTCCGTGCTCTTGCAGCGCGTTTCGCGCTGATGGCTGCCTGCACTCTGACGATGGTCGTGCCCGCCGAGGCGAAGGGCCGCTTCTGGCAGTGCGTGCCGTTCGCTCGCGAAGTTTCCGGCGTCCAGATTCACGGCAATGCCTGGACCTGGTGGTCGCAGGCGGCGGGCCGCTATGCCCGCGGCAATGCGCCGAAGGTCGGCGCGGTGATGTCGTTCCAGCGCACCGGCCGCATGCCGCTCGGCCATGTCGCGATGGTCTCGAAGATCGTGAGCGACCGCGAGGTGCTGCTCACCCACGCCAATTGGTCGCGCCGCGGCGGGATCGAGCGCGACGTTCGTGCCGTGGACGTCTCCCCGCAGGGCGACTGGAGCCAGGTCAAGGTGTGGTTCGCGCCGATGGGCGGGCTCGGCACCTCGACCTATCCGGTCAACGGCTTCATCTATTCGGACGGCGCGCCCGCGATCGATCTCGACGACGACAATTTCAAGCCGTCGCTCGAGCTCGACCTTAGCGATCTCGTGATGGAAGCCGCTCCGGACGCGACCGACGCAGGCTGATCAGCCCTTCGGCGTGAAGACCAGCGCCGCGCCGTTCATGCAATAGCGCTTGCCGGTGGGCGGCGGTCCGTCGTCGAACACATGGCCGAGATGCCCGCCGCAGCGGCGGCACAGTACTTCGGTGCGAGCCATTCCCAGGCTATTGTCGCTCCGCGTCGCCACGGCGTTGGGCAAGGGCTTCCAGAAGCTCGGCCAGCCGGTGCCGCTGTCGAACTTGGCCGCCGAGGAATAGAGCGGCAGCGCGCAGCCCGCGCAGCCGAAGGTGCCGGCGCGATGCTCCTTGTTGAGCGGACTGCTGAACGGCCGCTCGGTCGCGCCGTGGCGGAGCACCTGATAGGCAAGCGGACTCAGCCGCTTGCGCCATGCCGCGTCGCTGAGCGCGAATTCGAATTTCTGCGCCGCCTCGGCCGGCCCGCCGCCACATGCGGCGGTCAGCGCGCCGAGGCTGGCGACGGCAAGGAAGCTGCGGCGGTCGGTGTGCATGGGCCGGATGTGGGGACGGCCCGGGCGCCGCTCAATAGCGGCTGAGCTCGACCGGCATCTTCTTGTAGCCATGGACGAAGCACGCCGCGACGCGCTCGGGCTCGCGGAGCACGTTGGCGCGTAGGCGGCGCTTCGCCATCTCCTCCATCAGCACGCTGATCTGCAACTCGGCGAGCCGCGCGCCGACGCAGCGATGGATGCCGTGGCCGAAGGCGAGGTGCCGCCGCGCATTCTCGCGGTCGACGATGATCCGGTCGGCGTCGGGGAAGACGCTCTCGTCGCGATTGGCCGAGAGGAACCACAACACCAGCTTGTCGCCCTCGCGGATGTGCTGGCCCTCGAGCTCGCTGTCCTGCGTCGCGGTGCGGCGCATGTGCGCGAGCGGGGTCTGCCAGCGGATGATCTCCTGCGTCGCATTGGCGATCAGCTCGGGATTGGCTTCGAGCTTCGCGCGTTCCTCGGGGAACTGCTCGAGCGCCCAGGCATAGGCGCTCATCGAGTTGCGCGTCGTGTCGTTGCCGCCGACGATCAGCAGGATCAGGTTCCCGAGGAACTCCATCTGGTCCATCTCGGACATCGCATCCGAATGGATCATCATCGAGATGAGATCGGGCGTCGGCTCCTTGCCGAGCTTGGCGTTCCACAGATTGCCGAAATAGGCGGCGCATTCGAACAGGATCTGGCGGCGCTGCTCCTTGCGCACCGGATCCTTGGCGATCTCGATGTCGCCCGCCCAGTCGGACCAATAAGTGAGCTGGCGCCGCTCCTCCCAGGGGAAGTCGAATAGGATCGCGAGCATCTGGGTGGTGAGCTCGATCGAGACGCGGTCGACCCAGTCGAACTCCTGCCCGACGGGGAGCGAATCGAGGATCTCGGCGGTGCGCGTGCGGATGTTGCCGGTCATCCGCAGCATCTCGCTCGGCGTGAAGGCGGGGGCGACGGTGCGGCGCTGGCCGGTGTGCTTGGGCCGGTCCATCGCGATGAACATCGGCATCTTGATGTCGCCTTCCATCAGGTCGGCGATGGTGATCCCGCCCGCCTGGCTCGAATAGAGGTCGGGGAGCGATTCGACCTGGACGATCGGCTTGTAGGCCGAGATCGACCAATAGGGCCCGAACGCGCTGTTCTCGCAGCGATAGACTGGCGCGTTGGCGCGCAGCTCGCGGAACGGCGCGCGCCAGATATCGTCGCGATAGAGCTCGGGGCGGCTGACGTCGAGCGGATCGACGATCGCTTCGGTGCCGGTCGCAAGCGTGGCCATGCTGCCTCTCCTGGTTTCGGAGGAGGAGAACCTTAATTGACAATTATGTCAATAGCGGCGGTGGTCCTAGGCTGTGTTGCCCTTCAGGAAGCGGCTTTTCCAATCCTCCCTCTCCGGGGGAGGAACCTTGAACGCCGACACGGCCTAGGCCGCCGCGGCAGCCTTGCGACTGCGCTTCGGGCTGCCCGATTTGAGCACACCCCGCCGGAACCAGCGCGCGCCGAGCGTGATGACGATCCCCACCCATAGAGCCTGCCAGACCAGCGCGAGGAGATGCGGCCACAGCTCGGGTGCGCTCCCCGCCCGCCCGATCATCGCGAAGGGCGAGCTGAACGGGAAGATCTCGGCCGCGAGCGCGAGCGGCGTGCCCGGGTTGGTCGCCGCGCCCAGGGCGAGGCCGAACATGCACATCTGGAAGATCGTGATCGGCAGCGACAGCATCTGCAGCTCGCGCTGCGTCGAAGTCTGGGCACCGACGCTCAGGAACACTGCGCCGAGCAGCATATAGGCCATGGTGAAATAGCCGACGAAGAGCAGCGGATAGGCCGGCACGCCGACTGCCGCGCCCATCGTGGCGAAGTCGTTGGTGATCTGCGCCGGCAGGAACTTCGCCGCGTTGACCAGCAGCGTCGCCCAGAACAGCAGGAACAGCACGGCGGTGCCGAACATGCCGATCAGCTTGCCGAAGAACACGCTTTCGAGCGGCACCGCCGCGGCGAGGATCTCGATCACCTTGTTCGAGCGTTCCTCGGCCATGGTGCCCACTGCCTGGCCGGACAGGAACAATGTGAGGAAGAACATCGCGAACACGCCGATCGACGCGGCTTGGCCATGCCCGGCGGGCGATCCCTGGCCGCGCTGCACGGCGGTCTTGGTCACCGTGCTCATCGGCGCGGCACTGCCCAGCCGCTCGGCGCGCAGGCTCTGCTCGGCGAGCTGGGCAAGATATTGCGCCTCGCTCCTGCCGCGCGGCGCGTAGAGGATCTCGGGCTTGTTCAGCGGTCCGTAGAGCACCGCCGCGGCGTCGTAATCGCCGCGCTCGAACATCGCGCGCGCCTGCTCGGCGGGGTTTCCTGTCGGCGTCGCGATGGTGAGCGGCGGGGGCCTCAGGTCGCTCTTCCGCGGGAACAGCGTGCGCAACTGGCGATCGACCTGGAGCAGCGTCGGCGCCTGCTCGGGCGGGGCGATCACCACCATCTTCATCTGCTGGTCGTCGCCGACGATCGACTGGGCGCCGATCCCGCC
>CBIFVW010000042.1:0-18770 GCA_966186155.1 uncultured Sphingomonas sp.
GGCGGCAACGTGCTGCTGCTCGACGAGCCGACCAACGACCTCGACGTCGAGACGCTCGGCGCGCTCGAGGAGGCGATCGAGAATTTCGCGGGCTGCGCCGTGGTGATCAGCCACGACCGCTTCTTCCTCGACCGCCTCGCGACGCACATCCTCGCCTTCGAGGGCAACAGCCATGTCGAATGGTTCGAGGGCAATTTCGAGGCCTATGAAGAGGACAAGCGGCGTCGCCTCGGCGACGCGGCGGACCGGCCGACCGCGCTGGCGTACAAGAAGCTGACGCGCTGATCGGGCCGGCGTCCGCGTGACGGTCGAATATCGACGCTGGCAGGGGTCGGTGACGGAAGTCGCCGCGCCGCTGCTGGCGCTCTGCCGTTCGATCTTCGCCGACTTCCCGGAGCGGTATCTGCTCGATCGCCTGCCCGGACTGGCCGATCCCGTCCTGTGGCTGGCGGCCGAAGCGGAATCGTGGAAGGGATTCAAGCTCGGATACCGCCGCGGGCCCGAGCTGCTGTACAGCTGGCTCGGCGGGGTCGCGCCTGAGCTCCGCGGGCATGGCGTGGCATCGGAACTGATGCGCCTGCAGCACGAGCACGCCGCCGCCAACGGCTATCGCTTCGTCGAGACCCGCACGCGCGCGGCGAACAACGCGATGATCCGGCTCAACCTGCGGCACGGCTTCCACATCGCGGGTTTCGAGAACGATCCGCGCGGCGTCGCGGTCGTGATCCAGCGCAAGTCGCTGGACGGTGCGTTAGCCGGCTAAAACACGCTGGACCTCGCGATACGCGGCGCTAGACTGGCGCGATGACGCTGCTGCGCCCGTTCCTCGTGCTCGCGCTGCTGATCCTGCTCGCCGCGCAGGTGGCGCACGCGCAGGTGCCCGCGTTCGAGTCCTATGCCGAGGAGTTCGACCGGTTCGCGACCGAAAGCGCCGCGATGCCGCCCGAGGAGCGGGTGCGCGCCTTTCGTGCGAAGTTCGACGCGCTCGTCCCCGGCTTCTACGAACCCCGCTTCGGCGCGACTGAGGAGAAGTACAACGCCCGCGTGCTCGCCGCCCTCCAGGGCTATCCGGCGCAGCGCGACAAGTTCCTCGCCGCCGCGCACGGCTTCGCCGCCGCCTATGCGACCGCCAACACGCGCTTCCGCGCCGTCTTTCCGGACTATGCGCCGACCATGCCGATCTACCTCGTCCACTCGCTCGGCGAGATGGACGGCGGCACGCGCGAGCTGAAGGGCAGGCTCGTCGCGATCTTCGGCGCTGACGTGATCGCCAAGATCCACGGCGACGGCACGATCGGGCCGTTCCTCGATCACGAGCTGTTCCACTTCCATCATGCCCGCTTCTTTCCCGATTGCGACGCGCTCTGGTGCTCGCTGTGGCAGGAAGGGCTGGCCACCTATGTCGCCGCGCGGATGAATCCGGGCGCCGACGACCGGGCGCTGATGCTCACCATCCCGCGGCCGATCCGTCCCGAGGTCGAGCCGAAGCTGGCCGAGGCGATGTGCTTCGCGCGCTCGAAGCTCGAGTCGACGGATCAGGGCGACTATGCCGCCTTCTTCTTCGGCTCCGGCGGGAGCGGAAAGGCCGCGACGCCCTATCCGCCGCGCTTCGGCTATTATCTGGGCTATCTGCTGGCGAAGCGGATCGGCGACGACATGCCGCTCGCCGCGCTGGCGGAGCTACCGCCCGCGAAGGTCAAGCCGTTGCTGGAAAAGGCGCTCGCCGCCTATCGCTGCCCCGGCTGATCGACGCGGCGGACGAAGGCGCCGCCGTCGCGCCGGTCGACCTCGAAGCCTGGCACCGCCTCGAACAGGTCCGAGAGCCGGCTGAACCCGTAGTTGCGCGTGTCGAAGCTCGAGCGGTTGGCGGCGCGTTGGCCGATCTCGCTGAGGCTGGCATAGCCGTCGGCATCGCGGCGCGAAGCCTCGTACGCGTCGAACAGCAGCCGCACGATCTCGGGGTCGACATTGTGCGATGGCGCCGCGGGCGCCGCCGCCTCGACCCTGGGCACCGGTGCCGGCTTCTTCACCTTCTCGAGCGTGTCGACGTCGATGAAGCGGTTGCAGGCCTGGCGGAAGCCTTCGGGCGTGGTCGCGCGGCCGAAGCCGTAGACGGTGAGCCCGTCCTGCCTGAGCCGCGTGACGAGCGGCATGAAGTCGCTGTCCGACGACATGATGCCGAAGCCGGTGACGCGGCCGCTCGCCAGCAGGTCCATCGCGTCGATCGTCATCTTCATGTCGGTGGCGTTCTTGCCCTTGGTCAGGTCGAACTGCTGCTGCGGCTCGAGCGCGAAGCGCAGCGCGACCTCGCTCCAGCCCCTGAGCGCTGGCTTGCTCCAATTGCCGTAGATTCGGCGGATGTTGACCGCGCCGAGGTCGGCCAGCACGGTCAGCACCGGGTCGATCACCGCGGGCGATGCATTGTCCGCGTCGATCAGCAGCGCGACATTGCCGGTCGGCAGTCGCTCCTGCATGGGTTCAGGCCGCCTTCCT
The DNA here is from genome assembly GCA_966186155.1 of uncultured Sphingomonas sp. GTDB lineage: Bacteria > Pseudomonadota > Alphaproteobacteria > Sphingomonadales > Sphingomonadaceae > Sphingomonas. The sequence continues at coordinate 2,494 of CBIFVW010000042.1, forward strand.
GGCCGTCGCCGCGTCCACGCTCCACGCGCCGCCGCCGGCGGCCGCGAGGTAGAGGAAGATGAAGCAGTAGAGCAGGATCGCCTCGCCGCCGTTCACCGACGGGAAGAAGCCCTTGGGCGCATGCGCCATGAAATAGCCGACCGCGCACATGCCCGATGCGATGAAGGCGACCGGACGCGTGAACAGGCCGATCACGAGCAGCGCGCCGCCGACCAGCTCGATCGCCCCTGCCGCGATCAGCAGCGGCGGCAGCTGGCCGGGCATGGGGAAGGGCGGCAGGCCGAAGAATTTGGACGTGCCGTGATGCAGGAAGGCGAGCCCTGTGACGATGCGCAGGATGCTGAGCAGCTTGTCGGACCAGCTTGCGGGAATGGGCATGGGTGTTTCTCCTCGCCCGGCACGCGCCCGTGCGCGCCGTTACGAGCGTGAAATCTTTCACCTCGGCCCGCGCGGGTCAACGGGTGGCGGAGAAACCGATCGTTTCCGTTCAGGCGTTGCGGGCGCGATCCGGCCGGACCTCGGCCGCGTGGTCGATGTCCTTCTGCTTGGTCACGCGCTCGTGGTTCGCGGGATCCTCGACGGCGTCGAGCTCCGCCTGGCTCGCGACGTCGGCCGCCAGATTGCCGCCCGAGCGGCCTTGCTGCGCGGCATCCTTGTCGATCGCGTCGATCAGTGCCGAATCGTCATGGTCGCGCGCGCTGGTGGTGCGGGGATTTTCCATTTCACTCTCCTCGCGGTCTCAATCCGCGAGGCGCGCGTGCCGTTCCGGCTCACGCGGTGAAACGCTTGGTAAATCCCTTGGCATGCCGGTCCTCGGCGGTGGCGTGCGCCTCGACATGATCGACCTGCGCCAGCGGCGGGCCTTCGCGGCACGCCTCGGCTAGCGCGCCGATCGCGTCGTCGTCGCCCTCCGCCAGCAGCTCCACTCGTCCGTCGCTCAGGTTGCGGACCCAGCCGCGGACCCCCAGGCGCTGGGCGGTGCGCACCGCCCAGTCGCGATAGCCGACGCGCTGCACGCGCCCCGACACATAGATACGCTGTGCCGTCATATGTCCCCACGCTCTACCCGGCCGAAAACCTCCTCGGCCCGTCGCGAGTCTTATCAGGCTGAAGATGCAGGGGAATCGGCCCGGGCGCGGTTCGTCGCGCGTCAGGGGTAAGTGATCGCAATCACTTCATATTCGCGCTCGCCGCCGGGTAGGATAACGCGGCGAAGGTCGCCGATCGCGGCGCCCCGGAGCGCGCGGGCGAGCGGCGCGTTCCAGCCGACCAGCCCCTTGCCGGCATCGGCTTCGTCGTCGCCGACCAGCGTGAGCGTGCGCTGGTTGTCGTCCTCGTCGGCGATCGTCACGGTCGCACCGAAGAAGACGCGCGCGCGGTCCTCCTGCTTCGCGGGATCGACGACCTTCGCCGCCTTCATCCGCTTCGACAGCCAGCCCAGCCGCCGGTCGATCTCGCGCAGCCGCTTGCGGCCGTAGATATAGTCGCCATTCTCCGACCGGTCGCCATTGCCGGCGGCCCAGGCGATCGTCTCGACGAGCTGCGGCCGTTCCGTCGCGAACAGCGCGTCATATTCGGCCTTGAGCGCGGCATAGCCGGCCGGCGTGATGTAGTTGGGGCGGTCCATTTCCACTTTTCGGCTAGTTACCCCGGCCGGTTCTTCCCCAGATACCAGCTCAAATTCGCCGGTCCCTTCGAGCGCGCGCGCTCCGGGTTGAGCAGGTCGTAGACCACTGCGTTCTCGATCACGCGCTGGACATAGTTCTTGGTCTCGAAAATCGGGATCTTCTCCACCCACTGGACGATGTCGCCGCCGGGCAGGCGCGGGTCGCCGTTCGCGGCGATCCACTTGTTCACGTTGCCGGGCCCCGCATTATAGGCCGCGATCGCCAGCGGGTAGCTGCCGTAGAGATTGTACATGCGCTGGAAATAGGTCGAGCCGAGCTGGATGTTGTAGTCGGTGTCGGTGGTCAGCGATTCCCGGTTGTAGCCCAGGCCCAGCCGCGTCGAGACCTCGCGCGCGGTGCCCGGCATCAGCTGCATCAGCCCGCGTGCGCCGGCATGGCTCACCGCGGTACGGTCGAACTGGCTCTCCTGGCGTGCGATCGCATGGACGATCGTCCAATAGTCGCGCTGCGCCTCGGGCACGCGCACGGTGGGATAGCCGGCCGCGCTATAGTCGGAGAGGCCGTTCTGCAGCGCGCTCTTGCCGACCAGCACCCCCAGGTCCGGCCGGCCGATCGTGCGGCTCAGCTCGGCGGCGAGGATGTGGTCGGTGTCCGTCGCCGCTTCCTCGGCGATCTTGCGGATGAACAGGCTCTGGTCGTCGCGATTGCCCATCGTGCCGAGCAGCTGCGCGGCGCGCACCGTCTCCTTGCGGAAGAACGCCTCGCGCACGGCGGGATCGGCGACGCGCGCGTTGAAGTCGGGCGGGCGGCGGAGCGGCTGGCCGAGCCGCTCGGTGGCGAGCTGGCCGTAATAGACGTCGGGGAAGCCCGCGGCGCGCTGGTAATAGGCGGTGGCCGATGCCTGGTCGCCCGCCGCCTCGGCGGCGCGGCCGGCCCAGTACAGCCCCTTCGACTGAGTCGTCGGCGTCTTGGAGCCGCGCGAATAGCGGTCGAACATGCCGACCGCGTCGCGCGCGCGGCCGAGATTGTTGAGCGCCACGGTGCCGGCGAGCCAGGTGAGGCTGGTATAGTCGTCGCGCTCGCCGAGCGGCTGGTCGCTCACCGCCGTGCCCGGCGGAAAGGCGTCGTCCACCTGGCTCGCGATCTGATACGCCAGGCCATATTGCCCGTCCGACGCCGCCCCCCGCGCCGCAAGAAGCAGCACTTCATACCATTCTTCGGCATCACCGGGATAGGAAGCCAGCTGGCGGGGCTGGGCGAGATAGCTCCGCATCGCCGGGCTCTGGCCATTGTCGCGCAGCCAGCGCGCGCGGTCGGCGATGTAGCCGGGATCGGAGCGGCCCGCCGCGAGCGCCGCGGCGCCCTTGGCATCGGCATCGGGCGCCTTGGTGCGAAAGGCGATCCGCGCCTCGAACACCGCGCGCTTGGCCGGCGAGACATAGGCGATCTGGCGCTGCGCCGCGCTGATCGCGCCCTGCCAGAGCAGCATGTCCATCCGCGCGTCATGATCGGCGGGCGTGAGCGCGGCGGAGAAGCCGCCGAGCAGCGCGGTCTCGTCGCGCGGGCGGAGCGTGCCATGACGCCAGGCGCGCCGGGCCTGCTCCTCGGCATCGGCGCGGCGGCCCGAGGCGGCGAGCGCTTCGGCATAGCGCAGCCGCCCGGCGGCGGTCAGCGGCGGGAAGCGCTCGAAGAAGCGGATGACCAGCCCCGGCGCCCAGGTGCCGCTCTCGAGCACCGTCTCCGCGGCGGCCCGCCGGCTCGTCTCTCCGGGCCAGCCGGGATGGAGCAGCAGGAAATTGGCATAGTCGGAGAAGGGGAAATTGTCCGATTGCTGGAGCCGCTTCCATTCGACCAGCGCGTCGGCGAGCTGATCCGACTGGATATAGGATGGCGGCACCCGCGGCATGCCCGCCTCGAGCGCCACCTGATACCACTGGATCTGCTCCTGGGTCAGCTGCGACGAGACGGCGAGTCCCGAAACGCCCGCGAACAACAACGCACTCTTCAGCACAGGGGCCAGCATGCTGGACATGATACGCGAGCGGCGCCTATCTGCCAGTCCCGATTTCGGGAATTAAGGAAGATTCTACAGCCATGTTCTCGGGCTCCATTCCGGCGCTGGTGACGCCGTTCCGCAACGGCGCCTTTGCCGAGCAAGACTATCGCGCGCTGGTTGAATGGCAGATTGCCGAAGGCTCGGCCGCGCTCGTTCCGTGCGGCACCACGGGCGAAGCGGCGACCATGCCCAAGGACGAGCATTTCGAAGTGGTGCGCGTATGCGCCGATCAGGCGAAGGGCAGGGTGCCCGTGCTGGCCGGCGCGGGCTCGAACGACACGCTGGTGGCGATCGCCAACGTCAAGGCCGCGAAGCAGGCCGGTGCCGACGCGGTGCTGATGGTGCCGCCCTATTACAACCGGCCGAGCCAGGAGGGCATCTTCCGCCATTTCGAGGCGGTGGCGAAGGTCGCCGAGCTGCCTGTCGTGCTCTACAACGTCCCCGGCCGCACCGTCACCGACATCCAGCCCGCGACGATGGCGCGGATCGTCAGGGCGTTTCCGGAGGTGTTCATCGGGGTGAAGGACGCGACCGGCGCGCTCGCCCGCGTCTCCGAGCAGCGCGCCGGCTGCGGGGCGGATTTCATCCAGCTGTCGGGCAATGACGAGACCGCGCTCGCCTTCAACGCGATGGGCGGCACGGGGTGCATCTCGGTGACCGCCAATGTCGCGCCGCGCCTGTGCGCCGAGTTCCAGGCGGCCTGGGCGGCGGGCGACAATGCCCGCGCGCTCGCGCTGCACGACCGGCTCTATCCGCTCCACATCGCGATGTTCACCGACGCCTCGCCGGGGCCCGTGAAGTACGCGCTGACCCGCGTGCGCCCGGGCTTTCCGGGCGAGCTCCGCCTGCCGATGACCGAAGCGGGCGAGGCGAGCCGCGCCGCGGTCGATGCGGCGCTCGCGCATGCCGGGCTCATCTAGGGCCGGACGACCTCACCGTCTTCCTTGGTGAACTGCTCGGGCAGGCGGTCGAGCAGCGACAGCACTTCCTCGGACGGCCGGCAGAGCTTCGTGCCCTTGGGCGTGACGACGATCGGCCGGTTCACGAGGATCGGATGCGCGACCATGGCGTCGAGAATCGCGTCGCCGGGCACGGTCGCGTCGAGCAGGCCCAGCTCTGCCGCGGGCGTGCCCTTCTCGCGGAGAATGTCGCGCGGTGCGATGCGCATCGCGGCGATCAGCGCCTCGAGCTGGGGCCGGGTCCAGCCGGCCTCCAGATATTCGACGATCCGAGGGGAATAGCCGGCGGCCTCGATCATCGCGAGCGCGTTGCGGGACGTGGCGCAGGCGGGATTGTGGTAGATGGTGATCGGGAAGTCGTCGGTCATTGCGGGCTTCCCTCTCGCAGCAGCCATGGAAAGAAGAGCAGGGCGCCGATCGTTCCGGCCAGTTGCCCGGCGAGGAACAGCGGCACCGAGTGCGGTGCGATCCCGGCGAAGCTGTCGGAAAGGCTGCGGGCGATCGTCACGGCCGGGTTCGCGAACGAAGTCGAGGCCGTGAACCAATAGGCCGAAGCAATGTAGAGGCCGACCGCGACGGGCGTGAATTCGGGCCGGTTGCGCTGCGTGGCGAAGATGGTGCCGAGCAGCCCGAAGGTGGCGACCCCCTCGGCGAGCCCCTGCGGCAGCCCGTCGCGCGCCTTGGCCGAAAGCTCGAAGATCGGCGCGGCGAACATCGCATGCGCGATCCAGACGCCGGCCACCGCGCCGCCGAGCTGCGCCGCGACGTAGAGAAGGGCATCCCGCGCCGTCGTTCCACGCTGGAAAAGCACCGCCAGCGTCACTGCCGGATTGAAATGCGCGCCCGAGACGGGACCGAAGATGTGGATGAGCACGATCAACCCCGCCGCCGTCGCGATCGTGTTGCCGAGCAGCGCGACCGCGTCGTTCCCGAGCGCGAGCCGCTCGCCCATGATCCCCGATCCGACGACGATCGCGAGCAGCATGGCAGTGCCCAGGAACTCGGCGGCGAGGCGCCGGGACAAGCTCACTCGGGACAGCATCGGGCCTCGGCCATCGGCGCGGTCAGCGCGCCGCAGATCTCCGGGCGCCCCGCGCAGCAATCCGCGACCAGGAAGCCGAGCAGGTCGCGCATCCCGTCATAGTCGGCCGAATAGATCACCGACCGTCCCTCGCGCCGCGACCGGATCAGCCCGGCATGGCCGAGGATCGTCAGATGGGTCGAGAGCGTGTTGGGAAGCGCGCCCACTTCCCGGGCGATGTCGCCCGCGGCCATGCCGTCCGACCCCGCCCGCACCAGCAGGCGGAAGACGGCGAGGCGGCTGGCATGGGCGAGGGCGGACAAGGCCTCGACCGCGGCGGGCAGTTGCAGCATCAGCAGCAAGCCCGCTTGGGCTGCGACGTCTCCGGAAGGGGCTCGTCTTCCCCGTAGCTCGTCGCGGCGCCGTGCGTGTAGAAGGTCTCCCAGCGCACTCCCGCGGTGTCCGTGACCCAGCTCTTGTCCGATTTGGCATAGCAGCAGGTCGTCGCCTGCTGGTCGAAGGTCCGCGAGCCGGCGGCCTTCAGGCGCGCGGCGAGTTCGGCGAGTTCCTCCGCGCTTTCCACCTGCACGCCGAGATGATCGACTCCGGCAGCGCGAGCGCGCGACGATATGGCGAGGTTGACGTGCGGATCTTCCAATATCCACTTCGCATAGTCGGGCTTCACGACAATGGGCCCGGCATCGAACAGCGTACCGTAGAATGCGATGGCCCGGTCGAGATCGGGAACGCTGATGTGCAGGTGGAGCCGCTTCATGCCAATCTCCCTTGATTCGATATTTCGGATAATATCGAAATGGGAGGTGCGGTCAATGGCGGGACGTCGGCCTCAGCTCCGCTGCTCCCCACCCGCATAATAAGTCGGGACCGGGCCCTTGATCCACGCATTCTCGCGGAACCACTTGGTGACGATATACTTGGTCCCCTCGAGCACGCGCATGCCCTCGTGGAGCGTGTCGTAATTGGGGCTGCCGTCGGGGGCCATGTTGTTCCAGATCACCATCAGGCCCTTCCTGGGCTTGAAGCGGATGCCGGCGCGGGGGAACCAGGTCGCGCCGCCTTCCTCGACGTCGTTGAGATAGACCATCGCGGTCCAGGTGCGCTGGCCGCCATATTCCCGCATCTTCTCCCAATAGGCGGCGCCCTCGTGGAAATAATCGCAATGCGCGCGGAACTGCTGGCCGGGGGCGTAGCGCTGGCCCTGCAGCGTCTCGGCATTGGCGGGGGGCAGGCCGAGCAAGTCGGCGACGCGCTCGTCGATCGGCCACACCGCTTCGGACCAGCGGTCGAGATCGGTCGAGCTGCTGGTGCGGAACTCGGGATCCTCGTGCGTCGCGAGCAAGGTGGAGGGACGGGCGGCCGCGTCGATCAGGTCGATCAGCGTGGCGCATTCGGCGCCCGAAAGGAAATCGGGATAGGTGTACATCTGCGCCGCGTCGACCTTGGCGCGCTTGATGTTGGGGTTCGCCTCCAGCCTGGCGGCGACTTCGCGCCCGATCCTTGCGCGGACGGGCGAGGGGGATCCGGATACTCGGCCGATATTCTTGCTCACCGCGGCCAAATCGCGCGTAGCATCGGCGGGGTCAATAGCGCCAAGGCAAGAGGCCCGGCTGCCTCCAGCCGGGCCTCCCACTCCTGGCAAGATGCGGGCTCGCTTACCAGAAGATGTCGTAGATCACGTCGACCACTTCGCCCGTCTCGACGTCGACCAGGAGCGCGTCGTTGTAGTAGCGCACCCAGCGATAGGGTCCGTAGACCTCCGGCAGGCGATAGTAGAACGGATCGTTGATCCAATATTGCGGCGCGAACAGCAGCGAGCTGAGCGTGAAGCCGATCGAGAAGCGGCGATAGCCATAGCCCCAGCCGCTCGGCGCGTAGTAGCGCGGCAGGCGGTAGAAGCTGCGGTGGCTGTTCCGCCAGCCGCGCCAGTCATAGCGGTTGTCGTTGCGCCAGCCATTGTTCCACCGGCCGCGATTGCCGCTCCAGCCGCGGTTGTTGTCCCAGCGGTTGCGGTCGCCGCGGTTCCAGTCGCGATTGCCGCGATCCCATTGGCCGTTGCGGTCCCCGCGGTTCCATTGGCCGTCGCGATTGCCGTCCCAACGGCGGCCGTCGCGATTGCCGTCCCAGCGACGGCTGCCGTCCCGGTTTCCGTCCCAGCGGCGAGAGCTGTCGCGGTTGCCGTCCCAGCGCCGCTGCTCCTGCTGCGGCTGGGCCTGCGGAACCGCCGCCTGCGGCTGCTGCGCCTGCGGACGCTGCCACTGGCCGCGATTGCCGCCGTTCCAGCGCGGACGATCGCCGCCGTCGCGATTGCCGCCGTTCCACTGCGGACGTTCGCCGCCGCGGTTCCAGCCGCGATCGCCGCCACCGCCGTTCCACTGGCGCTGCGGGCGTGCTTCCGCAGAGCCCTGGCCGGCCTGCTGGCGCCAGGAGCCGCGGTTCTGCTGTTGCGGCGCCGATTGCTGCTGCGAGGCGCCTGAATCGGAGCGGCCGCCGCCGCCCCAGCGATGGCCGCGGTCCTGCGCCAGTGCCGGCGGGACCAGGGCCGTTGCGGCGATGATCGCCGCGAACAAGGTCTTCTTCATGCGTGTCTCCGCTGGACCGGCAAAGGCGCCGGGCTTCGAGGTAACGCCCTCTTAAGATAATGCGGCTGAGCCGTTTCTGAATTCCCCTGTCAGGCGATTGAAAGCATTCAGGGATCTTGCGGCGGCGCGGCGGCGGGGTCCTGGACGGTCTCGGCGAGCGTCTCGTCGCCGCGGGCGATCCGGGCCGCGTGCTGGATCGCGTTCATCAGCCGGGGATAGATGCCGCACCGGCAGATATTGGGGATCGCGTCCTTGATCTCGGCCTCGCTCGGGTTGCGGTTGGTCCGGAGCAGCACCGCGGCCGCCATAACCACGCCGGGAATGCAATAGCCGCATTGGGGCACGTTGCCGGCGATCAACGCCTGCTGGATCGGGTGGCTGCGGTCCTTCGAGAGCCCCTCGATCGTGGTGACGAAGGTCCCTTCGAGCGCGCCGATCGTCTCCTGGCAGGCGAGCCTCGCGGTGCCGTCGACATCGACGGTGCACGCCCCGCAATCGCCCGTGCCGCAGCCATATTTGGTGCCGGTGAGGTTCGACGCGTCGCGCAGCGCCCAGAGCAGCGGCGTGCGCGGGTCCATCTTGTACGCGACCGGCTGATTGTTGACGGTGAAGCGAGTCACTTGTTCCCGTCCCGCCCGCGGGAGGGGCTAGGGGAGGGCCTGTTCATCCTGGGCATATGCCTAGCATGCCCTCCCCCGACCCCTCCCGCAAGCGGGAGGGGAGAAGAGGAAACCCGTCGTTTCCGAAACCTGCATTGCGCCGCGGCCGGGCCGGGACGACATCCGGCGCATGACTCTTCCCACGCTCTTCATCCCGCACGGCGGCGGCCCCTGCTTCTTCATGGATCCGGACGGCGGTCCGCCCGATCCGATGTGGCGGCCCATGCAGGCCTATCTCGCAGGTCTGATCGACCGCCTGCCCGAGCGACCCAGGGCGATCCTGCTCGTCTCGGGGCATTGGGAGGAGGACGCCGTCACCGTCCATGGCGGCGAAGGCAAGCCGCTGCTGTTCGACTATTACGGTTTCCCCGAGCACACCTATCGGCTGCGCTGGGACGCGCCTGGCGCGCCCGTGGTGGCGGCCAGGGCCAAGGCGCTGCTCGAGGGTGCGGGCTTCCCCGTCGGCGAGGAACGGGAGCGCGGCTGGGACCATGGCGTGTTCGTTCCCATGATGGTCGCGGTGCCCGGCGCCGATATCCCGCTCGCGCAGCTCTCCTTGCGGAAGGACCTCGATCCGGCCGCGCACATCGCGCTCGGCAAGGCGCTGGCGCCGCTCCGGGACGAGGGCGTGCTGATCGTCGGATCGGGGATGAGCTTCCACAATCTGCGCGCGCGGGGTCCCGAGGCGGCGCCGCTCGCCGATGCCTGGGACGCCGCGCTGACCGACGCGGTCACCGATCCCGATCCGGTGCGCCGCGCCGAACGCGTCGCGGCCTGGGACCGGCTGCCCCATGCCCGCTTCGCGCATCCGCGCGAGGAGCATCTGCTGCCGCTGATGGTCGCGCTCGGCGCGGGCGGGAAGGGACCGGCGATGCGCGACTATCGCGACCAGGTGATGGGATGGGCGATTTCAGGCTACCGGTTCGGCTGATCGGCCCTAGCGCCGCGTCAGCTTCGCCGCGGCGGCCTCGCGTTCCGCGGGGCTCATCCGCCGCTCGAGCGCCGCGACGGCCTGGGGCGCGGCCGCGTGCCCTGCGGTCGAGGCGCGCTTGAGCCAGACCCAGGCGTCGGGCAGGTCCTTCTGGCCGCCTTCGCCCCGCACCATCATCGCGGCGAGATTGACCATCCCGTCCGCATCCGATCCGGCCGCCGCCGCCTCGAACCAGTGGCGCGCGGCGGCGTCGTCTTTGGGAACGAGCTTGCCTTCGTAGAAATAGGTGCCCATCGCCGCCTTGGCGGCCGCGCTGCCGTTCAACGCCGCGTCCTTGTAGAAGCCGAGCGCGGCCTGCGGGTCGGCCTTCACGCCCTCGCCGAGATCATAGGCGCGCGCCAGGGCATAGAGGGCGTCGGGATGGTCGTGCCGGGCAGCCGCCCGAAACCATTGGAGCGCGGCCTCGCGGTCCCGGCCGACGCCGTCCTCGCCCTGGTACAGGATTTGGGCCAGGGCGACCTGGGCGGGCGCATAGTCATATTTGGCGGCCTGCCGGTAATAGCCAGCGGCCTTCTTCACGTCGCGCGGCGTGTCGATCCCGAAATAATAGAGATCGCCCAGCACCTTGGCGGCGGGAAGATGGCCGACCTCGATCGCACGGGCATACCATTTGCGTGCCTGGGCGGGATCCTTGGCGATCCCGGGAAAGCCGTTCCGATAGACATTGGCCAGGATCACGGCCGCCTCGCCCACCGCGGTGTTGCGATCGGGCTCGAGCGGATCGAAGATCGGAGTCTCGGTGACGGGATTGAAGGGCGCGGATGCCGCCTTCTTCAGCCATTTGACCCCCTCCACCGGATTCGATTTCGCACCGAGGCCCTGGAGATAGAGCTTGCCGACGAACAGCCGGGCTTCATCGCCGCCTTCGCCGAACGACAGCTTGTCCGCCGCCTTGCGGAACCAGCCCAGCGACTCCGCGTAGCGCCCCTGGTCGAACAGCGCGAACGCCATGGGCAGGGTCTTGTCGTTGGCGACGATCGTCGCCCGGCCGTTCGCGAAGCGCTGGGCAGGCGAGGCCATGAACTGCCTGCCATTCTCCATATTGGTGCTGTCCACGCGCGGAAAGCTGGCCACGTCCGGGCGCTGGCCGTCCTCGAGGCCCCCACGGATATAGGCGGCGCGGCAGGCGGCGACGGTGGATTCGAGCGTGGGGCCGCCCTCCGGCGTCAGGCTCGCATTGGAATCGCTGGTGAGATCGGGAAGCGCGCTCGTGCCCGGCTCGGCGCCGTTCAGGCCGTTCACGACCAGGCTGCGGACGCCGAAGCGCGACTTGGGCAGTTCCGGCAGCGCGGACCCGGCGGGCACCTTGGGCGGCGCGCTGTAATCGGGATTGCGGGGCAGCCGGGTCGGAAGGAACACGCGCGGACCCATGAACGGATCGCCCCCCGCCGCGGCGATCTGGGCGGCGAAATGGGGATCGCGCGCCAATGCCTCGCAGGTGGCAGAGCGCGGCGCTTCGGCACCGGGCATGCGCTGGCCCTTGACGACCACCTGATCCTTGTCCTGCGGCTCGCCGGATTGCGCCGCCGCCTGCTGCGCGGCGGCCAGCATGGTGCCGGCGAGGAGGATCGCCGAGAAACGAAGCGTCTTGCCGATACCCGTCATGCGATCTTCCCCCTTCAGGCCCTGTTGGTATTCAAAATTCCTCCCCCGGAGGGGGAGGAATGAGAAGAGCCGCTCCCTGAATGTCGACACATCCTCGCCCGTCCTCAGTCGCGCCAGCTCCGATCGGTCCGGTCGACCAGCCGTACCATCGCCGCGAAGTCCGCCGCACCGGGGCCGCCGGGCACCTGCGCCATGTGCAGGTCGCGCTGGTGCACCGCCACCACTTCGTCCGGCACCACCAGCGGCTCGCCCATAGAGGCCGTGGCGATCTGGATCTCGCAGGCACGCTGGAGTGACCAATGCTTGATGAACGCTTCCGGAACGGTTCGCCCCATCACCAGGATGCCGTGGTTGCGGAGCAGCATCACGCGCTTGTCGCCGAGATGCTCGAGCAGCCGCACGCCTTCCTCCTCGCGCACCGTCACGCCCTCGAAATCGTGATAGGCGATCTGGCCGGCGAAGTTGCAGGCGTAGAAGTTGGTCGGCCTGAGCCCGCCCTCGACCGAAGCGACCGCCATGCCGGCCGTGGTGTGGGTATGCGCGATGCAATGCGCGTCGGGCAGGTGCCGGTGGAACAGCGAATGCTGGACGAAGCCGGCGCGGTTGACCGGATAGGGGCTGTCGTCGAGCTTGTTGCCGTCGATGTCGATCTTGACGAGGTTCGACGCCTTCACTTCGGAGAAATGGAGTCCGAACGGATTGATCAAGAACGCGCCTTCCTCGCCCGGCACCTTCAGCGTGATGTGGTTGTAGATCATCTCGGACCAGCCGAGCATGTCGAACACGCGATAGCAGGCAGCGAGCTGCTGGCGGGCCTCCCATTCGGCGTCGCTGACCTGCGGCTTGTCCTGCAGCGCGGTGGCCATGGCTTCTCTCCTGTGTCTTTTCGTGGGTCCGGTATGCCATGGCGGCAGGGGCGAGGGCAATAATTCCTCCCGAGCGCGCTCGGTGCGGATCAGCGAAACGCGTACGGCACCACGCTGCGTCGATCGGGATCGATCGCGATCGCCGAGCCCGCCGGCGGGAAGGCGCGCTGGTCGCAGTCGGCGCGGGGGCAGATGCGGCACGAGGCGCCGATCGGTGTGGCGCCGCCGCCCGGGCGGAGATCGTCGGCATAGACGAAGTCGGCCGCGTGCGCCTCCTCGCAGCCCAGCGCCACCGCATAGCGGCGCGGCGGGCGGGCATAGCTGCCCGACGGCTTGACCAGCCCCTTGGCCATCGAGACGTAGCGCGTCCCGTCGGGCGTCTCGGCCAGCTGGACGAGGATGCGGTCCGGGATCGCCACTGCCTCGTGCACCACCCAGAGCGGACAGGCGCCGCCGAGCGCGGCGAACTGGAGCCGGGTCGCCGAGTGGCGCTTGGTGATGTTGCCGGCCATGTCGACGCGGCAGAAGAAGAAGGGCAGGCCGGCCGCGCCGGGACGCTGGAGCGTCGAGAGGCGATGGCAGGCCTGCTCGAAGCTCACGCCGAAGCGCTGGCGCAGGCGATCGATGTCGTGGCGAACGGCGAGCGCCGTCGCGCGGAAGGCGCCATAGGGCATCAGCAGCGCGCCCGCGGCATAATTGGCGAGCCCGATGGTCAGCAGCTCGCGCGAGGCGGGGGAGGCGAGGCCCGACTGCTCCACCACCTGGCGCATCTCGTTCTCGAACTCGTAGCGGACCAGCCGGTGCGCGAGCAGGAAGGCGCGGCTCTCGGGCGGGAGCGCGCTGTTGATCCCGAGGCGGCGATCCTTCGGGTCGAAGCGGCTCAGCTCGCTGCCGTCGCCGGCCTCGCTCGTCACGCGCACGCCGTGCCAGCGCAGGCGGTCCTCGAGCCCGCCCGTGGGGCGATCGGGATCGAGGTCGGCCGCCAGCGTCTCGGCCGAACGGTCGATCGCGTCGACATAATTGCCTTCGGCCTGGAACCAGTCGCGCACTTCCTCCCAGGGGAGCGGCGCGGCATCGCCCGAGCCGCTGTCGAAGCGGTCGTCGAGGACGCGCAGCTGCTCCTGGCTGCGCCGCCACGCCTCGTGGAGCGCGACCATGCGGCGTGCGAGCAGGGGCTGCTGCTCGATCCCGCGGCGCACGTCCGCCTCGTCGATCCGCTCGGCTGGGACGCTCGCGTCGGTCGCGGCGTCGATGGTGCGGAGCAGCGCGGCGCTGTCGGCCTCGTCGCCGAACGCCTCGAGCGGGAATTCGCGCGACAGGGCGACGAGCACGATGTCGGTGATCGGCCGGTCGTTGTTCTCGATCTGCGACAGGTAGGAGACCGAGATGCCGAGCCGCGCGGCCATCGCGGCCTGGCTCATGCCGATGCGCCGCCGAAGCTCGCGCAGGCGAAAGCCCTCGAACACGCGGCGGCGGGGATTGTTGCTCATTTCGGCAGTATATCTGCAAACCCACCCCACGCAACTTCGCAACATTGCATTTGCGGTCGCGCCGTGCCCGAGTGCAGAAGGCCCGGCTTCGAGGGAGCGCGCATGTCGTCGACGATCGAGGAACTGGAACGCCGCCGCGCCGCCGCCCGTCTGGGCGGCGGACAGAAGCGGATCGATGCCCAGCACGCCAAGGGCAAGCTCACCGCGCGCGAGCGGATCGAAGTGCTGCTCGACCCCGGCAGCTTCGAGGAGCTCGACATGTATGTCGAGCACAACTGCGTCGATTTCGGCATGCAGGAGCAGATCGTCCCGGGCGACGGCGTCGTCACCGGATCGGGGACGATCAACGGTCGGCTCGTGTTCGTGTTCAGCCAGGACTTCACCGTGTTCGGCGGCTCGCTCTCCGAGCGCCACGCGCAGAAGATCTGCAAGGTCATGGACATGGCGATGAAGGTCGGCGCGCCGGTGATCGGCCTCAACGACAGCGGCGGCGCGCGCATCCAGGAGGGCGTCGCGAGCCTCGCCGGCTATGCCGAGGTGTTCCAGCGCAACGTGCTCGCGAGCGGCGTCGTGCCGCAGCTCTCCCTCATCATGGGCCCCTGCGCGGGCGGGGCCGTCTATTCTCCCGCGATGACCGACTTCATCTTCATGGTGAAGGACTCGTCGTACATGTTCGTCACCGGCCCGGATGTAGTGAAGACCGTTACCAACGAGATCGTCACGCAGGAGGAACTGGGTGGAGCGGTGACGCATACCACGAAGTCGGGGGTCGCCGACGTGGCCTTCGACAACGACATCGAGGCGCTGCTCGCGGCCCGCGACTTCGTGGACTTCCTTCCCGCGTCGAACCGCGAAGCGGTGCCCGAGCGGCCGTGCGACGACCCCTGGGACCGGCTCGAGCCCAGCCTCGACACGCTGATCCCGCCGAGCGCGAACCAGCCCTACGACATGCACGAGCTCATCCGGAAGACGCTCGACGAGGGCGAGTTCTTCGAGCTCCAGCCGAGCCATGCCGGCAACATCATCATCGGCTTCGGCCGCATCGAGGGGCGCACCGTTGGCGTGGTGGCGAACCAGCCGATGGTGCTCGCCGGCTGCCTCGACATCAACTCGTCGAAGAAGGGCGCGCGCTTCGTCCGCTTCTGCGACGCGTTCGAGATCCCGATCCTGACCTTCGTCGACGTGCCGGGCTTCCTGCCGGGCGTCGGGCAGGAGCATTCGGGGATCATCAAGCACGGCGCCAAATTGCTCTTCGCCTACGCCGAGGCGACCGTGCCCAAGATCACCGTCATCACCCGCAAGGCCTATGGCGGGGCCTATGACGTGATGAGCTCGAAGCATCTGCGCGGCGACTTGAACTATGCCTGGCCCACCGCCGAGATCGCGGTGATGGGCGCGAAGGGCGCGGTCGAGATCATCTTCCGGGGCCGGACGCCGGAGGAGATCGCCGAGCGGACCGCCGAGTACGAGGCGCGCTTCGCCAATCCGTTCGTGGCGGCGTCGAAGGGCTTCGTCGACGAAGTGATCATGCCGCACTCGACGCGGCGTCGGATCGCGCTGGGGCTCAGGAAACTGCGCAACAAGCAGCTTGAGAACCCATGGAAGAAGCACGACAACATCCCGCTGTGAGGCC
The DNA here is from genome assembly GCA_966186155.1 of uncultured Sphingomonas sp. GTDB lineage: Bacteria > Pseudomonadota > Alphaproteobacteria > Sphingomonadales > Sphingomonadaceae > Sphingomonas. The sequence goes on from CBIFVW010000042.1 coordinate 18,002, forward strand.
TGCGGCTGTCGCCGGCGCTCCCTTCGGAAGGCATCTATGATCCTGCTGCTCCCCGCTCTTGCCCTGTTCCAGACCGCGCCCGCGCAAACGGCCGCGACGCCGCAATGGACCTTCACCGAGCGCGCCAATGCCGAGACCGGCGCCAGGTCGGCGACCGCGGCGATCCGTTCGGAGGACGGCAACGCCCGGCTGATCGTGCGCTGCGACGTGGTCAAGGAGCCGATCATCAGCGTCCAGTTCATTCCCAAGCCGCCGATTCCGGCGGGCGCGTCGAAGATCATCACGCTCACCTTCGACGATGCGCGGGCCGAAATGGCGCCGTGGGAATTCCCGGGCGCCGGGGCCTATGTCGGCGAGCCGTCCCAGGCCTGGTTCCTGGTCGCCGGGATCGTCGCGGCGAAGAAGATCGAGGTCGGCTTCAACGGCGACGACGGGGCGCCGATCGGCAATGTCTTCAAGGGACCGGGCGACGACGCGCTCTTCCGCAAGGTCTATGCGGCTTGCGGCTTCCCCTATGCGCAGCCGCCGGTGACGGCAGCGAAATGATGCGCCTCGGCCGCCTCAACCATGTCGGCGTCGCGACGCCCTCGATCGAGGCTTCGATCGCCTTCTATCGCGACGTGATGGGGGCCGAGGTCATCCGCGCGCCCTTCGACCTGCCGGCGCAGGGCGTGAAGGTCTGCTTCGTCGACACGCCGAACAGCCAGATCGAGCTGATCGAGCCGCTGGGCGAGGATTCGCCGATCCGCGGCTTCCTCGCCAAGAACCC
>CBIFVW010000043.1:0-18499 GCA_966186155.1 uncultured Sphingomonas sp.
GCCAGAATCCGCTCCGTCACGGCCGTTGCCGTTTATGGGTCTGGACCCTAAGGAGCCTTGGAGACCTGGGGACAATGAGGGGCGCGCACGCATGAAACTGATGGCCGGCAATTCGAACCTGCCGCTCGCCACGGCGATCGCCGAATATCTCGAGACGCCGCTGACCCAGGCCAATGTCCGCCGCTTCGCCGACGAGGAGATCTTCGTCGAGATCCTCGAGAATGTCCGCGGCGAGGACGTGTTCGTGCTCCAGTCGACCAGCTTCCCAGCGAACGACAATCTGATGGAGCTCCTGATCATGGTCGACGCGCTGCGCCGCGCATCGGCCAAGCGGATCACCGCGGTGCTGCCCTATTTCGGCTATGCCCGGCAGGACCGGAAGCCCGGCCCGCGCACGCCGATCTCTGCCAAGCTGGTCGCCAACCTCATCACCACCGCGGGCGCCAACCGCGTGCTGTCGGTCGATCTGCATGCCGGGCAGATCCAGGGCTTTTTCGACATCCCGACCGACAATCTCTTCGCCGCGCCGGTGATGTCCGCCGACATCCACAGCCGCTTCCCGGGCAAGCAGTGGATGGTCGTCTCGCCCGACGTCGGCGGCGTGGTCCGCGCGCGGGCGCTGGCGAAGCGGCTCGACAACGCCCCGCTCGCGATCGTCGACAAGCGCCGCGAGCGGCCGGGCGAGTCGGAGGTCATGAACATCATCGGCAATGTCGAGGGGCGCTTCTGCATCCTCATCGACGACATCGTCGATTCGGCCGGCACGCTCTGCAATGCCGCCGCGGCGCTCAAGGCGGCGGGGGCCGAGGACGTGGTCGCCTATTGCACCCACGGCGTGCTCTCGGGGGGTGCGGTGGCACGGGTCGACGGATCCGCGCTGGGCGAGCTCGTCATCACTGATTCGATCGGCAACCATGCCGTGATCGCCGAGAGCGCCAAGTGCCGCCATTTGACGATCGCGCCGCTGCTCGCCGAGGCGATCCGGCGAATCGCCGACGAGAGCTCGGTGTCGTCGCTGTTCGACTAGGCGAGCGCTTCCCAGACCAGCGCCACGCCGACCAGGATCATCAGCCAGTAGATCGTCCGGTAGAAGCGCTCGGGCTCGACGCGGCGGACGAGCGAGACGCCCGCGACGGTCGAGGCCAGGGCGAGCGGGAGCAGGGCTGCCGAGGTCAGCAGGTTCGCGGGCGTGAACTGGCCGAGCGCCCAATAGGCGGGCACCTTGATCCAGTTGATCGCGGCGAAGAAGATCGCGGTGGTCCCGACCAGCACGTCGCGCTCCAGCCGTCGCGGCAGCACCCAGAGCTGGAAGGGCGGCTGGCCGGCATGCGCGATCTGGCTGGTGAAGCCCGAGGCAATGCCGAACAGCGATCCCGCCCATTCGGGCCAGCGCGCGGTCCGGCTGGGCGCCGCGTGGCGATCGGCCCAGAGCCGATAGGCGCCGAACAAGATCGAGATCGCGCCGACCATCGCCATCACCGCCAGCGCCGACACGCTCGCCGCGAAGCCATAGCCGAGCCCGATGCCGAGCGCCGCCCCGGGGAGCATCCAGCCGATCAGACGCCAGTCGACCGTGCGCCGGAACGCCCAGACCCCGACCACGTCCTGCGCGATCAGGATCGGCAGCGTGATCGCGGCGGCACGGACGGGATCGACCGCGAAGGCCAGCATCGGCAGCGACAGCGCGCCGATGCCGGCGAACCCGCCCTTGGACAGGCCGAGCAGGATCACCGCCGGGATAGCGAGCGCGTAGAACTGCCAGTCGAGGATCATGGCGAGGGTCTGTAGCGGGGTTGTGCCCCTGCCGCCAATGCGCCTAACGGAGCCCCATGGCAGAGGACCGCACCGGGCAGACCGTCGTCATCTTCGTCTCGCAGCGGACCGGCACCGATGCCGAGGGCTATGTCGAAGCCGCCGCGGCGATGGACGCGCTCGCCGCCCGGCAACCCGGCTATCGCGGCGTCGACCATGTCGGCGGCGCCGAGGGGACCGCGATCACCTTGAGCTACTGGGCCGACGAGGCGAGCGCGATCGCATGGCGGCGGAACGCGGAACATGCCGCCGCGCGCGAGGCGGGCAGGGGCCGCTGGTACGCCTGGTACATGCTCCATGTCGCCGAGATCGGCCGCAGCTACAGCTGGGAGCGGTGATGCGGCTGGGGGGCTTCGACCGGACCTTCGCGCTCCTCTTCACCGTCATGCTCGCGATCGCCGCCGGCAACACCGCGCTGCAATCGATCCTTCCCGCGCTCGGCCGCTCGCTCCATGCGCCCGACAGCGCGGTCGCCGCGGTCTTCTCGGTCTCGGCGCTGCTCTGGGTGGTCGCCGCGCCTTATTGGGCCAACCGCTCGGACCGGCACGGGCGGCGCGCGATGGTGCTGGTCGGCGTGGCGGGGTTCACCGTCTCGCTGTTCCTGTGCGGGCTGGTGCTCGCGCTCGGCATCAACGGCGTGCTCGCGCCGGCCGCGACCTTCCTGGCCTTCATCCTGGGCCGCGTCATCTATGGGAGCTTCGGGTCGGCGGCGCCGCCCGCGGTGCAGGCGATCGTCGCGGGGCGGACCAGCCGCGAGGAGCGGACCCGCGCGCTCACACTGCTCGCCTCGGCCTTCGGGCTCGGCACGATCCTGGGGCCGGCGATCGCGCCCTATCTGGTGATGGGCAGCCTGTGGGAGGGCGGGCCGGCGATCGGCCTTGCCGGGCCGGCCTTCGCGGCGAGCGCGGTCGGCGTGGTCATCTGGATCGCGGTCGCCCGCCTGCTCCCGAAGGAGGAGGGCAGCGCCCATGGCGCCGCCATCTCCTATCCCTCGATCGGCGGCCAGGGAACCGGCGCGACGGTGGCCGCCGCGACCGGGGAGCGCAGCGAGAGGATCGGCTATTTCGATGCCCGGGTGCGCGTCTGGATGATCGCGGGGCTGGTGATCGGCCATGCCCAGGCGATGACCGGCCAGGCGATCGGATTCCTGGTGATCGACCGCATGCACCTCGCCCCCGCGGACGCGCTCCAACCCACCGGACTGGTGCTGATGATGGGCGCGGGCTCGGCGCTGCTCGCGCAATGGGGGCTGATTCCGCTGCTCGACCTGAAGCCGCGCGCGCTGGTGCTCGGCGGCGCGGCGATCGGCGCGCTGGGCTGCGCGGCGACGGGCAGCGCGACCTCGCTCTACGGCATCGCGCTCGGCTATGCGCTGACCTCGCTCGGCATGGGGCTGGCGCGGCCGGGCTTCACCGCGGGCGCGTCGCTCGCGGTCGGACCGCATGCGCAAGGGTCGGTGGCGGGCAAGGTCACTTCGGTCAACGGCGCCGCCTTCGTGCTCGGGCCGTCGATCGGCGTGGGTCTCTACGAGCTGTGGCGGCCGCTGCCCTATCTGACGGCGGCCGCCGCGCTCCTATTGCTGCTCGGCTATGCCTGGCTCAGTCCGCGCCCTTCGGCCCGCGGCCATGGAGCATCCCCGGGGCGATGAAGCCGATCGGCTGGATCGCCGAGGCCTGCTGCTTGAGCCGCCCCGACATCGCCTCATACTCATTCTCCATCTCGGGGGTGACGGTGGCGCGCGAATCCCTGAGCGCCTCCTCGAAATGCGCCATGGTGACTTCGCGCGTCTCGAGCGACTGGCGCAAGGCGACGAGGCCGGCGCGGCGGACCACGTCCTCGAGATCGGCGCCGGTATAGCGCTGGGTCTGCTCGGCGATCGCGGCGAGATCGACGTCCTTGGCGAGCGGCATCTTCCCGGTCTGGATGCGCAGGATCCGCTCGCGCCCCGCCGCGTCGGGCACGCCGACATAGACGAGCTCGTCGAACCGGCCCGGGCGGAGCAGCGCCGGATCGATCAGATTGGGCCGGTTGGTCGCGCCGATCACCACCACCGACTGGAGCTCCTCCAATCCGTCCATCTCGGCGAGAATGGTGTTGACCACGCGCTCGGTCGCCTGCGGCTCGCCCAGGCCCCCGCCCCGCGCGGGGACGAGGCTGTCGAGCTCGTCGATGAAGATCACGCAGGGCGCGACCTGGCGCGCGCGGGCGAAGAGCCGGGCGATCTGCTGCTCGCTCTCGCCATACCATTTGCTGAGCAGGTCCGACGATTTGGTGGCGATGAAGTTCGCCTCCGCCTCGCGCGCGACAGCCTTGGCGAGCAGGGTCTTGCCGGTGCCCGGCGGTCCATAGAGCAGGAATCCCTTGGCCGGGCGGATGCCGAGCCGGCGGAACGCATCGGGATCCTTGAGCGGCAGCTCGACACCTTCCTTCAAGCGGAGCTGGGCGTCGTCGAGCCCGCCGACATCGTCCCAGCGGACCTGCGGCGCCTGCACCATCACCTCGCGCATCGCCGAGGGCTGGACGCGCTTCAGCGCCTCGAGGAAGTCCTCGCGCGTCACGGCGAGCGTCTCGAGCACCTCGGGCGGGATCGTGCCTTCCTCGAGATTGAGCCTCGGCATGATCCGGCGCACCGACTCGATCGCGGCCTCGCGGGCGAGCGCGGCGAGATCCGCGCCGACGAAGCCATAGGTGGTGCGCGCGAGCTCGCCGAGATCGACCTTGTCGCCCAAGGGCATGCCGCGCGTGTGGATGCCGAGGATCTCGCGGCGGCCGCGCTCGTCGGGCACGCCGACGACGATCTCGCGGTCGAAGCGGCCGGGGCGCCGCAGCGCCTCGTCGATCGCGTCGGGCCGGTTGGTCGCGGCGATGACGACGATGTTGGCGCGCGCTTCGAGCCCGTCCATCAGCGTGAGCAGCTGGGCGACGAGGCGCTTCTCGGCCTCGCCCGAGACCTGACCGCGCTTGGGCGCGATCGAATCGATCTCGTCGATGAAGACGATCGAGGGCGCCGACTTGGCGGCTTCCTCGAACACGTCGCGCAGGCGCTTCTCCGATTCGCCATAGGCCGAGCCCATGATCTCGGGCCCGTTGATCAAATAGAATTGCGCGTCGCTCTCGTTCGCCACCGCGCGCGCGAGCCGCGTCTTGCCGGTGCCGGGCGGACCGTGGAGCAGCACGCCCTTGGGCGGATCGACGCCGAGGCGCTGGAACAGCTCGGGATAGCGCAGCGGCAGCTCGACCATCTCGCGCAATTGGTCGATCGTGCCGGCCATGCCGCCGATATCGTCATAAGTGACGTCGGCGCGGCGGCTCTCGCCCGCCTCTTCATATTCGGGCCTGAGCTCGACCTCTGTGTTCTCGTCGATATGGACGATGCCCTTGGGACTGGCCGAGACGACCGCTAGCCGGATCTCCTGGAGCGCATAGGCCGGCGCGCGGAGGAACTGGGCGACGTGCGGCGGAATGTCGGCGCGCTGCTGGCCCGCGGTCGCGACCACGTCGCCCTGGGCGAGCGGGCGCGCGAAGAAGGTCCGCTTCAGCGCCTCGCCGCTGCCCTGAAGGCGCAGATTCTGCTGGGCGGGAGCGAAGACGACGCGCGTCGCGGGCTTGGACTGGGCCTTGCGGATCTCGACGAAATCGCCCGAACCGACGCCGGCATTGGCGCGCTGGAGGCCGTCGATGCGCAGGATCTCGAGCCCCTCGTCCTCGGCATAGGGAAGCACCGCGCGGGCGGGCGTGACGCGCTTGCCGACGATCTCGATCACGTCGCCCTCGCCGAGGCCGAGCTTGGCCATGAGCGCGCGCGGGATGTGCGCGAGGCCCCGGCCGCTGTCCTCGGGCCGGGCATTGGCGACCTGCAGCTTGGTCGGTTGCGATTCGTCGTCCGCCATCATCTTCTCCCCAGGGCGTGAGCGGGGAACCTAGGGAGCGAATGCGCAAAAAAAAGGCCGGTCGCATGGACCGGCCGGGAAAGTTTTAGGAGAGGATGCCTGAAAGGCACGCCTTATGTGCAGTGCGGCAGGATTTTGTGCAAGTGCGAAAACTTCAGCTGCTGCATGCAAGACTTGCAATCGTCCGCGCGCGGAACGATATCCACGTCAAGGCCATAAAAACCATTGGCGATCGGCAAATCGCCCGGCAATGTCTCTGATGCACTGCAACAAAGAGATGGCATGCGACGGCTTCCACCCCTGACCGCGATCGAAGCGTTCGTCCAGGTCGCCCGGCTGGGCTCGATCAAGGCCGCGGCCGAGGAGCTCGCGCTCTCCTCCCCGGCGCTCAGCCGCCGCGTCCAGTCGCTCGAGCGCTTCATCGGCCGGCCGCTGTTCGAGCGGCGCCACCAGGCGCTCAAGCTCAACGACGATGGCGAGCGGCTGCTCGGGCTGATCGCCCCCGCGCTCGACGCGATGACCGACGCGGTCGAGACGATGACGAGCGGCACCGAGCTGCTCCGCCTGCGCCTCGGCGTGCTCCCGCTTTTTGCGACGCAGCAACTGCTGCCGCGCCTGCCCGAGCTCAAACGCCGCCATCCCGAGCTGCATCTCGACGTCGACACCGCCGGATATGGCGTGGCGCGGCTGGGCGACGGGCTCGACGCGGCGATCGTGATCGCGCGCGACGTCGATCCCGGCCTCTATGCCCGCCGGCTCGACCGCAACCGCGTGCACGTCATCGGCGCGCGCGAGCTGGTCGAGGGCCCCGATCCGGTGCGCGAGCCCGCGGACCTCGCCCGGCTCACCGCGCTGGTCCATCGCGACATGCCCGAGACCTTCACGGCCTGGCGTGCCGCCGCCGGCGTGCCCGACCTCGAGCCGCTGGCGATCGACCATTTCGACTCGGGCAATCTGATGCTCGAGGCGGCGGCGCAGGGGCTCGGCGTCGCCTTCATGCTCGAATCGCATTTCGAGGCGGCGCGCGACCAGCGCCTAGTCCAGCTCTTCGACGTGACGGTCGAGAGCCATTACAGCTACTGGTTCGTCTGCCGCCCCCGCGCGCTGGCGCAGCGCCCGGTACGGCTGTTCCACGACTGGCTGATCGAAGCGCTCAACGCGGAAGCGGTTTAACAGCCCTCTCCCCGCAGGGGAGAGGGAGATTGAAAGCCTACTCCGTCCGCATCTTGACGATCTTGCCCGGGTTGCGCGGCGGCTCGCCCTTGGGGAGGGCGTCGACATGCTCCATGCCCTCGATCACTTCGCCCCAGACGGTATATTGGCCGTCGAGGAAGGTCGCGTCGTCGAGGCAGATGAAGAACTGCGAATTGGCGCTGTTGGGGTCCATCGTGCGCGCCATCGAGGCGACGCCGCGGACATGCGGCTCGCGGCTGAATTCCTGCTTGAGGTTCGGCTTGTCCGAACCGTGCATCCCGGTGCCGGAGGGGTCGCCGCCCTGGGCCATGAAGCCGTCGATCACGCGATGGAACACGACGCCGTCGTAGAAGCCCTCGTCGGCGAGGGTGGCGATGCGCTCGACATGCTGGGGCGCAAGATCCGGGCGCAGCTTGATGCGCACGTCGCCGGTCTCGAGAGTCATGACGACGAATTCGGGGAGGTCGGACACTGGGGGGATACTCCTGGAGAACGTTCGCCACGGCCCTAAGCGGGGAGCAGGCGACTTGCAAATCGCATATACCGGTGGCAGCGGCCAAAATCGGGGCAGATAGGGGAAGTCGGACGATGAGCGATACCGAACTTTCACTCGCTGCCGGCGCACCCGAGCCCCAGCTCGACGAAGAGGACCGGCTCAAGCCCGAATTCGTCAGCGCAGTGCTCGAGGCCGTCGAGGCGGGCGACGCGGAGCGCGCGCACGCGCTGGCCGAGCCGCTCCACCCCGCCGACATCGCCGACCTGGTCGAGCTCGCCCCGGCCGAGGACCGCAAGGCGCTGGTCGACGCGATCGCCGACCTGATCGACGGCGACGTGCTCGCCGAGATGAACGATTGGGTGCGCGAGGTGCTGGTCGACGCGCTCACCGCCACCCAAGTCGCCGACATCGCCGCCGAGCTCGATACCGACGACGCCGTCGCGATCATCGAGGACATGGAGCCCGAGGACCAGCGCGAGGTGCTCCGCGCGCTCGACCCCGACGACCGCGCCGCGATCGAGGAGGCGCTCTCCTATCCCGAGGAATCGGCCGGCCGCCTGATGCAGCGCGAGCTGATCGCAGTGCCCGAGCACTGGTCGGTGGGCGACGTGCTCGACTATCTGCGCGGCCACGACGAGCTTGCGACCGATTTCTGGGAGATCTTCGTCGTCGATCCCGCGCACAAGCCGGTGGGCACCTGCGCGCTCTCCTGGATCCTGCGCACGCCGCGCGTCGTCGGGATCGGTGACGTCATGAAGCGCGAGCAGACGCTGATCCCGGTCGACATGGACCAGGAGGAAGTGGCGCTGCGCTTCCAGAAATACGCGCTGATCTCGGCCGCGGTGGTCGATCCCAACGGACGCCTGGTCGGTATGATCACCGTCGACGACGTGGTCCACATCATCTCCGAAGAGGCCGGCGAGGACATCCTTCGCCTGTCGGGTGCCGGCGAGGGCGACATCAACGAGCCGGTGATCGACAGCTACAAGGGCCGCGTGCGCTGGCTGATCGCCAACCTCGCCACCGCGCTCGTCGCCGCGACGATCATCAGCCTGTTCGAAGGCACGATCTCGAAGATGGTCGCATTGGCGGCGCTGATGCCGATCGTCGCCGGGGTCGGCGGCAATGCCGGGACCCAGACCATGGCGGTGACGGTGCGCGCGCTCGCCACCAATCAGCTGACGCAGTCCAACACCTGGCGCGCGGTCCGCCGCGAGATCTCGATCGCGGTGCTCAACGGCCTGACCGTCGCGGCGGTGATCGGCGCCGCGGTGGGACTGTTCTTCCACCATCCCGCGCTGGGCGCGGTGATCGCCGCGGCGATGCTCACCAACATCGTCATCGCCGGGCTCGCCGGCGTGATCGTCCCCCTGACGCTCGACCGGTTCAAGGCAGACCCGGCGGTCGCCTCGTCGATCTTCGTGACGATGACGACCGATTCGATGGGCTTCCTCGCCTTTCTCGGCCTCGCCACCGCGAGCGGATTGGTAGGTTGATTGCGCGGGCGCGCGGGCCCAGATCAGGGGCGTGCCGCTACACCTCACCAAAGTCGCCTATGGCTGCGACAGCATCGACTATCTCGCCGAGCGCCTCGCGCTCAAGGCCGCGCACGAACCGGCCTTCCTGACCACGCGCTATCTGCCCAAGCGCCACGCCGAGATCGGTGGCCAGGGCTCGCTGTTCTGGATCATCAAGCACCAGCTGATCGGCCGCTCGCCGATCCTCGGCTTCGGCGAGCTGGAGGGCGGGCGCACCGCCATCTATCTCGAGCCGCGGCTGGTGCTCGTCCAGGCGCGTCCGAAGCGCGCCCACCAGGGCTGGCGCTATCTTGAGGGCAAGGACGCGCCGCCGGACCTGGGCGAGGCCGGCGCGGGAATCTCCGAGCTGCCGCCTGCGCTGGTCGGCGAGCTCGCGGGGCTGGGGCTGATCTAATTCACCAGCTGCGGATAGGCGTTGCGGAACGCCGCGACCTTGGGACGATCCCAGCGGACGATGTACGGATGGGTCGGGTTCCGCCAGTAGAAGTCTTGGTGATAGGCCTCGGCCGGATAGAAGCCCCCGGTCTCGAGCCGAGTCACGATCGGCTTGGCGAAGGCCTTCGCCTTGCCGAGCTGCGCGATATAGGCGGCCGCGACGCGACGCTGGTCCTCGTCCTGCGGGAAGATCGCCGAGCGATAGCTCGGGCCTTGGTCCGGGCCCTGGCGGTTGAGCTGGGTCGGATCGTGCGCGACCGAGAAATAGATGCGCAGCAGCGTGCCGTAGCTGACCTTCCTCGGATCATAGACGATCCGCACCGCCTCGGCATGCGCGGTCTTCTCGGTCGAGACCTGGCGGTAGGTGGCCGTCCGGGGCGTGCCGCCGGCATAGCCCGAAGTCACCGAATGGACGCCCTTCACCGACTGGAACACGGCCTCCATGCCCCAGAAGCAGCCGCCCGCGAGCACGGCGACCTGCTCGCCCTTGCCCGGCTTCACGTCGAGCGCCGGCGCCGGAATGGGCACGGCGCGCTCGACGCTGGAGGCGGGCGCGACCAGGAGCGCGGCGGCGATGAGCGGCCATCTGAGCATGGCCGCTATGTCGGACGAGTCGCGCCTCAGCGCAAGGCCGCGCACGCCTCCTGGATGCGGCCGCACGCCTCGGTGAGCAGCGCCTCCGACGTCGCGTAGCTGATCCGGAGCGCCGGCGAGAGCCCGAAGGCCGCGCCGTGCACCGCCGCCACCCGCGCCTCGTCGAGCAGATAGCCGACCATCGCCTCGTCGGTGTCGATCACCTGGCCCTTGGGCGTGGTCTTGCCGATCAGCCCGGAGAATTCGGGATAGACGTAGAAGGCGCCTTCGGGCCGCGGGCAGGTCATGCCATTGATCTGGCCCAGCATCGACACGACGAGGTCGCGCCGCCCCTGGAACGCCGCGACGCGCTCGGCGAGGAAGCCCTGGTCGCCGTTCAACGCCGCGACCGAAGCCGCCTGCGAGATGCTGCACGGGTTCGAGGTCGATTGCGACTGGAGCTTGCCCATCGCCTTGATCAGCCAGGCCGGGCCGCCCGCATAGCCGATGCGCCAGCCGGTCATCGCATAGGCCTTGGACACGCCGTTGGCGGTCAGCGTGCGCTCGTAGAGCGACGGGCAGACCTGGGCGATCGTGGCGAATTCGAAGCCGTCATAGAGGATGTGCTCGTACATGTCGTCGGCATAGACCAGCACGTGCGGATGCCGCTCGAGCACTTCGCCCAGCGCCTTGAGCTCCGTCGCGCTGTATGCCGCGCCGGTGGGGTTCGAGGGCGAGTTGAGCACCACCCATTTGGTCTTCGCAGTGATCGCGGCCTCGAGCTGCTCGGGGCGGATCTTGTAGTTCTGCTCGGCGCCCGCGGCGATGAAGACCGGCTTGCCGCCCGCGAACTCGACCACGTCGGGATAGCTCACCCAATAGGGTGCGGGGATCACGACCTCGTCGCCCGCGTCGATCGTCGCGCAGAAGGCGTTGAACAAGGTGTGCTTGCCGCCCGAGTTCACGCTGATCTGGTTCTCGGCATAGGCAAGGCCGTTGTCGCGGGCGAACTTGGCGACGATCGCCTGCTTGAGCTCGGGCGTGCCGTCGACATTGGTGTATTTGGTCTGGCCCTTGCGGATCGCCTCGATCGCCGCTTCCTTCACGAAGTCGGGCGTGTCGAAATCGGGCTCGCCCGCGCCGAGGCCGATCACGTCGATCCCGGCGCGCTTCAGCTCGAACACGCGGCTGGTCATCGCCAGCGTGGCGGAGGGCTGGATACGGTTGAGCGCGGCCGAGGTCTGCATGGAAGGCGCCTTTTGTGGGTGCGGGAGACGGCGCGCCTATACGTCTCCGTTCGCCGGCTCCGCAACCGTTACGGCTGAAACCAGTCCGCGCAGCGCGTTGCCGACATAGAAGCCGCGGGCGAGATCGGCGGGCACGAGGTCGCCCTCGACCGCGCGGCCGGTCTCGATCAGCTCGGCGCGGAGCACGCCGGGGAGGAGGCCGCGCGCAAGCGGGGGCGTGACCAGCACCCCGTCCCGCTCGACGAAGATCGACGTGAAGCTGCCCTCGGTGAGATGGCCCTCGGCATCGACGAACAGCACTTCCCAGGCCCCCGCCGCCAGGCGCGCGGCGTCGTGGAAGCCGCGGCGGCTGGTCTTGTGGCGGAGGCGGAAATCCTCCCGGGCCACGGGGCGCGGCCGGACCGCGACCTCGACCGGTCCGGCGGGCCCTTCCGGAAGCGGGGCGATACCGATCGCGATCGCCCCCGACGGCGCGAGCAGCAGCCGGACGCGGGCGGGCGCGCGCAGCCGAAAGGTCGCCGCCTGGAGCTCGTTGCGCGCCGCGTGCCGGTCGAACTCGAAGCCGAAGGCGCGCGCGCTCGCCTTCATCCGCGCGAGATGGCGCTCGAGCAGCGGCAGCCCGGCGAGCGGATCGAAGCGCATCGTCTCGACGAGGTCGAACGGCGTCTCGCCGGCAGTGACGAACGCGCCCTTGGCGAGGCATTCGTCCCATTCCTCGGCGAGCCGCGAATCGGCGACCACGCCCGATCCGAGCCCCAGGATCGCGGGCGCTCCGTCGGGCGGCAGCGCGAGCGTCCGGATCGCGACGTTGAACAGCGCGTCGCCATCGGCGTCGAGCCGGCCGATCGCCCCGGTATAGATGCCGCGCGGGCCCGCCTCGACTTCGCCGATGACCTGCATCGCGCGGATCTTGGGCGCGCCGGTGACCGATCCGCAGGGGAAGAGCGCCGCGAGCGCGTCGATCGCGTCGAGGCCTTCGGCCAGCTCGGCGGTGACGGTCGACACCATCTGGTGGACGGTCGGATAGCGCTCGACTTCGAAGAGCTGCGGCACCGAAACCGAGCCCGCGCGCGCGACGCGGCTCAAGTCGTTGCGCATCAGATCGACGATCATGAGGTTCTCGGCGCGCTGCTTTTCGTCCGCCGCGAGCCCCCCGGCGAGCGCCGCGTCGCGCGCGGGATCGGAATCGCGCAGCGCCGTGCCCTTCATCGGCCGCGCGGTGAGCTGCCCCCGGTCGATGCGGAAGAACAGCTCGGGCGAGAAGCTGAGCAGCCGCTCGGCGCCGGTATCGACCAGCGCGCCATGGCCCGCCTTCGCCCGGCCGCGGAGCAGCGCGTAGAGCGCGAGCGAGTCGCCCTGGTAGGGCACTGCGGCGCGGAAGGTGAGGTTGGCCTGGTAGATGTCGCCTGCGGCGATCAGCTCCTCGACCCGGGCGAAGGCGCGGGCATAGGCGGCATAATCGAGTCCCGGGACCGGCGCATGCGCCCAGGCGCCGGCGGGGTCGGGAAGGAGGGCGGACACCGCCTCGGGCGCGATCGCCTCGAATCGCTCGAACAGCCCGAACCAGAGCAGCGCGCCGGCATCGGCCGGAGGCTCGGGCCAGGCCACGGGATCGATCCCCGCGCCGGCCTCGTAGCGGAGGAAGCCCGCCGCGTGCAGGCCGCGCCCGCGCGCCTCGCGCAGCCGCGCGAGCGCCGGCGGCACCTCGCCGGGCGCGTGCGCCGCGACGATCTCCACCGGCGCCGCATAGAGCCGCGCCCCGGCGCCGCCGTCGCGCGCGTCGTCGAGCAGGACGAAGGGACCGGACAATCGCATGCCGCCCCGGAATGCAGCCCCGGCGCGCGCGCGGCAAGCCCATGTTGCCGCGCCCGCGCGCGCCGCCTATCTCGCGGCCATGGCGAATCCCCCGATGCGCGCCGCGGTGATCCCGGTCACGCCGCTCCAGCAGAACTGCACCTTGTTGTGGTGCACGAAGACGATGCGCGGCGCCTTCGTCGATCCCGGCGGCGACCTCGACAAGCTGCGCGCGGCGGCGGCCGAGCACGGCGTGACGATCGAGAAGATCCTCGTGACGCACGGTCATATCGACCATTGCGGCGCTGCGGGCGAGTTCGCGAAGGAGCTCGGCGTGCCGGTGGAAGGGCCGCACGAGGCCGATCGCTTCTGGATCGCGCGCCTCGACGAGGACGGCCGGCGCTACGGCATCCGCGGCACTGTGTTCGAGCCCGACCGCTGGCTGGACAATGGCGACACGGTGACGGTCGGCGAGCTCGTGCTCGACGTCTATCACTGTCCCGGCCATACGCCGGGGCACGTCGTGTTCCACCACGCGCCCTCGAAATTCGCGACCGTGGGCGACGTGCTGTTCCAGGGGTCGATCGGCCGCACCGATTTCCCGCTCGGCAACCACCAGGACCTGATCGACGCGATCACCGGGCGGCTCTGGCCGCTGGGCGACGAGACCGTGTTCGTCCCCGGCCACGGCCCCTTGAGCAACTTCGCGCACGAGCGGCGGACGAATCCCTTCGTCGCCGATTCGGTGCTCGCGAAAGGCTAGGCCCTGGGCGCGATCTTGAACACCGTCGCGGGCGGCGCCTTGGAAGCCTGGGCACCGAGATAGATGGAATAGGCCGCCAGCCCGAGCATGATCAGCAGCGTGAGCATGATTCCGAGCCGCCGCCCCGGCAGCCAGCCGTCCATGCCGAAGGCGTGGAGCAGGCGGCCGAGGAGGAACAGGGCCGCGACTGCCCAGAGCCACAGGCTCGTTCCCGCCGCGAGCTCGACCAGCGCGAGCAGCACCAGCACGATCGGCACATATTCGGCGAAGTTGAGCTGCGCGCGCATCCGGGCGAGCAGCCGCGCATTGCCGCCGTCGCCGACCGATATCTTCTCGGAAAGCCGCATCCGGCTGATTCGCAGGCCGAGCCAGAAGTTGATCACGGCGGCGGCGCCGGCAGTGGTGAGCGCGACGGGCAATATGAGCATGAGCGGGGTCCCCTCCAGACCGGCAACCCTTACACTCCCTTGCATGGCCCGCAAGAATCGCTATACGCGCGCACTCGCTTCGTGACCTGCCTGCTGGTCCGGCGAGCGCCGGATCTTCCGTCGCTTGCCCGCCGGACCATGCGGGCTTACTCGCGATTTTGACATTCGTTTCGTTTAGAAGGTGCCTCAATGGCCGTTCCCAAGAGAAAGACCTCGCCGTCGCGGCGTGGCATGCGCCGGGCGCACGACGCGCTGAAGGTCCAGGCGTTCCAGGAGTGCCCGAACTGTGGCGAGCTCAAGCGCCCGCACGTGCTGTGCGGCGCCTGCGGCCACTATAACGGCCGCGAGATCGTCTCGGCCGAAGACTGAGCCGGTCGCGCGGGGGCCTTGAGCGCATGACGAGCACCTCTCGAATCGCCGTCGATGCGATGGGCGGCGACGAGGGGATCGCCGTGATGCTCGCCGGCGTGGCGCGCGCCCGCCGCCGCTTCGAGGGGATGCAGTTCTACCTCGTCGGCGACGAGGACCAGATCCGCGAAGGCCTCAAGAATCATCCCAATCTCACCGCCGCGTCGGAGATCGTCCACGCGCCGGGAATCGTCGCCTCGGAAGAGAAGCCGAGCGCGGCGCTTCGGCGTGCCAAGACGACGTCGATGGGCATCGCGATCGACCTGGTTAAGCAGGGCAAGGCCGGTGCCGCGGTCTCTTCGGGCAACACCGGCGCGCTGATGGCGATGGCCAAGCTGTCGCTGCGCACCATGCCGGGGATCGACCGGCCCGCGCTCGCCGCGCTGATGCCGACGCTGGGGCAGAACGACACGGTGATGCTCGATCTCGGCGCCAATACCGAAGTCGATGCCCGCAACCTCGTCCAGTTCGCTGTGATGGGCGCGGCCTATGCCCGCACCGCGCTCGACCTCGAGAGCCCGCGCGTCGCGCTCCTCAACATCGGCACCGAGGAGATGAAGGGCACCGACAATATCCGCGAGGCGGCCGCCGAGCTGCGCGAGGCGGCGCATCTCCGCCTCGACTTCCGCGGGTTCATCGAAGGCAACAAGCTGTCGCGCGGCGATGTCGACGTGATCGTGTGCGACGGCTTTTCGGGCAATATCGCCTTGAAGACGGTCGAGGGGACCGCGCGCTTCGTCGCCGATCTGCTGCGCCGCGCCTTCCAGAGCTCGACTCGCTCGAAGATCGGCTTCCTGATCTCGCGGCCGGCGACCGAGCTGCTGCGCCACCATCTCGATCCCAACAACCACAATGGCGCGGTCTTCCTCGGCCTCAACGGCATCGTCGTGAAGAGCCATGGCAGCGCCAACGAGCTCGGCGTCGATACCGCGATCGGCTTCGCCGCCAAGATGCTCCGCGACGATCTCAACCGCCGAATCGCCGAGGACCTGGGGAATTTCGAGGCGAAGGCGGCCTGAGGTTTCAGTCATGACATTGCGTTCCGTGATCATCGGCACCGGTTCGGCACTGCCGCCGCGCCGCGTCTCCAACGCCGAACTCGCGGAGCAGGTCGACACCAGCGACGAATGGATCGTCGAGCGCACCGGCATCCGCTTCCGCCACATCGCCGGGCCCGACGAGACCACCGCGACGCTGGCGACCGATGCGGCGCGCGCCGCGCTCGAAGCGGCGGGCCGCGCGGCGGCCGAGATCGACCTGATCGTGCTCGCCACCGCGACTCCCGACCAGACCTTTCCGGCCAGCGCCACCAAGGTGCAGGCGGCGCTCGGCATCGACGATTGCGTCGCCTTCGACGTCGCGGCGGTGTGCTCGGGCTTCCTCTATGCGCTCCAGGTCGCCGATTCGATGCTGCGCGCGGGCGCGCACCGCCGCGCGCTGGTGATCGGCGCCGAGACCTTCAGCCGCATCCTCGACTGGGAGGACCGCGCGACCTGCGTGCTGTTCGGCGACGGCGCCGGCGCCGTGGTGCTCGAAGCGCAGGAGACCGCCGAGAAGGACGGCCGCGGCATCCTCGCGACGCGGCTCCATGCCGATGGCCGGCACAATCAGCTTCTCTATGTCGACGGCGGGCCGTCGAGCACCCAGACCGTCGGCAAGCTCCGCATGAAGGGGCGCGAGGTGTTCCGCCATGCGGTGGTCAACCTCGCCGCAGTGATGGAGGAGGCGCTTTCCGCCGCGGGCCTCGCCTCGGGCGATGTCGACTGGGTGGTGCCGCACCAGGCCAATGCCCGCATCCTCGACGCGACCGCGCGCAAGCTCGGGCTCGAGGCGCACAAGGTGATCGTCACCGTCGACGAGCACGCCAACACGTCGGCGGCGTCGGTCCCGCTCGCGCTCGACACCGCGGTGCGCGACGGACGCATCCGGCAAGGCGACCTGATCGTGCTCGAGGCGATGGGCGGCGGCTTCACCTGGGGTGCCGCGGTTGCGCGTTTCTGAATTGTTTCCAAATTGCGTCGCTGATGTTGCCACTACGCAATGTTCCCCGTTTGCGGCGCTGGAACAATCTGATACGACCGACTCGATATAGATCAATTGAAGGGGGAGACTGCGGATGCCGCCAGCCGGCACGCTGACCAGGGCCGATCTCGCCGAATCGCTTCATCGCGAGGTGGGGCTGTCGCGCGCCGACGCCGCTCGGCTGGTCGAGCAGATCCTCAAGCACATGTGCGACGCACTCGCCAAGGGCGAGAACGTCAAGATCTCGGGCTTCGGCAGCTTCATCCTGCGCGACAAGGGCGAGCGGATCGGCCGCAATCCCAAGACCGGCGTCGAAGTGCCGATCGCGCCGCGCCGCGTGCTCACCTTCCGCGCCAGCCAGATGATGCGCGACCGCATCGTCTCGGCCGGCTGAGGGCAACGCACATGCCGGGGCCGGAAAAGGCTGCTGGCGCCCTAAGGACGATCGGCGAGCTTGCCCAGGAGATCGGGCGGCCCCAGCATATCCTGCGCTATTGGGAGACGCGCTTTCCGCAGCTCCGCCCGCTGACGCGCGCCGGCAACCGCCGCTATTACCGGCCCGAGGACGTGGCGCTGGTGCGGCGCATCCACGACCTGCTCTCGAACCAGGGATATACGATCCGCGGCGTGCAGAAGCTGCTCGCGGCGGAGAAGGGCGTGCGCAAGAAGGGCGGCGGCACGCCGGCAGAGGACCTCCAGGCGATCCGCGATTCGCTTTCCCAGGCGCTCGACGAGGACGGCGGCTAGGCCGCGTCCGGACCCAGCGACGGATCGAGGTCGCGCGGGCGCGTGAAGCGGACCAGGGTGCCGCTCGCCGGGCGCACGTCCGCCCAATGATCGGCGTCGAAGCGGATCACCGCCAGGCTCGCGGTCGGGAACTTGGCCTCGACGTCGCCGCGCAGCTTGGCGCCGTCCTCCGGGATCAGCAGCAGCACCAGCTCCTCGAGCCCGGGATTGTGCCCCGTAAGCAGCACCGCGTCCGCCGCGTCGGGCAGCTCGCGGACGATGTCGAGCAGGCTCCCCGCCGAGGCGAGATAGAGCCGCTGGTCCCAGGCGGGGGCGAGATCGCCGCCATAGCCGGCGCCGAGATGCGCGAGCGTCTCGACCACGCGCGCGGCGGGCGAGGCGGCGACATGGTCGAATTCGAGCCCCTCGGAACGCATGTAGCGCCCCATCATCGCCGCGGCGCGCTGGCCCTTGGGATTCAACGGCCGGTCGAAGTCGCGCGCGACCGGATCGTCCCATCCCGATTTGGCGTGGCGCAGCAGCGTGAGCGTCTTCATGGATTCCCCGTCAGGCGTTCGCGGCCGCCTCATGCCGCAAGCGTGCCGCCAAGGAAAGACGCACGCGTTCCACCGCCTCGTCGAGCGTGACGCGCGCGACCGGCGTGCCGGGCGGAAAGGCGCCGAGCAGCCGCGACGGCATCGCCGCCGAGAGCAGCACGAAGGTGCCGCGATCGTCGGCGCGGCGGATCAGCCGGCCGAATGCCTGGGCGAGCCGCGCGCGGACGATGCGGTCGTCATAGGCGCTGCCGCCCCCGGCGAGCCGGCGCGCCGCGTGGAGCACGGTCGGCTTGGGCCAGGGCACGCCCTCCATCACCACCAGCCGCAGCGAATGGCCGGGCACGTCGACGCCGTCCCGCAAGGCATCGGTGCCGATCAGCGAGGCGCGCGGATCGTCGCGGAAGATGTCGACCAGCGTGCCGGTGTCGATCGGATCGACATGCTGGGCGAGCAGGGGCAGCCCCTCGCGCGCCAGCCGGTCGGCGATGCGGGCATGGACGCCGCGCAGCCGCCGGATCGCCGTGAACAGCCCGAGCGTCCCGCCTTCGGCGGCGACGATCAGCCGGGCATAGGCATTGGCGAGCGCGGGCAGGTCGCCGCGCTTGACGTCGGTGAC
>CBIFVW010000044.1:0-18266 GCA_966186155.1 uncultured Sphingomonas sp.
AGCGCGCGCAGGATCGTCCAGTCCTCGCGCGCGTCGCCGGGGGCGAACACCGCGCGGTCGGCGCGCTGGACGCGGCCCTCGAGGTTCACATAGGTGCCCGGCTTCTCGGCATAGGTCGCGCCCGGCAGGATCACGTCGGCATGGTGCGCGCCCTTGTCGCCGTGATGGCCGATATAGACCTTGAAGCTGTCCTTGAACCCCTCGAAGTCCACTTCGTCGGCGCCGAGGAAGAAGGCGAGCTTGGGCGCGGCGGCGACCACGTCGGCGATGCCGCCCTTCTGCGCCCAGCCGAGCATCAGCCCGCCCATCCGCGCCGCGGCGGTGTGGACGACGTTGAAGCCGTTCCAGGCGCCTTCGGTCTCGGTCGCGGAGCGCTGGAAGGCATTGGCCATCGCCAGCGCCGGACCGTGCCCGTCCTTGAGCGCGCCGGGGCCGACGATCAGCAGCGGCTTCTTCGCCGCGTCGATCGCCTCGGCCGCCCGGGCCGGCATCTTGCCGAGCAGCGCGAGATCGTTGCCGAGCCACTCGACCTTGTAGGTCAAGTCGACCTCGGGCCCGATCGCGAAGACCTTGGCCCCCTTCTTGATCGCCTTGCGCACCCGCGTGTTGACCAGCGGCGCCTCCCAGCGGAGGTTCGAGCCGACCAGCAGGATCGCATCGGCATCCTCGACCGCGGCGATCGTCGAGTTGAACGCGACCGCGCCCAGATTCGTCACGTCATAGGCCATGCCCGTCTGGCGGCCCTCGATCAGGTCCGAGCCCAGCGCCTTCACCAGCGCCTTGGCGGCGTACATCGTCTCGCAGTCGAGCAAGTCGCCGGCGATCGCGGCGACGCTGCTGCCGGCCTTCTTCGCGACCTTGGCGATCGCCTCGAACGCCTCGTCCCAGCTCGCCTCGACGAGCTTGCCCTTCACGCGCACGAACGGCCGGTCGAGCCGGCGGCGGACCAGCGCGTCGACATGGTAGCGGGTCTTGTCGTGCGCCCACTCCTCGTTGACGTCCTCGTTGATCCGCGGGAGCACGCGCATCACCTGGCGGCCGCGGCTGTCGAGCCGGATGTTGGTGCCGACCGCGTCCATCACGTCGATCGACAGCGTCTTCTTGAGCTCCCAGGCGCGATACTCATAGGCGACCGGCTTGTGGGTCAGCGCGCCGACCGGGCAGAGATCGACCGCATTGCCCGAAAGCTCGCTCTTGAACGCTTTTTCGAGATAGGTCGTGATCTGCATGTCCTCGCCGCGATAGATCGCGCCGATGTCCTCCACGCCCGCGACTTCCTCGCCGAAGCGGACGCAGCGGGTGCACTGGATGCAGCGGGTCATGATCGTCTTGATGATCGGACCCATATACTTTTCGGTCACCGCGCGCTTGTTCTCGGTGTAGCGGCTGTGCCCGCGCCCATAGGCGATGGACTGGTCCTGGAGGTCGCACTCGCCGCCCTGATCGCAGATCGGGCAGTCGAGCGGGTGGTTGATCAGCAGGAACTCCATCACGCCCTCGCGCGCAGCCTTCACCATCGGCGAATCCGTGCGGACCTCCTGGTTGTCGGCGGCCGGCAGCGCGCAGCTCGCCTGCGGCTTGGGCGGCCCCGGCTTCACCTCGACCAGACACATGCGGCAATTGCCGGCGATCGACAGCCGCTCGTGATAGCAGAAGCGCGGAATCTCCTTCCCCGCGGCCTCGCAGGCCTGGAGCACGGTGGCGCCCTGGGGCACCTCGACTTCGATTCCGTCGACTGTGAGCTTCGGCATTCTAGTTCATTCCTTCGGGGCCGGTGCGCTGCGCACCTTCAATTCCCCATCGCGTGATAGAGCGGCTCGGCAAGCAACATGCGGAGGGCGGCCGGCTTCAATGTGATGGGCTTGCCCTGGACGACGCAGGGCGAGAGCGCCGGCTTGAGCGCGGCGATGGCGGCCCGCTCCTCGCTCCCGCCGGGTCCCGATACGACCAGGCGCGTCGCCGGCCCCGGCGCGGCGGCGACGACGCACGTGCCGAATTCCTGCATGCCCAGCGCCACCGGGTCGAAGTCGCGGCCCGGCGCCCCCTGCGCCACGGCCTTGGCATACCAGGGCGAGGCGCTCGCGGCGGCAGGGCGCGGCTTGCCGTGCTCGATATCGTACGCCACCATCGCGGCGGCGATGGCGGGGCGGACGCGCGCGACACCGTCGCCGGCGACCCAGACGCCGTCGTTGCAGGCAGTGAATATCTCGGCCACCTGGTTCCGCATCTTCGCCTCGGCGGCGGAGCCCGGCAGCGTCGCGAGCAGCGCCCGCGCGATCCCCGGTTCGTTGTCGGCCACGCAGGTCGCGGCCGTCCACATGTCGACCGGCGTCACTTGCGCATAGGCAGTCGAAGACGCGAACAGCGCCCCCAACGCGGCGCTCACGAGCAACTTTCGCATGCCGGTTCCTCCCCTGGTTGCGGTCATTCCGCTGCCTCCATCATCGGCGCCTCGCCCCCGCCGCGGCGCGCGTTGATGCGGCGCTCGAGCTCGGGACGGAAATGGCGGATCAGGCCCTGGATCGGCCAGGCGGCGGCGTCGCCCAGCGCGCAGATCGTGTGGCCCTCGACCTGCTTGGTGACCTGGAGCAGCGTGTCGATCTCGCCGATGTCGGCGTCGCCGGTGCGCAGCCGCTCCATCACGCGCCACATCCAGCCGGTGCCCTCGCGGCACGGCGTGCACTGGCCGCAGCTCTCGTGCTTGTAGAAATAGCTGATCCGGCTGATCGCCTTCACGATGTCGGTGGACTTGTCCATCACGATCACCGCCGCGGTGCCGAGGCCCGAGCCGAGGGCGCGGAGGCCGTCGAAGTCCATCGGGCAGTCCATGATCTGCTCGGCCGGCACCAAAGGCACCGACGATCCGCCAGGGATCACCGCGAGCAGATTGTCCCACCCGCCGCGGATGCCGCCGCAATGCTTCTCGATCAGCTCGCGGAACGGGATCGACATGGCCTCCTCGACCACGCACGGCTTGTTCACATGGCCCGAGATCTGGAAGAGCTTGGTGCCCTTGTTGTTCTCGTTGCCGAAGCTCGCGAACCATTCGGGGCCGCGCCGCAGGATCGTCGGGACGACCGCGATCGACTCGACATTGTTCACCGTGGTCGGGCAGCCATAGAGGCCCGCGCCCGCCGGGAAGGGCGGCTTCAGCCGCGGCTGGCCCTTCTTGCCCTCGAGGCTCTCGAGCATCGCGGTCTCTTCGCCGCAGATGTACGCGCCGGCGCCGCGATGGACGAACACGTCGAAGTCGTAGCCCGACTTGCACGCGTTCTTGCCGATCAGCCCGGCGTCATAGGCCTCCTTGACCGCCGCGAAGAGCGTCTCGGCCTCGCGGATATATTCGCCGCGGATGTAGATGTACGCCGCCCGCGCGCGCATCGCGAAGCCCGCGACCAGCGCGCCCTCGATCAGCTTGTGCGGATCGTGGCGGATGATCTCGCGGTCCTTGCACGAGCCGGGCTCGGACTCGTCGGCGTTGATCACCAGGAAATTGGGACGATCGGGACGCGGCTCCTTGGGCATGAAGCTCCACTTCATGCCGGTCGGGAAGCCCGCGCCGCCGCGTCCGCGCAGGCCCGAGGCCTTGATGCGGTCGATGATGGCGTCCTGGCCGATCGCCATCAGGTCCTTGGTCTTGTCCCAGTCGCCGCGCTTCTGCGCAGCGGGCAGGTTCCAGGGCTGATAGCCATAGACGTTGGTGAAGATGCGATCCTTGTCCGCGAGCATCTATCGCCCCTTACCCATCATGTTCTGGACGACGATGTACGCGACCACTGCGAGGCCCACGAGGATGATCAGCCCGAGCAGCTTGAACGCGATCTTGAGCAGCCAGCCGCCCACGACGATCGCGCCGATCACCGCGAGCACCACGAAGAGGATGTTCTTGGCTTCCTGGCTCATCACCATTCCCCTCGATAGTCATGGTTCTCGCCGACCATCGCGGTGAGCGTGGTGGGTCCGCCGACCGGCTCGACCGTGTGGCGGCCGGGCTCCTGGGTACCGGTCTTGGGACTCTCGCCCTTGGCCAGCGCGTCGAGGATCGCGAGCGTGCGGTCGTAGTCGAGGTCCTCGTAATTGTCGTCGTTGATCTGGACCATCGGCGCCGAGGAGCAATTGCCCATGCACTCGACCTCGGTGAGCGTGAACAGCCCGTCCTCGGTGGTGTGGCCCTTCTTCATGCCGCGGCTCTTGCACGCCGCCATCACGTCGTCCGAGCCGCGCAGCCAGCACGGCGTCGTGCCGCAGACCTGCACATGGTAGCGGCCGACCGGCACCAGGTTGAACATGGTGTAGAAGGTCGCGACTTCGAACACGCGGATGTACGGCATGCCGAGCTCGCGCGCGACGAACTCGATCACCGGCACGGGCAGCCAGCCCTGGGTATTGGTCTCGGCGCCGACCTGGCGCTGGGCGAGGTCGAGGAACGGGATCGAGGCGGACATCTGCCGGCCCGGCGGATAGCGCTCGACGATCTCGCGCGCCTTCTCGGCATTCTCCGGCGTCCAGGCGAAATCGCCCCAGCGCGCGCGGACCTCGGCTTCATCGGGGAGTTGGGGTGCGTCAGCCATCAGCGGTCACATTCACCAAAAACAATATCGAGCGCGCCCAGGATCGCCGTCGTGTCCGCCAGCATGTGGCCGCGCGACATGAAGTCCATCGCCTGGAGGTGGCTGAACGCGGTCGGGCGGATCTTGCAGCGATAGGGCTTGTTGGTGCCGTCGCTCACCAGATAGACGCCGAACTCGCCCTTGGGGCTCTCGGTCGCGACATATACTTCGCCCGCGGGGACGTGATAGCCCTCGGTATAGAGCTTGAAGTGGTGGATCAGCGCTTCCATCGACTGCTTCATCTCGCCGCGCCGGGGCGGGGCGACCTTGCGGTCGAGCGTGAGCACCGGACCCTCGGGCATTTCCTGCAGGCACTGCTTCATGATGCGCGCGGACTGGTAGACTTCCTGCACCCGGACCATGAACCGGTCGTAGCAGTCGCCCCGGGTGCCGACCGGGACGTCGAACTCCATCCGGTCGTAGACGTCGTAGGGCTGCGAGCGGCGGATGTCCCAGGGGATGCCCGCGCCGCGGATCATCGGGCCCGAGAAGCCCCAGCGGATCGCATCCTCGCGGCTCACCACCGCGATGTCGACGTTGCGCTGCTTGAAGATGCGGTTCTCGGCGACCAGGCTCACCGCGTCGCCGAACAGCCGCGGCAGGCGGGTGTCGAGCCAGTCGGCGATGTCGGTCAGCAGCTTGAGCGGCACGTCCTGGCGCACGCCGCCGACGCGGAAGTAATTCGCGTGCATGCGGGCGCCCGACGCGCGCTCGTAGAAGTTCATGCAGTCTTCGCGCAGCTCGAACATCCACAGGTTCGGCGTCATCGCGCCCACGTCCATCACGTGCGAACCGAGGTTCAGCATGTGGTTCATGATGCGCGTGAGCTCGGCCCAGAAGACGCGGAGATACTGGCCGCGGACCGGCACTTCGAGATCGAGCAGCTTCTCGACGGCGAGGACGAAGCTGTACTCCATCCCCATCGGCGAGCAGTAATCGAGCCGGTCGAAGTACGGGAGCGCCTGCTGGTAGGTCTTGTACTCGATCAGCTTCTCGGTGCCGCGATGGAGCAACCCGACATGCGGATCGAGCCGCTCGACGATCTCGCCGTCGAGCTCCATCACCAGCCTCAGCACGCCGTGCGCGGCCGGGTGCTGCGGGCCGAAATTGATCGTGTAGTTGGCGATCTCGGTGTCGCCCGATCGCGGGTCGACGTCGTGATCCATCATCTTCTCGACGGTATCGCTCATTGGTTCTGGCCCTCACCGGGCGGCACGTCGGGCTTTTTCGGCCGCGACTTGCGGGTGCGCGCCTGAGTCGACTTCTCGCCGCCCTCGGCCTGGCCGGGGGCGTCGACGGTCTTGGGCGTCTTGGCGCGCGGGCTGGACTTCTTCGGCTTGGCATCGGCCTTCTGGAGTTCGTCGGCCGTCACCGGGGTCGGTGCGCCCTTCTCCTGCGGCACGCCCGGAGCGGCAGGCGCAGGCGTGGGCGACGGCGCCGCCTTGGCCTGGGGCGTGTCGGCCGGGCCAGGGCCGGTCGCCTTCTCGTCGCCCGGCAGCACGTAGCGCGCGCCTTCCCAGGGGCTCATGAAGTCGAAATTGCGGAAGTCCTGCGCCAGGCTGACCGGCTCATAGACCACGCGCTTGGACTCTTCCGAGTAGCGCAGCTCGACATAGCCCGTCAGCGGGAAGTCCTTGCGCTGCGGATGGCCCTGGAAGCCGTAATCGGTGAGGATACGGCGGAGGTCCGTATTGCCCTCGAACAGCACGCCGTACATGTCGTAGACTTCGCGCTCGAGCCAGCCCGCGACCGGCCAGATACCCGTCACCGACGGCACCGGCCTCTCCTCGTCGGTGATCGCCTTGACCTTGATGCGGTGGTTCCGCGTCAGGCTGAGCAGGCAGTAGACGACCTCGAAGCGCTCGGGCCGCTCGGGATAGTCGACTCCGGCGATCTCCATGAGCTGCTGATATTCGAGGCCCTTGGTGTCGCGCAGCGCGATCATCCCCTCGACCACGCGCGCGCGGTCGAGCGTCAGATTGACTTCGCCGACCCTCTCCTCGGCATGGACGAGGATGTCGCCGAGCGCGGCCCGCGCCGCCTCGATCACGCCGTCGTTGACGGCGAACCTGGGTGCCGGCGCCCTCACCGCTCGATCGTCCCCGAACGGCGGATCTTACGCTGGAGCTGCATCACGCCGTAGAGCAGGGCCTCGGCGGTCGGCGGGCAGCCCGGGACGTAGATGTCCACCGGCACGATCCGGTCGCAGCCGCGCACCACGCTGTAGCTGTAATGGTAATAGCCGCCGCCATTGGCGCAGCTGCCCATCGAGATGACGTATTTGGGCTCCGACATCTGGTCGTAGACCTTGCGGAGCGCGGGCGCCATCTTGTTGCAGAGCGTGCCGGCGACGATCATCACGTCGGACTGGCGCGGCGAGGCGCGCGGCGCGGCGCCGAAGCGCTCCATGTCGTAGCGCGGCATGTTGACGTGGATCATCTCGACCGCGCAGCAGGCGAGGCCGAAGGTCATCCACCAGAGCGAGCCGGTGCGCGCCCATTGGAACAGCTCCTCGGTCGAGGTGACCAGGAAGCCCTTGTCGCCGATCTCGGCATTGATGTCGTTGAGGAAGCCGACGTCCGGGAGCGTTCCCGGCGGGGGCGGCGTCGTGACGAGCTCTACTCCCATTCGAGCGCTCCCTTCTTCCAGGCGTAGACGAGGCCGAGCGCGAGCTCGGCGATGAAGATCATCATCGAGATCCAGGCGGTCCAGCCCAGGTCGAACACAGAGACGGCCCAGGGATAGAGGAACGCCGCTTCGAGATCGAAGACGATGAACAGGATCGCGACGAGGTAGAAGCGCACGTCGAACTGGCTGCGCGAATCCTCGAAGGCGGGGAAGCCGCACTCATATTCGGCCAGCTTGGCCTCGGTCGGCTGGTGCGAGCCGGTCAGCCGGCTCACCAGCATCGGCAAGAACACGAAGGCGCTGGACAGGGCCAGCGCGACGCCGAGGAACAACAGGATCGGCAGATATTGGGATAGATCGACCAAAGTGCCTTCTCGCGGATGCGGAATCTGAGGCGGCTTCTAGGACGCTGACAGGGGTGCGGCAAGGGCGGAAACCCCTGAGAATCACTCGCAACAAGAACGGGTTCAGCGCGCCGGGATCGCCACGATCGGCGTGGGTCGTTGCGTGCCCGAGATCCGGCCGTCCTTGTCGGGCAGATGCGCGCTCCATTGCGAATCGCCGACAATGAGCAGCCTGTTTCCAACGCGGGCGATCTGGGTCGGATCCACGATGTCGCCGCCCTGCGCCACGACCTGCGGTGCGACGACGCGGTTGTCCGCCGAGACGCGGAAACGCCAGACCTTGCCCGGCGTATTCGGGTTGCGGACCGCGGCGAAGCCGTCGCCATCGGCGACCAGCCCGTCGACTCCGCGCAGACGGCTGCCGTCCTCGAGCAGCACCGGCGTCTCGGCGCCGGTGGCTAGATCCACGCTGATCAGGCCGAGGCCATAGTCCGCGACGAGCAGCTTGCGTCCGTCGTCATAGACCGCGCTGCCCTGCGCGCTGCCCTTGCCGCGCGGCGCGATCAGGGGGACGAGCGCGTCGCATTTGGCCGAGCAGCGATATACCGCGCCGTTGCGCGTGTCGCTCACGAACACCCGGTCGCGCCACACCGAGACGTCGCCGGGGGAGAAGGCCGCGTTGCCGGCGGGACGAAGCCGCGCACGCACCCTGCCCTTGCGGTCCACCCCGAGCAGTGCCGCGCCCGAGCAGCCGGCGATCCGCAGCTCGGCAGGGCAGAAGGCGGCGATCCACAGCCATTGCCGGCCCGCGTCCCACGCGATGCCGAGTGGTGCCCCGGCGCCGTCGGGCAACGGAAATGCCCGGAACGCGCCCTTCCGGTGCGCGACGATCGCACGCCCGAGGACGCTGCTCGTCCAGATCGTGCCGCCGTCCGAGGCGACGCCTTCGATCAACCGGTATTCTGCGGGGACGGCGAGGATGGTTTCGGGCGGCACTTCCTGGGCGAGGAGCCCGATCAGCGCCGCGGCGATCACCGCAGCGCGCTCGCGACGAGCTTGTGCAGCTTCGAGTGCAGCACGTCATTGGCGGCGAGATACTGGTTGCGCTCGCGCGACAGGTCCTGGCCGCGATAATCGGTGACGAAGCCGCCCGCCTCGCGGATCAGCAGCATGCCCGCCGCGACGTCCCAGGGCTTGAGGTTCGATTCCCAGAAGCCGTCGAACCGCCCCGCCGCGACCCAGGCGAGGTCGAGCGCCGCCGATCCCAGCCGCCGGATGCCGGCCACCTCGGGCGCCACCGCGCCGAAGATACGGCTCCACTCGGCGAAGTCGCCGTGCCCCAGGAACGGAATGCCCGTCGCGATCAGCGCCTCGGAGAGGTCGCGCCGCGCCGAGACCCGCAGGCGCTGATCCTGGAGCCAGGCGCCGCGGCCCTTCTCGGACCAGAAGCTCTCGTCGGTGAGCGGCTGGTAGACATAGCCGTGCGTCACCTCGGGCTTGCCCTGCGCGCCGCGCGGGTCCTCGACCGCGATCGAGATGCAGAAATGGGGAATGCCGTGGAGGAAGTTCGACGTGCCGTCGAGCGGATCGATGATCCAGCGCGGCTTGTCGGGGTCGCCCGCGATCTCGCCGCGCTCCTCGACCAGGAAGCCCCAGTCCGGGCGCGCCTTGCGGAGCTCCTCGATCAGCGTGTCCTCGGCGCGCTGGTCGGCGAGGCTGACGAAGTCGGCCGGCCCCTTGCGGCTGACCTGGAGGTGCTGGACCTCGTTGAAGTCGCGGCGCAGGCGCGGCCCCGCCTTGCGGGCGGCGCGCTCCATGACGGTGATGAGGCCGGAATGGCTGACCAATTCAACATCTCCCCCCTCCCGCTTCGGGAGGGGTCGGGGGAGGGCCTGTCAGATCATCGAGGCGAAGGGCGTGAGGCCTCGTACACGCCTTCCCCTAGCCCCTCCCGCGAGCGGGAGGGGAAACGGTCAGTCCGCCCTGCGGACGTAGGTCTGCTCGTACACGTCGACGACGATGCGCGTCCCGCTCGCGATGTGCGGCGGGACCATGATGCGCACGCCATTGTCGAGCACTGCGGGCTTGTACGAGGACGAAGCCGTCTGGCCCTTCACCACTGCATCGGCTTCGACGATCGTCGCCTCGATCGTGTCGGGCAGCTGCACGCTGATCGGCTCTTCGTCATAGAGCTCCATGATCACGTCCATGCCGTCCTGGAGAAAGGCGGCGGCGTCGCCGAGCAGGTCGCGCGGCAGCGTGGTCTGCTCGTAGGTTTCCTTGTCCATGAAGGTCAGCGTGTCGCCGTCGGCGAACAGGAACTGGAAGTCCTTGGTGTCGAGCCGCACGCGCTCGACCGTCTCCGCCGAGCGGAAGCGGACATTGTTCTTGCGGCCGTCGCGCAGGTTCTTGAGCTCGACCTGCATATAGGCGCCGCCCTTGCCGGGCTGGGTGTGCTGGATCTTCACCGCACGCCAGATGCCGCCTTCATATTCGATGATGTTGCCGGGACGGATGTCCACGCCGCTGATCTTCATGATCGAGACCCTAGAACTGAGAAAGAGCTGAGCGCGGGCCTTTAGCCGGGAGGGCCCGCTTGGGCAAGCAGGGGATAGGGATTGACGTTCGTCCCCTGCCACCAGCCCTCGCCCGGCTGCATCGCCTTGATCTCGAAATGGAGGTGCGGCGCGCCGCCCGCCGCGCTGCCGCTGTCGCCCACCGTCGCGATCCGTTCGCCCTGGCGCACCGCCTGCCGCTCGCCGACGAGATAGGCGTCGAGATGCGCGTAATAGTGGATCGTCGCGCCGTCGCGCGTGCGGACATAGATCGTGTGCCCGCCATTGGCGCTCTCGAAGATCTTCTCGACCGTGCCCGAGGCGGCGGCGAGCACCGGCGTGCCACGCGGCGCCAGGATGTCGATCGCGTGGTGCGCGCGCGCTCCTCCGCCCCGGCTCTGGCCCCAGCTGTCGCTGAGCTGGCTCGCGCGCACTCCCTCGACGGGAATGATCAGCGGCACCGGATCGCTGCCCTGGACCGGCAACGGCGCGGGCGCCTCCGGCACCGTGGACGAGGGCGCGGGTGCGTCGATCGTGATCCGCACCATCGAAGCGAACGCCCCCGCCAGCACCAGCAGCAGCGCTGCCATTCCCCAGCCGATCCGCTTCGCCCAGGTCATCGCCTCACTCCTGGAACACCGCCTCGGTGCCCGGCTTGACCATCAGCGCGAGCCGCGCCGCGTCCCAGTTGGTGAGCCGGATGCAGCCATGGCTCTCGGTGCGGCCGATCATCTGCGGCTCGGGCGTGCCGTGGATGCCGTAATGCTCCTTGGAGAGATCGAGCCACACCACCCCCACCGGACCGTTGGGCCCCGGCGGCAGCGTCGCCGGATCGTCGCCTTTCCTGGCGTCCCAGAACAGGTCCGGATTGTAGTGGAATTTGGGATTGGTGTCCGCACCGTTGATCTTCCACGTGCCGATCGGCAGCGGGTCGTGCTCGCTGCCCATCGTCGCGCTGAACTGCGCGACCAGCGCGCCGCTCACGTCATAGACCTTGAGCAGCTTCTCGGACTTGTCGACGACGATATGGTCCGCCTCGGGCTGGTTCGCATCGACGTTGAGGTCGGCGAGCGTGCGCCGCCATTCCTCCTTCAGGTCCGCCGGATAGTCGCGCGAGGCCGGCAGCGCGTTGGGGAAGACGAAGGTCGCGCCGGGCCGGATCGCCGCGCCGCCCGGATTGAGCTCGACCAGCACCTCCGGCGTGGTGTGGAACATCTCGGCGAGCTTCTCGAGCGGCCGCGTATAGGCGAGCGCGGGGAGCTTCGCCTGTTCCTCGGGCTCCTTGGGGATCCGGCTGACATAGGGTCCGCGCAGCGCCTCGGCGTCGAGCGTGATCCGCCGGACCGGGCGAAGCGCCGCATAAGGATGCAGCGCCCGCAGCGTCGCCTGGTCGAGCTTGCCGGTGACGCGCATCCTGCGCGCGGTCTGGAAACCCTTGAGCGCCGCAGTGAGCGATTGGCCCTCGCGGCCGTCGAGGATGCCCGGCGAGAATCCGAGATGATCGAGGATCACCTGCGCGTGCAGGATCGTATAGTCGATCGGCGGGCGCGCCGCGGTTCCCGGCCGCCCCGAAGCGGCGGGCCCGAGCGAGGCACAGGCGAGACAGGCCGCGAGACTCAGAAATTTCCGCACCGATTCAACCTCCTGGCGAACAATGGTTCGACAGGAGAACGATCTAGCGCGCGAGCAGGTCCGCGAACGCCTTGACCGCCGCTTCCTCGTCTCCGCCCCACACCGCGCCGCTCACCGCGAGGAAATCGGCCCCCGCCTTCACCAGCGGCGCGGCGTTGGCGGGCGTGATCCCGCCGATCGCGACGCAGGGCAGCTCGAACAGCGCCGACCACCAGCTCAGGATCGCGGGTTCGGGATGGTGGCGCACTTCCTTGGTCGCGGTCGGATAGAAGGCGCCGAACGCGACATAGTCGGCTCCGGCCTCCCCCGCCTCCATCGCGAGGTGGCGGCTGTCATGGCAGGTCACGCCGATCTGCGCCGAGGGGCCGAGGATCGACCGGGCCTCGCGCGGATCGCCGTCGCCCTGTCCCAGATGCACGCCGTCGGCGCCCAGCCGCTTCGCAAGGCTCACGCTGTCGTTGACGATGAACGCCACCTCGGCATCGGCGCAGATCCGCTGGAGCGGCTCGGCGAGCCGCGCGGCCTCGTGCTGGTCGATGCCCTTCACGCGGAACTGGAATGCCGCCACCGGCCCGGCGCCGAGCGCGCGCTGCAGCCGCTCGGGGAAGCCCCCGCCGACATCGAGCGGCGAGATCAGGTAGAGCTGGCAGGGCGGACGCCGGTCGTCGCGCTCGAACTGATCCGCGAAGCCTTCCAGCGCGTTGTCGCCCAGAGCTCCGTCGTCCTCAGGTTCGTGCATGCCCGTCTCCGCAATCCGCATCGGCTGTTCCGGCTGGAACTATCGCCACTGGCGCGGCGCCTTCTACCCCGAGAAGCTGCCGGTCAAGCGCTGGTTCGAATTCTACGCCCAGCAGTTCGGCACCGTCGAGATCAACAACAGCTTCTATCGCCTGCCCAAGGCCGAGACCTTCGACAAGTGGCGCGACCAGGCGCCACCCGGCTTCTGCTACGCGGTCAAGGCCAACCGCTTCCTCACCCAGGCGAAGAAGCTCAAGGATTGCGAGGAGCCCCTCGGCTGGATGATGGCACCGACGCGCCATCTCCAGCCCGCGCTCGGCCCGATCCTCTACCAGCTTCCGCCCAGCCTCGGCATCGATCTGGAACGGCTGGAGGCCTTCCTCGCGTTGCTTCCCGGAGACCTGACCCATGCCTTCGAGTTCCGCCACAAGAGCTGGTACATCGACGAGACGCTCGACCTCCTCGACCGCCATGGCGCCGGGTTCGTCGCGCATGATTTCCCGGGCATCGCCAGCCCGCGCGCCGCGACGGGGCCCCTCGCCTATGTCCGGTTTCACGGCGGCCGGGGCAAATATTGGGGCCGCTATTCGGACGAGGTCCTGGTCGGCTGGACGGACTGGATGATGGAGCAGGCGCGCGCCGGACGCCCGGTCTGGGCCTATTTCAACAACGACACCGAAGCCGCCGCCATCCACGACGCGCACAGCTTGAAGGCGATGGTGCGGCAGGCGAGAGGCCAGGTTGAGGGCTCATAGCTCGGGAGCGTCTGGAAACGGGTGGATTCTCGCCGTCAGCTTTGAGGCGGCCAAAACGCCAAGCTGCCATTCGCTACGCCGATCGGCCGGACCTTCGTGAAAGATCCTCGATCATGCGATCGAACACCGAGACGTCATACCGCACACCGGTGCGAGTCGGTATCGGAAGCGTTGCAGGAAAGCCGAACTGCACGCGACCCGGCAACACCGCATCGAGAGCCGAATACCAATCAATCAAAGCGGGTTGAAGGCGGACATGCAACTCGAAATGCCGGCGTCGTCGGCTAGTGTCCATCCGGGCGCGCTCGCGCGCTATTTGCGGATCTATCTCGCCTACGAGGTAGCTGTCGGCAAATCCGATGCGCTTCCGCGCCACCGTTGCTCGTGTTGCCGCAAGCGCGAGCAGCCAGTCACGTTCGGTCGTCTCTCCTATCCGCCATAGGCACCAAGCGTAATGGAGCTTGAGCGGATCGGTATCGCACACCGCAACCGATGTCGTGCTTTCCAAAGCGAGGGCAGCCTGCCAGCGATCCACGTTGCGCGCGGCCCAGAAACTTGCAGCTCCCAGCGGATCGCTCAGTTGATCCGGCACCGCTCGAAACGGCCCGTTCTCGGCAATGATATGACCGTTGCCATGCTCGGCACACCAGGTACTTTTGCCGCTCGCGCTGATGCCTTCCACGACCACGATCATGCCGTCTCTATCAGCTGGCACGATAATAGGCGCAACAGCACAATGGCCGATTTGCGAGCCTCGGGTTAGGTTGTCGTCATACCGCCCATGTACGGAACGCGATCGTCAGCAGTCATTGGCAGTCGTGAATTCACGTCCTAGCCGTCGACGATGGCGAGCAGGAAGCCGTCCCACTTCTTGAGGCCGACGGTCTGGATCGCCGTGGCGCTCAGCCGCGGCTCGGCGGCGACCGCCTCGAACAGCGCGCGGGTGCCGCGGATGCGGGGATCGTCGCTGTCGGGATCGAGTATCCCGCCCTCCCGCACGACATTGTCGACGACGATCGCCGTCCCCGGCCGCGCCAATGGGATCACGGCGCGGACATAGGCGACATTGCCCTGTTTGTCGGCGTCGATGAACACGAAGTCGAAAGGTTCGGCGCCTTCCGCCCGCAGCGCCGCGAGGCTGTCCGCCGCCGGCCCCACGCGGATCTCGCACCGGTCCGCCAAGCCGGCGCGCTCCAGATTGTCCCGCGCCACCTCGGCATGGTGCGGGTCGAGCTCGAGCGTCACCAGCCGTCCGCCCTCGGGCAGCGCGCGGGCGAGCCATATGGTCGAATAGCCGCCGAGCGTGCCGACCTCGAGGATGCGGCGCGCCCCGCGCATCCTCGCGAGCAGATGCAGCAGCTTGCCCTGCACGGGCGCCACGTCGATCGCCGGCAGTCCGGCGCCCGCATTGGCCGCCAGCGCGGCGTCGAGCGCCGGGTCCTCGCCCAGCAGGTGATCGGCGACATAGCGGTCCACCGCTTCCCAGGCGGGTTCGACGGGAAGGGTGCGGTCGACCATCGGGCTAAGCCGCGACCGCCGCCTTCTCGGTCGAGGCGGCGTAGATCTCGTCGATCGCCTCGCCCAGCGCCGCGTCGAACTCGGCATCGCTCATCTGGTGACGCAGGTCCTCGAGCAGCGCGCGGCTGAAGCTCGCGATCATGCCGCGGTTCTTCGCCAGCTCGGCGCACGCCTCGGCGCGCGAATAGCCGCCCGAGAGCGCGACGACGCGCAGCACCCGCGGATGATCGACCAGCGGATCGAACAGCCCCGCGGTGGCGGGAATCGACAGCTTCAGCATCACCTTGTCGCCGCCCGGCAGCGCATCGAGCCCCTTGAGGATCTCGTCGCGCAGGATCGCGTCGGCCTCGGCGCGCTCGGGGCTCTTGATGTTCACCTCGGGTTCGAGGATCGGCATCATGCCGTGCGCCAGCACCTGCCGCCCGACCTCGAACTGCTGCGCGACGATCGCGGCGATGCCCACGCGGTTCGCCAGGTTGACGACCGAGCGCTCCTTGGTGCCGAACACGCCCAACCCCTTCGCCCGATCGAGCAGGGCGTCGAGGCCCGGGATCGGCTTCATCCGCTGGACGCCCTCGGCCTCGGCCTCGAGCCCCTTGTCGATCTTGATGAAGGGCACCACGCCCTTGTCGATCAGCGCCTGCGGCGTCGGCTTGCCGCTCACCTGCCCGTCCATCGTCCGCTCGAACAGGATGGCGCCGATCACCTTGTCGCCGGTGAAGGCGGGGGAAGCGATGATCCGGCTGCGCATCTGGTGGATGAGGCCGAACATCTCCTCGTCATTGGACCAGGCGCCTTCCGCGATGCCATAGCCCTTGAGCGCCTTGGGGGTGGAGCCGCCGCTCTGGTCCAGAGCCGCGATGAATCCCCTACCCGCGGCCATTTTCGCGGTCATGTCGGCAATGTTCATGATGCCCTCTTCTCGGTCTCGACGGGGCTCTATCCAGTGGTTCGGGGCCGCGAAACCCCTGACAACGCTGGCACGTTCAAAGAAACGGGGGAGCCGGTTCCCGGCCTCAATCCCGGTCGAGCAGGCAGTCGATGAACGCGCGCAACGCCGGCGACTGGTGCCGCCGGTTGGGATAGTAGAGATAGAGGCCGGGGAATCTCGGCGAATAGCGCTCGAGCACGCGCACCAGCCTGCCCTCGGCGATCCAGCCCGGGATCCGCTCGTCCGAGGTATAGGCGATGCCGACGCCCTGCAGCGCCGCCTGCAGCACCAGCTCGATCTCGGTGACGACCAGCGGCCCTTCCACCGACACCATGAACTCGGCGCCATCCTCCTCGAACTCCCAGCGGTAGAGGCTCCCGTCGGTGGGCCAGCGCCAGTTGACGCAGGCGTGCCCGTGCAGGTCCGCCGGCGTTTCGGGAACGCCTCGACGCGCGAGATAGTCGGGCGAGGCGACCGCCATCATCTCCATGTCGCCCGTGAGGCGCACCGCGACCATGTCCTTCTCCAGCCGCTCGCCCAGGCGCACTCCCGCGTCGAAGCGGTCCGCGACGATGTCGGCGAGCGCGTCCTGCACGGCGACGTCGAGCATCACGTCGGGATTGTTGCGATGAAAGCGACCGATCCGCGGTGCGAGCAGGCTGATCGCCGCCGACCGCGGCATGTTGATCCGCAGCGGCCCGGCGGGCCTGTCGCGCGCCGCCAGCGTCTCGGCGATCGCGCCATCGAGCTCGCGCATCGCCGGAACCAGCCTCGCATGGAGCTGCTCGCCCGCCACGGTCGGCGCGACGCTGCGCGTGGTGCGATTGAGCAGCCGCACGCCGAGCCGTTCCTCGAGCTGGCGGATCGTCTGGCTGAGCGCCGACGGAGTGATGCCGAGATGCGCCGCCGCGCGCACGAAGCTGCCATGCTCGACCACGGCCGCAAAGGCACTCAGGCTCGCAAAGTCGCTGCCGCGCATTATCTGCCTCCAGCTTAACAAGTCTTGCAGATTATAGGCGATTATCTAAGCGGCGCACAGCTGCCATCTCCGTCCCGTAAGGACGCGGCGTTCCGCCGCTTCCCCCGAAAGGACGGAGCAAGTCATGCGCACTCCCCTCACTCTCGAATCCTACCGCCTGCTCGGCCGCTCGGGGCTGCGCGTCTCGCCGCTGTCGCTCGGCACCATGACCTTCGGCGCCGATTGGGGCTGGGGCGCCGACGAAGCCGAGGCGCGGCGGCTGTTCGACACCTATGTCGATCGCGGCGGCAATTTCATCGACACGGCGAGCATGTACACCAACGGCTCTTCCGAGCAGCTGCTCGGCCGGTTCATGGCCGAGAAGCGCGAGGAGCTGGTCGTCGCCACCAAATATTCGATGACTCGCCGCCCCGACGACCCGAATGCGGGCGGCAACCATCGCAAGTCGATGGTCCGCTCGGTCGAGGCGAGCCTGAAGAGCCTGAAAACCGACTATATCGACCTGCTCTACCTCCATGTCTGGGACTTCACCACCCCGGTCGAGGAAATCCTCCGCGGCCTCGACGATCTGGTCGCGCAGGGCAAGGTGCTCTATCTCGGCATCTCGGACACTCCCGCCTGGCAGGTCTCGCGGATGCAGGCGATCGCCGACCTGCGCGGCTGGTCGCCGCTGGTGGCGCTCCAGATCGAGTACAGCCTCGCCGAGCGCACCGCCGAGCGCGACCTGATGCCAATGGCGCGGGAGCTCGGGCTCGGCGTGCTGCCCTGGTCCCCGCTCGCCGGTGGCGTGCTCACCGGCAAGTACAGCCGCGCCGACCTGATCTCCGACGCTTCGAGCAACCCCGCCGGCACGCGGCACAATGTCGTCGCCGCGCACGGCATGCTCACGGAGCGCAATCTCGGCATCGCCGATGTGGTCGGCGAGATCGCGGAGGAAACCGGCAAGTCGCGTGCGCAGGTCGCCCTCGCCTGGACTCTGCTCAATCCGGCGGTCACGTCGCCGATCCTCGGCGTACGCACGCTCGCCCAGCTCGAGGACAATCTCGGCGCGCTCGAGGTCGCGTTCACCGACGAGCAGCGCGCCCGGCTCGAAACGGCGAGCGCGATCGAGCTCGGCTTCCCGCACGCGATGATCGGACTGCCGATGGTACGGCAAGTGCTGTTCGGCGAGACGCAGGTCGAGCCGCGGCACTGAACGCGGAGCCGAGGGTCCAGACACAGAAGGGAGAGCCTTGCAGGCTCTCCCTTTCGAGGCCAAGCCGTATTTGGCCTCGACCTTCAATCTTCCTCTCTCGCGCGGCGGGCACGGCTGGCACCATTCCAGCGATGAACCCGCTCCTTCCCCTGCCCCTCCTCGCGGCGTTGCTCGTCGCCGGGCCCGACGTCACCATCCTCGACGAGCCTGAGCGCTTCGCGCCCGGCATCGCATCGACCGAGCACAGCGAGGTACGGTTGACGATCAGCCCCGACGGGCGCACCGCGCTGTGGTTCAGCCGCAACCGGCCCGGCGGCGCGGGCGGATACGACATCTGGATGTCGCGCCGTGCCGCTGCGGCTTGGGGCGCAGCCGAGCCGG
>CBIFVW010000045.1:0-18138 GCA_966186155.1 uncultured Sphingomonas sp.
CGGCGGGCTATGCCTATCCCGCGGTGATCCAGTCGGCCGACGGGCTGGTGCACGTGACCTATACGTACAACCGGGTCCGGATCCGCCATGTGGTGATAGACCCGGCGCGGCTGCGCTGAGGTGAACCCTAGGTCTGTTGCCTTCAGGAAGCGGCCTTTCCATTCCTCCCCCTCCGGGAGGAGCTGCTGAGACCCTAGGCGACGATCACCTTCACCCCGGCCTTCTCGAACGCGGCCCGATCCTCGTCGCGCAGACCCTGGTCGGTCACCAGCACGTGCACCAGCTCGATGCTTCCGAGCGAGGAGAAGGAGCGCCGCCCGATCTTGCTGCTGTCCGCCACCAGGACCACTTCGCTGGCGCACTCGATCATCGCGCGCTTGACCGTGATGTCCGATAGCGAGGGGAAGGTCAGCCCGGCCTCGACCGATACCGCCGCGGTCGCCAGGAACAGCTTCTGCGCGAACAGGCCCCGGAAATAATCGGCCGAGCGCTCGCCGCTCAGCGACAGCGTCGGCGCCTTGAAATGGCCGCCCGGCATGTGGACCTCGAAGGTCGGCAGCGCGCCCAGCTGCAGCGCGATGTTCAGCGCGTTGGTGATGACGGTCAGCCCCTCGCGCCCCGTCAGGTGCGCGGCGACCTCCGTCACGGTCGATCCCGAATCGAGGATGATCGTCTCGCCGTCGGCGACCAGCCCGGCCGCGGCACGGCCAATGCGGCGCTTGGCGTCCATGTTGACCATGTGGTGCAGCGCCATCGCCTGCACTTGCTGCGTCACCGACTTGAGAAAGGCCCCGCCATGCTCGCGGACGATATGGCCGTCGCCCTCCAGCTTCTCGAGATCCTGGCGCACGGTGACTTCGGAAACGCCGAACGCCTCCGCCAGCGTGCGCACGCGCGCGGTCCCTTCTTCCTGGAGCCATTCCAGGATCTTCATCCGGCGGCTTTCGCCGAGCAGCCTCTGCCCCGCCTGTTGCGCAATCATGCGTTTCTCCAACTGCATCCGGCTGTCTTTGCCTAAGCGGGGACACTGCCGGCTGTCAAACCGGAGCTTGCGTTTTTGTACGAAAGAAAGGAAAACGAAGCTAAACGAAACTCATCGCTAATGGGAAGGAAGGCCGTGGCCAAGCCGCTGCTGATCGTCGGCAATTGGAAGATGCACGGCACCGGCGCCAGCCTGGCGGAGATCGCCGCGATCGACGCCGCGGCGGCCGCCGCGCCGCATTGCGCGGTCGTGCTCTGCGTGCCGGCCACGCTGATCGGTCGCGCCGCCGATCGGGTCCGCCGCCTTGCGATCGGCGCGCAGGACTGCCATTTCGCGCAGTCGGGCGCGCATACCGGTGATCTGTCGGCGGAAATGCTGGCGGACGCGGGCGCGGACTGGGTGATACTGGGCCATAGCGAGCGCCGGCATGCGGCGGCGCTGTCCGATCGCGACGTCGCGCGGCGCATGGCCGCGGCGGGGCGGGCGCTGCGCCCGATCCTGTGCGTCGGGGAGGGCAGGCGCGACGGGGCGGACTGGTTCCTGGGGGTCCGCGATCAGCTGCTCGCTTCGCTGCCCGACGAGCCGCCGGCCGATTTCGCGCTGGCCTATGAGCCCATCTGGGCCATCGGGTCGGGCATGACGCCCGGTCTCGCGGAAATCGGCGATGCGCTCGCCGGATTGCGGGAAGTCCTGGCCGCCCGGCTGGGCGCCGCGGCAGGCGCGGTGCCGCTCCTGTACGGCGGCTCGGTCAACGCCGGAAATGCGCGGGAGATCTGCGCCCTGCCCATGGTCGACGGGCTGCTGGTCGGCGGAGCCAGCATGACCGCGGCCTCGATGGCGGCGATTTTCGGCGCAGCCCGCCGCGCCGGCGGGGAGGGACGGATGAAGCATGGGTCACGCGAAAGATCAGATGCGAATCGTGTCGAGACCGCGAATCCGCAGCGTTGCGACTCGTAATCGCCGAAGAAAGCCGCATTCATCCTCTCCTTGCCACAAGAAGAGATGATGCAGATCGGGCGCAGTACAAAATACATCCAGACAAGGCCGCGCAAAGATACTGTCGATGGTAGCGGTAACCGTTTACATCCAGCCAAGACGACGATGACAACGGTGGCAAGCCATGCGCGATTCTGGAAAAATTATTTCCTGTAAACGCTTACATCTCCTCCACATCTGTTGACAACGTTGCCAGGAGTGATAGCGATACCAAGGCAGCCTCGGCTGCTTACGAGAAAATAATTCCGGCTGATGCCGGTTTAGGAGGGGATATGAGGAGGTTCGGCCTTTCGCCTGCGCTCGTGCGCTCGGCTTCCACCATTGCTGTCGCTGCCTGCCTCGCCGTTCCCGGCGTTGCGCTGGCACAGGATCAAACTCCGCCGGCCGAGGAAGGCGTCGAGCAGGAGATCGTCGTCACCGGCATCCGCGCCAGTCTCGAGCGTTCGATCGAGATCAAGCGCAATTCTTCCGGCGTGGTCGACGCGATCTCGGCCGAGGATATCGGCAAGTTCCCCGACACCAATCTCGCCGAGTCGCTCCAGCGCATCACCGGCGTGTCGATCAACCGCACCAACGGCGAAGGCGCGCTGGTCACGGTGCGCGGCTTCGGGCCGAGCTACAATCTGGTGACGCTCAACGGGCGCACGCTCGCCTCGTCGGTGGTCTCGGTGGTCGGCGGCGACCAGAACGCCGACACCGCGCAGGGATCGAGCCGCTCGTTCGACTTCTCCAACCTCGCTTCGGAAGGCGTGCGCACGCTCGAGGTCTACAAGACCGGCCGCGCCGCGATTCCGTCCGGCGGCATCGGTGCGACGATCAACGTCGTCACCCGCCGCCCCCTCGACAGCGGCGAGGACGGCTTCAACGGCAGCATCGGCGCCAAGGCAGTCTATGACACCAGCGTCAATGGCTGCCTCGATTGCGGATCGAAGGTCACGCCCGAAGTCTCGGCGGTGCTGAGCTGGAAGGACCCGAGCGAGA
The DNA here is from genome assembly GCA_966186155.1 of uncultured Sphingomonas sp. GTDB lineage: Bacteria > Pseudomonadota > Alphaproteobacteria > Sphingomonadales > Sphingomonadaceae > Sphingomonas. The sequence goes on from CBIFVW010000045.1 coordinate 2,960, forward strand.
CGTTCGGCGTCGCGCTGTTCGGCAGCTATCAGAAGCGCAACTACACCTCGATCGCCGCCACGTCGAACGACTGGAACATCATCCCCTACAGCACCTTCCTCACCGGCGGCTTCGTCAAGAGCGGCGGCCTCTGCCCGGCGGGGACGACCACGGTGCAGCCGGGGTGCACGATCGTCCAGGGGGCGCCTTCGGATCCCAGCCAGCTGGTCGCGGTGCCCAATGACAGCCGCTACCATTATGCCGAGGGCAGCCGCGAGCGCATCAACGGCCAGGCGGTGGTCCAATTCCGCCCGAGCGACTCGCTGACGCTGACCGCCGACGCGCTGTTCGCGCAGAACAAGCAGCGCGAGGAACGCTCGGACCTCTCCAACTGGTTCAGCCGCCCGTTCGACGAGGTTCACTTCGACGGCAACAATCCCGTGGCGACGGCGGTCTATCTCCACGAGACCATCAACGGCCAGAAGGACGAAGGCTTCGAGGCGCAGAGCCGCGCGCAGAAGGGGCGGCTCGAGGATTACGGCCTCAACGCCAAATGGGATCTCGCCGACAATTTCACGGTGAGCCTCGACGGCCATCTGAGCTACTCGTCGAGCAAGCCCGACAACAAGAACGGCAACAGCTCCACCCTGGTCGGCATGGGCGCCAACGTCGTCTCGGCGCACTCGGTCGACTATAGCGGCGAGATCCCGGTCCAGGACATCACGATCGGACCGGCGGGCAACGGCCAGCTCGACGTCAACGATGTCGGCTCGCAGGTCGGCCGCACCTCGCGTTCGACGCAGAGCCAGCGGGTCAAGGAGCTCCGCGCGGACTTCAGCTGGGATCTCGGCGGCGGCAGCAGCTTCGATTTCGGCGGCAATTACCGCACGACGAAGATGCACCAGACCCGCGTCCAGACCCAGCAGACGCTGGGCGACTGGGGCATCACCAATCCCGGCGACGTCCAGCAGCTCGCGCCGGGCGCGCTCCAGGCCTTCTGCCTCGAATGCAAGTTCGACCGGTACGATCCCGGCTCGGATCCGGACTCGCAGGTCGCCTTCCGCGGCAACGCGGCCGACATCTACTCGATCCTGTCGCCGCATTATGCGGGGCTCGGCAACGCGGTCGGCATCACCAACAACGAGGACAATCTCGTCGAGGAGAAGATCTGGGCGGCCTATGGGCAGGTCACTTGGAAGGGCGAGATCGGCGGCCGGCCCGCCAGCCTCGTCGCCGGCGCCCGGTTCGAGCACACCACCTCGCGCTCGACTTCGCTCGTCGCGGTGCCCTCTGAGATCCGCTGGGTCTCGGACAACGACTTCACCATCGTCATCTCGAACCAGACCAGCTACCTCACCGACGAGGGCAGCTACACCAATCTGCTGCCGGCGATGGACTTCCAGGTGGAGATCGTCCCGAACCTGATCGGACGCCTCTCGGCCAGCCGGACGATCGCGCGGCCGAACTACAACAGCCTGTTCACGTCGACCACGGTGGGCGGCCCGCCGCGCCCGACGAACAATGGCGGCATTCCCAACGCCACCACGGGCAACGCGCGCCTCGCGCCGCTGATCTCGGACAATTTCGACGTCTCGTTCGAATATTACTACAAGCCGGACAGCTTCGTCTCGATCGGCTTCTTCGACAAGCGGGTGCACAATTTCATCGGCAACGGCCAGTTCACGTCGCCGCTGTTCGGATTGCGCGACCCGAGCTCGGGTGCGGCGGGCACGCGTTCGGGCAACGCCAAGACCGCGCTGCAGGGGCTGGGTTACGACGTGAGCGACGTCAATCTGTTCGTGATGAGCGCGCTCATCCAGCAGACCGGCTCGGTCGCGGCCGCCACGGCGCAGTTCAACGCGCATTACAACCCGGCGACCCATGCGCTCGACGACGCCTATGTGCAGCAGATCAACAACACGCTCGACGTGTCGGCGAACGCCAGCGATCCGCTGTACCAGTTCCAGGTGACGCAGCCGATCAACAACCGCGATGCCGAGATCTACGGCTTCGAGGTCGCCGGCCAGCACTTCTTCGGCGACACGGGCTTCGGCGTCGCGGCCGCCTACACGCTGGTGCGCGGCGATGTCGGGTTCAATCTCGGGGCGAGCCCGGCGGAGGACCAGTTCGCGCTGCTCGGCCTCAGCGACACGTTCAACGCGACGCTGATCTTCGACAAATACGGGCTCTCGGCGCGGCTCGCCTATAATTGGCGCGACAAATATCTCTCGGGGATCAACCGCCAGGGGTCGCGCAATCCGGAGTTCACCAAGGCGTTCGGCCAGCTCGACGTCAACATCAGCTACGACATCGCGCCCAACTGGTCGATCTCGTTCGAGGGGCTCAACCTGACCCAGTCGAAGCTCAGGACCTATGCCCGCGACGAGACCGAGCTCTGGTACGCGCAGGAGCTCGACCGGCGCTTCCTGCTCGGCGCGCGCTTCAAGTTCTGAGGCGGATAAAAGGGGGAGGGGCCGCTGCCGTTCGCAGCGGCCCTTTCTCTATCGGCCATTCTCCTGCCGGCCAATCTCTAGCGGGTTGAGGGCGAGGAGGCTTTGCTCCATCATCCGGGCGAACGAGGCCCCGACGCCGGAATGACCAACTATCAGCTGCTCAACAATGTCGATCACCACGATCTCAGGGTGATCACGCGTCACGCCGCCGAATTCGGCGACGCGGTGAACCAGGTGCTGGTGTTCCCCACCGAGTTCGAGGAGGTCCAGCGCGAATATCCGATCCTGATCCGCCGGAATCCCGAAGGCGGATATCACGCGGTCGCGCTGCTCGGGCTCGACCGCGACGAGAATCTGTTCCTCGACGAGGCCGGCTGGGACGCGCGCTACGTCCCGGCGCTGCAGCAGCGCGGCCCCTTTCTGATCGGGATGCGCGAGCAGGATTTCGACGGCGAGCTCCGCATGGAGCCGATGATCCATGTCGATCTCGATCATCCGCGCATCGGCAAGGGCGAAGGCGAGCCGGTCTTCCTGCCCCAGGGCGGCAATGCGCCGCATCTCGAGCGCGTCTCGGCGGCGCTCCGGATCATCCATGTCGGATCGGAGGTCAGCGGCCCGATGTTCGCCGCGTTCGAGGCCGAGGCGCTGATCGAGCCGGTGGCGATCGAGATCCTGCTGGACGACGCCCAGCGCTATGTCGTGCCGGACGCCTTCACGATCGGCGCCGAACGGCTGGCCGCGCTCGACGGAGCGGCGCTCGAGCGGTTGCACCGGGGCGGCTTCCTGCGCGCGGCGTTCCACATCGCCGCGTCGCTCGCCAATGTGCAGCGCCTCGCCGACCGCAAGAACCGCCGGCGGACGTCGGGCTGAGGACATGGCGCCGGTCGTCTCCCGCCGAACCCGCGCGATCGAAGGCGTCCGGCCCGACGCGGTGCCCTATGCCGAGCTGCTCGCGGCGCAGGAGCCGGTCATCCTGAAGGGCGTGGCGCGGGACTGGCCGCTGGTGCGCCGCGGCCTCGAATCCCCGGCCGCGGCGATGGCCTATCTCGAGGGCTTCGATGCAGGAAGGCCGGTGGTCGGCTTTACCGGCGCGCCGGAGATCGGCGGTCGCTTCTTCTATGACGACGCGGTCACCGGCCTCAATTTCGACGCGGCGCGCGTGCCGCTCGGCGCCTTTCTCGACCGGATCGCGGCGCATCTCGACGATGCCGAAGGGCCCTCCTTCTACATCGGCTCGACCGATCTCGACACGTATCTGCCGGGGCTCAGGCGCGAGAACGACCTGGTGCTGGGCGATCCGATGTTCGCGGCCAACCCGCCGATCGTCAGCATCTGGATCGGAAACCGCACGATCGCCTCCGCCCATTACGACATGTCGAACAACATCGCCTGCTGCATGGCCGGCCGACGCCGCTTCACGCTCTTCCCCCCCGAGGAGATTGAGCATCTCTATCCCGGCCCCCTCGAGCCCACGCCGGGCGGGCAAGTGGTGAGCATGGTCGACTTTCGCGCGCCCGACTTCAAGCGCCATCCGCGCTTCCGCGAGGCACTGGCGGTGGGCCAGGTCGCCGAGCTCGATCCCGGCGACATCCTCTTCTACCCCGCGCTCTGGTGGCACCATGTCGAGGCGCTCGACCGCTTCAACGTGCTGATCAACTATTGGTGGAACACCTCGCCCGCCTTCATCGACAATCCCCAGAACACGCTGCTGCACGCATTGCTGAGCCTGCGCGACCGGCCCGAGCCGGAGAAGCGCGCCTGGCGAGCGCTGTTCGACTATTACGTCTTCGGCGACGCCGAACGCCCGCGCGCCCATTTGCCCGAGGCGGCGCAGGGCAATCTGGCGCCGATGGACGAGATCAAGGCGCGGCGGCTGCGCGCGCTGCTGCTCAATCGGCTCAACCGGTGAGCGAACAGGAGAGGGAGCGGATGCAGGCCAATGCGGTCAGGCGGGTCGTCATCGCCGGGGGCGGCACCGCGGGCTGGGTGGTCGCGGCAGCGCTGTCGCAGATCCTGGGGCAGCTGATCGAGGTCACGCTCGTCGAATCGGACGAGATCGGCACGGTCGGCGTCGGGGAGTCAACCATCCCGACCGCGCGCACCTTCCACCAGCTGCTCGGCATCGACGAGCGCGAATTCGTGCGCGAGACCCGGTCGAGCTTCAAGCTGGGGATCGCTTTCGAGGACTGGGCGCGGATCGGCGATCGCTACATCCACAGTTTCGGCACGATCGGCAAATCGGTCTGGATGGGCGACTTCCAGCATCTCTGGCTCGAGGCGCGCGCGCAGGGCTTCGCCGGCGACATCGGCGACTATTGCTTCGAGCTGCAGGCAGCCGAGGCCGGCAAGTTCGCCACCGGCGCCAATGCCAATATCAACTATGCCTATCACCTCGACGCCGGCCTCTATGCCCGCTTCCTCCGCAAGTTCGCCGAGGGGCACGGCACGAGACGCATCGAAGGCAAGATCATGCGCGTCGAGCAGAACGCCGAAAGCGGCTTCATCGAGACGTTGCTGCTCGAATCGGGCGAGCGGATCGAAGGCGACCTGTTCATCGACTGCACCGGCTTTCGCGGCCTGCTGATCGAGCAGGCGTTGGGCGCGGGCTATGAGGATTGGAGCCACTGGCTGCCCGCCGACAGTGCGCTGCCGCTCCAGACCCGCTCGGTCGGGCCCGCGCTGCCCTATACCCGCGCGATCGCGCACGAGGCGGGCTGGCAATGGCGCATCCCGCTCCAGCACCGCGTCGGGAACGGCCTCGTCTATTCGAGCGCGTTCATGAGCGACGATCGGGCGCACGAATTGCTGCACGGCTCGATCGAAGGCGAGGTGCTCGTCACCCCGCGGCCGATCCGGTTCCGCGCCGGGCGGCGGCGCAAGGTCTGGGACAAGAACTGCATCGCCTTCGGGCTCTCGAGCGGTTTCGTCGAGCCGCTCGAATCGACGAGCATCCACTTGTTCATGATCGGCGTGACTCGACTGGTGCAGCTCTTCCCGTTCGGGGGAGCCAACCAGCCGCTGATCGATCGCTACAATGCGCTCGCCCAGGTCGAGATCGAGCGCATCCGCGACTTCATCGTCCTGCACTACAAGCTCACCGAGCGCGACGATGCGCCCTTCTGGCGTCACTGCCGCGACATGGCGATCCCGGACACGCTGGCCGAGCGGATCGCTCTCTTCCGCGAGAACGCGATCGCCTGGCAGGCGTCCGACGACCTGTTCCGCGTCGATTCCTGGGTGCAGGTGATGCTCGGCCAACAGCTGACGCCGCGATCCTGGCATCGCATGGGCAGGCTGATGGGAGACGGCCAGCTGCGCCAGGCGCTGCACGACCTCAACGCGAACATCACGAGAGCGGTGGCGCAGATGCCCACTCACCAGGACTTCCTGGACCGCTACTGCGGATAGCCGCTTCATGGAGCGCCCAAGGCCGGGGTGACGGTATGAGGGATTGACCCACCCTGCGCCGATAGCGGCGCCTGGGCTCCGGCTTTCACCGGAATGACGATTTAGCCCGATCTCCGCCTTCGGATGATTTCCGATACCCTCCAGCCGGGCCGAAGCAGGTTCTACGGAGCGAAGGCTCGGAGGAAGGTGTCCGTGGCGAAGACCGCTTCGGCTTCGATCTCGTCCGCGTCGGGCGGGGGACGGCCCCAGAGCATCTGATGGTGTGAGCCCAGGCAGAGATTGGTCAGCGCACGCGCCGCCGTCTCCGGGTCTTCCCGGCGCAGGTGACCCGCCGCCATGTGCTCGGCGAGGAAGCGGCCGAGCACCACCTGGGTGCGGCGCGGCGCGCGCTCGTGGAAGATGCGGCCCACTTCGGGGAAGCGTTCGGCCTCGCTCGCGACCAGCCGGTGGAGCTGGATCGCCTCGGGCGAGGTCAGCTTCTCGATGAAGCTGCAGCAATAGCGCAGCAGCGTGGACCGGAGGTCGTCGCGCGGATCGAGCAACGTCTCGATCGCCGAGCGGAAGGCGACGGTGCGGTCCTCCAGCACCGCGGCGAAGAGCTCCTCCTTCGACGGGAAGTAGCTCCACAGCGTTCCCTTGGATCCGCCGAGCTCGGCTGCGATCGCCGACATCGACGTGGCGGCATAGCCCTGCTCGAGAAAGGAGCGCGCGGCGATGGCCAGGATCGCCGCGCGGCGCTCCTGCTTGCGCGCCTCGCGCCTGCTCGGCGGGGCCTTTTCCTCGATTTCGAACATAATCGTACTATAGGGTACGGTTTTCTGTTGACAAGCCCCGCGACGCCCGCCATTTGCGCCGTACCAGTCAGTACGGTACATAAATCATGGCTAAGACGATGCGCCGGGCGTTGGCGGCAACGCTTCTCGGTTCGACCCTTCTTGCATCCTGCGCGCCGGTGCCCCAGCTGGGCGCCCGGCCCGAGGTGCGTCCGCCCGCGAGCTTCGCCGCCGAACGATCGCTTGCCGCCGAGGGCCGGTCGTCCTGGCCCGCCGGCGACTGGTGGACCGGCTATGGCGATCCCCAGCTTTCCGGCCTGATCGAGGAAGGATAGAGCGATGCACCCGATCTCGCCGCCGCGGCCGCGCGGCTGCGCAATGCACAGGCGCTCGCCCAGCAGGCCGGCGCCGCGCTCCTGCCCAGCCTGACGGCCGATGCCAGCGCCGATGTCGCCAAGCAGAGCTACAACAACGGCATACCGCCGGCCTTCGTCCCGCATGGCTGGCAGGACAATGGCCGCGTCGCCGCCAATCTGAGCTTCGACCTCGACCTGTGGGGCAAGAACCGCGCCGCGCTGCGCGCCGCCACTTCGGATGCCGAGGCCGCGCGGATCGAGCTCGAGGAGGCGCGGCTCGTGCTCTCGACCAACATCGCCAGCGCCTATGCCGATCTCGCGCGGCTGTTCGCCGAGCGCGACGTGCAGGCGACCGCGCTCGATCTCCGGCTCCAGACGCAGAAGCTGGTGTCGGATCGCGTCACCATCGGGCTCGATACGCGTGCCGAGCTCAAGCAGGCGGACGCGGCGGTGCCGGCGGCGCGCGCGGATCTCGCCGCGACCGACGAAGCGATCGGGCTCACTCGCAACCGCATTGCCGCGCTGCTCGGCAAGGGACCCGATCGCGGCCTGACGATCGCCCGGCCGGCGGCGGTGATGCAGGCGCAGGGCCTGCCGGCCGGCGTCACCACCGACCTGATCGGCCGCCGTCCGGACATCGCCGCGGCGCGTGCCCGCGTCGAATCGGCGGCGCAGCGGATCAAGGTCGCGCGCGCCGATTTCTATCCCTCGGTCAGCCTCTCCGCGCTGATCGGCTTCCAGTCGCTGGGAATCGACAATCTGTTCAAGAGCGGCTCGAGCTTCGGCCAGGCCGGTCCCGCGATCAGCCTGCCGATCTTTCGCGGCGGCGCGATCGCGGGGCAGTACAAGGGCGCCCGCGCCACCTATGACGAAGCGGTTGCGACCTATGACCGCGCCGTCGCCGACGCCTTCCACGACGTCGCCGATGCCGTGACCAGCCGCAAGATGCTCGCGGTGCGCCTGGCCGAGAGCCGCCAGGCGCTGGCCGATTCGGAGGCGGCGTTCGGCGTCGCCCGCCAGCGCTACCAGGGCGGGCTGTCGACCTATCTCGACGTGCTGACCGCCGAGGAGCGGCTGCTGCAGAACCGCACGATCGTCGCCGATCTCGAGGCGCGGGCATTCACGCTCGACGTCGCGCTGATCCGCGCGCTCGGCGGAGGCTTTTCCAATCCACCGGCCGCCGCGGCGGCCCCGACCGTCAAGGACAATCCCAATGGCTGAGGCCGATCCCGCACAGATCCGAGACATCCAGGCCGATACCGCCCAGGCCGGCCGCACGAGCCTGCGCAAGCGGCTGATGACCGGCATCGCCGCCGCGGTGCTGCTCGGCGGCGCCGGCTATGGCGGCTGGTATCTGCTCGTCGGCAGCCGCGTCGTCTCGACCGACAATGCCTATGTCGGCGCCGATACCGCCCAGGTGACTCCGATGGTCGCCGGCCAGGTCGCCGAGGTGCTGGTGCGCGACACGCAGGCGGTCAAGCGCGGCGACGTGCTCGTCCGGCTCGACGATCGCGACGCCCGCATCGCGCTGGCCCAGGCCGAGGCCGAACTCGCCCGGGCCGAGCGCCAGTTCGGCAGGACTTCCGCAACCAGCGCGGCGCTCGCCGCGCAGGTCCAGGCGCGCGCGGCCGACGTCACGCGCGCCCAGGCTCAGCTCGTCGCCGCGCAGGCCGCTTTCGACAAGGCGCGCGTCGATCTCGACCGGCGCCGCACCCTAGCCCCCAGCGGTGCGGTGTCGGGCGACGAGCTGACCACGGCCACCAACGCCTTCGCTTCGGCCAAGGCCAATCTCGAGCTCGCGCGCGCCGGCGTCGCGCAGGCGAGCTCGACGCGGGGCGCCGCTGCGGGCGATCTCGCCGCGAACGACGCACTGATCCGCGGGACGACGGTCACGGGCAATCCCGACGTCCTCGCCGCACGAGCCAAAGTCGACCAGGCGAAGCTCGATCTCGAGCGCACGGTGATCCGCGCCCCGATCGACGGCGTGGTCACGCGCCGCGCGGTGCAGGTCGGCCAGCGCGTCGCGCCCGGCGCCAATGTGATGCTGATCGTGCCGCTGGCGCAGATGTTCGTCGACGCCAATTTCAAGGAAGGCCAGCTCGAGCGGGTCAAGATCGGCCAGCCGGTGACGCTGACCTCTGACCTTTATGGCGGCGGCGTGGTCTATCACGGCAAGGTCGCGGGCTTTTCGGGCGGCACCGGCTCGTCCTTCGCGCTGATCCCCGCCCAGAACGCGACGGGCAACTGGATCAAGGTCGTGCAGCGCCTGCCGGTGCGCGTGACTCTCGATCCCAAGGAGCTCGCGGAGCATCCGCTGCGCGTCGGACTGTCGATGGACGCCGAGATCCACCTCAACTGAAGGCAGGTGCCATGAACGGCAATGCGGATGCGGCGGTCGCGCAGCTCAAGGGCATGCGGCTGGTGCTCGCGGGCGTGGTGCTCGCGCTGACCAATTTCATGGTGGTGCTCGACACGACCATCGCCAACGTCTCGGTGCCGCACATCGCCGGCAGCCTCGGCATCTCGGCGAGCCAGGGAACCTGGATCATCACGTCCTATGCAGTCGCCGAGGCGATCTGCGTGCCGTTGACGGGCTGGCTCGCCGCGCGCTTCGGCACGGTGCGCAGCTTCGTGTTCGGCGTGATCGGCTTCGGCGTATTCTCGATGCTCTGCGGCATGTCGACCAGCCTCGGCATGCTCGTCGCGTGCCGGATCGGCCAGGGCCTGTGCGGCGGCCCGCTGATGCCGCTCACCCAGACGCTCTTGCTGCGGATCTTCCCCAAGGAGCAGCACGCCCAGGCGATGGGCCTGTGGGCGATGACCACGGTCGTCGCGCCGATCCTCGGCCCGATCCTCGGCGGCACGATCAGCGACAATTGGTCGTGGCACTGGATCTTCTTCATCAACCTGCCCGTCGCCGCGATCTGCGTGTTCGGGGCGACCAGCCTGTTGCGCAATGCCGAGACCAGCACCGCGAAGCTGCCCGTCGACACGATCGGGCTCGCGCTGATGGTCTTCTGGATCGGCGCGCTGCAGATCATGCTCGATATCGGCCGCGAGCATGACTGGTTCGGCGACGGCAACATCGTGCTGCTGGCACTCGCGGCGGGTATCGGCTTCCTCGTCTTCCTCGCCTGGGAGCTCACCGAGAAGGCGCCGATCGTCGACCTGAGGGTGTTCCGCCACCGCGGCTTCAGCGTCGCGGTCGCCTCGCTCGCCTTCGCCTTCGCGACCTTCTTCGCGACGATCGTGATCATCCCGCAATGGCTGCAGTCGAGCCTCGGCTACACCGCGACCTATGCCGGCTATGTCACGGCGTTCAACGGCGTCGCCGCGGTGGTGATGTCGCCGATCGTCGCCAAGCTCTCGACCAAGGTCGATCCGCGTGCGCTGGTCTGCTTCGGCATATTGTGGTTGGGCTTCACTTCGTTGCTCCGCGTGTTCTGGACGAGCGACGCCGATTTCTGGACGCTCGCCTTCCCGCAGATGCTGCAGGGCTTCGGCATGCCCTTCTTCTTCATCCCGCTGACCACGATCGCGCTCGGCGCGGTGCGGCCGGAGGAAACCGCCTCGGCGGCCGGCGTGATGAACTTCCTGCGCACCATGGCGGGCGCCGTCGGCACCTCGGTGTCGACGACGGTGTGGGACGACAGCAGCCGGATCGCGCGCAGCGAGCTGGTCTCGAAGCTCAACACCGACGCGACCACGGCGGCGCTGCAGGCGAACGGATTCTCGCTCGACCAGGTCCGCGGCGCCGTGGCGCAGCTGGTCGACCGCGAGAGCCTGATGCTCGCGACGAGCCATGTCTTCCTGCTCGGTGCCGGCATCTTCGCGCTGGCGGCGATGCTGATCTGGCTGTCGCCGAGGCCGCGGGGGCAAGTGGATACCAGCGCCGCGCATTGAGGCCTCGCGCTACCGGCCGGCCTTGCTTCGCCACGAGGAGACGCCGTTGATCAGCTCGTCGGCGCGGAGCGTGACCGGCGCGTAGAGCGCCCGCCCGCGCACATCGATCACCGTGAAGCTCAAGGTCGGCGTCTTCCCGGTCATATCGAAATCGAGGATGCCGGCATTGTTGATCCCCAGTAAAGGCGGACGGATCATCCGGTCCGGCAGCATGCGCGCGATGCGCTGCTCGATGCCGTCCGGCGACTCCGCGACGATCTGGGCAAGCGCCGAGCTCACCAGATCGTAGAGATCGTATCCGCCGCGCTCGGACCAGGGCGCGCATGCGACATAGGGGAAATGGGTGTCCCCCGACAAAAGCACGACTCCGCCGATGGCGTTGTCGCGGATGAAGTCGAATAGGCGGGTGCGCTCGTGCTGATAGGCCGACCAGCTGTCGCCGCCCGGCCCCTTGAAGCGCGACCAGCCGCTGCCGCAGGCGAGCAGCTTGAACGGCGCGCGGCTGGCGAGCAGCCGCTGCTTTAGCCATTCGAACTGGCCGCGGCCGAGGAACTCCTTCTCCGGCGTGTCCGCATCGGCATCGGGTGCGCGATGATAGCGGTCGTCGAGGAAGATGAAGTCCACGCCGCCATAGGAATAGTCGAAGAACACACCCGGAGTGCCCGGCAGGCCCGATGCGGGATTGGCCCAGAACTGTCTGAAGATCTCCAGCGCCTGGCTCCGGATGGGATTGGTCCGATCGAAATTGTCGAGCCCGTAATCATGATCGTCCCAGATCGCGAGTTGCGGCACGCTGCGTCCGACCGGCTGGAAGGAGGGCACGAAGCGCTGCCGCTGATATTCCGAGACGAGGGTCGCGGGGGTCAGCGAGTCGCCGTAGATGTTGTCGCCGAGCCAGAAGAAGAGGTCGGGCCGGTATTGCGCGACCGCGCGCCAGATCGGCTGCTCCGGATCGCTCTGGATCCGCGCGCAGGATCCGAAGGCGACGCGGAAGCGCGCAGGCGAGGCCGGCGCCGTGCGCACGTGTGCGGCGGCGTGTCGCGCTGATATTTGTCCTGCTTGCCGTTGGAGAGGACGCGATAGTGGTAGGTCGTGTCGGGCCGGAGCCCCTCGATCCGGACCACGAGCGTGTAATTGTCTTCCGCCCGGGCGCGCTGCGGCGGCGTGCGCCGCCAGGGTCCCGTCATCGGGTCGGTCGTGTACTCGACGACGGCGTCGAAATAGTCGCCGCTCAGCTGCATCCAGATCGGCACGCTGTCCTGGGTGACGGCGCCCACCATCGGCCCGAGCATGACGCGTGGCGTCCCGTCCGGATTGGTCTCCGCCCAGACCGGCAGCGGCGCGACGGCCGCCGCCGCGGTGACGTTGGCGAGGAAGGCACGGCGTGAGTTCGTCATGGAGTCCGCTCGATCTGGGGGGAGGAGGGCGGCCTGCGCCTACCAGGTCTTCGAGATCGACAGGCGGAACTCCCGCCCGAACAGCTCGTAGCTGGAGACGAAGAACTTGTCGTGATTGCGGTAGTTGATGTTCGCGGGACCGGTCAGGTTCGAGCCGGTCAGCGCGAACTTCAGGCCGCTGTCGAAAGTGTAGCTGAGCTGTGCATCGACGGTCTCGCGTGCCGCGCGATAATTGTCGAGATCCGGATTGGCGCCAAAGGCGCTGCCGGTCGCAGGACCCTGATAGGAATAGGCCACGCGGCCCGAGAAGCCGCCCCGTTCGTAATAGAGCTGGGCGTTGTAGATCCGGTCGGCCTGGTTGAAGAACGGGACATGGCCGTCCGGGCGGCCGGGAATGTCGATCACCACGTCGGAGTCGATGAAGGCGGCGTTGGCATAGATGCCCAGGCCGTCGAACGGCGCGGGCAGATCGACCAGGTCCTTCTGCACGCTGATCTCGATGCCGCGGATATGCCCCGGATCGGCGTTGGCGACGGTCTCCTCGACATAGGAGTCGTAGGTCACGCCCTGGAAGTTGTAGTCGCGATAGTCGTTGACGATGCTGTAGATCGCGTTGTCGATGCGCTTGTAGAAGCCGCCGATCGAGATCGAACCCGACTTGTCGGCGAAATAATAGTCGAGCGAAGCGTCGAAGTTCAGTCCCTTGTACGGCTGGAGATTGGGATTGCCGATCTCGACCGATGCGGCGAGGTTCACGACGTCGTTGGCGGCATCGTAGGATTCGCTCACGACGATCGTCGAGATAGGCGCGATGTCGGTATAGTCGGGACGGCCGATATTGGTGGTCACCGAACCGCGCAGCAACCAGTTGTTCCCGATATCCCATCGCGCGACCAGCGCCGGCAGCACGTTGGTGTAGCTGTGCCTGCGCGAGATATCGATGATATCGCTCGTCTTGAACGGCACCTCGCCCAGGCGCGAGCGGCCTGCCGGGATCCCCGGGTTGGAGGTGACCGCGGCGACGAACCCCTGTGCCGAGATGTCGGAGCTCGTATGCTCGACGCGCGCGCCGGCGATCACGCTGAACCGGGGCGTGACCTGGAAATCGGCCATGGCATAGCCGGCATAGATGTCTTCCTGGAGATGATAGTCGTTCTCGATCGAGTTCGACGCCGCGCCGACCGCGTCATAGGTGAAATAGCCCGGGTTCGCGGCGAAGAAGGCTTCATAGCCGCGGCGGTTCGGCGCGATCAGGTCGAAGCCGGAAATGGGCCGATAGGGTTCGCCGCGTCCGTCCGAGAAACGGGCATAGAGGCCGTCATATCCCGCCAGTGTCGTCACCGGGCCAGTGAATTGATAGCGATAGTCGCTGTCGTCCACCGACTTGGTCCGCAGAATGGCCTTGCCGCCGGCGCGCAGCTCGAGCGCGTGGTCGCCCAGCTCGCCGTCCCATTTCACGTCCAGATTGCCGGTATAGGTCCTCTCGATCACGGTCGAGGTGACGCCGCGCAGCCGATAGACCTTGTTGAAGGCGGGATCGAGGAAGGTCAGCCCACCCCCGAGCGCGGTGTTGAACCCCGTCGGGTGCGCCAGGCCCTGGTCGTCCAGCGCGAAGGTGATCGCCGGATTCTCGGTCGGCAGCGCGCCTTGCGTGTCGGTGATCGATTCGAAGTAGCGCTGGTAGGGGTTGAGTCCTTGGCGGTGGTGTAGTTGAGGTTGCCGGTGACCGTCCACCTGCTACCGAAGCGCTTCTCGCCCCCGAAGACGAGCTGCTGCACCGGCCGTTGCTGGACCTCGACGCGCGTCTCCATCTGCGACCGGTAGCCGGCATAGCCGAACTCGGTCTGCGAGGTCGGATTGACGATCGGGCGGCGCACCGCGGGAGCGGCGACGGCGCGGCCCTGGAGCCCGCGGACCGTGATCTGCGGACGCGTGCGATCGTCGTCATATTGCGTGAAATAATAGCGGACCCAGGCCCGCGTATCGGCATCGGGACGATATTCGAGATTGGCCGAGCCGCCATAGCGATGCTTCTCGCCGATCGATTCGGCCATCACCACACTGGTGGGGAAGTAGTAATGCGCGGGGTAGCCCGGGGCGGTCACCGGCGAGGACGTCGTATATTGCTGCGACGTATATTGCTTGAACCAATATTCGCCGCTCGCGAAGACCGCGAGCGTGTCGTTGAAGAAGCGGCGCGACAGGGCGAGGTTGCCCGCGAAGACCCGGTTGTCCTTGCCGAAATCATTGTACCCGGCTTCCGCGTTGACGTTGAGATAGGCGCCCTTGTGGTCGAATCCGGTGGGCGTCACGATGTTGACCGTGCCGCCGATCGACTGGCCGTCCATATAGGGCAGGGTCACCTTGTTGATCTCGACCCGCGACAAGGCGCTCGAGCTCAATACGTCGAGCGGCGCCGCGCGGCCCGATTCCCCGTCGGTGTCCGAGACCGCGATGGTCTGGCCGTTCATCGTCACGTTGTTGAGGATCGGATCGACGCCGCGGATCGACACGTAGCGGCCTTCGCCCTGGTCGCGGATGAGATAGACCGACGGCAGGCGGCACAACGCCTCGGCGATGTTGGTGTCGGGCAGCTTGCCGACATCGTCCGCCGACAGCACGTTGACCAGATTGTCGGCCGTGCGCGCCACGTCGCGCGCGTTCGCCAGGCCTTCGCGAAACCCGGTCACGACGATCTCCTCGGCGGGAGGCTCGATCGCCGCATCGTCCGGCGCCGGGCTAGCGCTCGCCCCGCTCCGGACCAGGACGAGCGAGCCGCGGCTGCCCTCGGTCACCCGCAGGCCGGTTCCAGAAACCAGGTGCCGCGCGGCGTCCGCGGGCGTGCACCTCCCTCGCAGTCCGAGACTAAGACGCCACGAGAACGCTTGGACGCCGAGTGCGATGTAGACG
>CBIFVW010000046.1:0-18055 GCA_966186155.1 uncultured Sphingomonas sp.
GCCCGATCCCGCTTCCGACGAAGATCGAGAAGTTCACGGTCAACCGTGGCCCCCATATCGACAAGAAATCGCGCGAGCAGTTCGAGGTGCGCACCTACAAGCGCATGCTCGACATCGTGCAGCCGACCCCGCAGACGGTCGACGCGCTGATGAAGCTCGACCTCGCCGCCGGCGTCGATGTCGAGATCAAGTTGGCGTAAGCCAACTTGCCGCAGCCCCCGCGAAAGCGGGGGTCGTTCGCAACTTGGCGCATCTCCGAAAGGGAATGCTGACCAGGGGTGGACAGGGAAGCGCTGCTGACGTAAAGGCGCGCCTCCACACGAGATTCGCGATTCCTTCCGGGGATTCGCGCAGGTTCCTCCACCGGATCGATCCCGATCCAAAGCAAGGAACGCGAGGGCGCCCACGGCGCGCTCACACGAGATAGGGATACCGCCGGGCTTGCCCGGGTCTGCGTCCCCCGTCGCCTTCTCTCCGGAGAGGGTTCAGCCCGGACGGGGGCTCGCATCATATTTTCGGGCTGAGGCACGCACCCATCGGAATCGTCCGCTGGGTGCCTCTGTATGGGAGCAACAGGTCGATGCGCACTGGCGTTATCGCGAAGAAGATGGGGATGACCCGCCTGTTCCAGGACGACGGCCGCCACGTGCCGGTCACCGTCCTGGCGCTGGAGGGTGTCCAGGTGGTCGCGCAGCGCACCACCGATAAGGACGGCTATGTCGCCGTCCAGGTCGGCGCCGGCACGGCGAAGGCCAAGAACGTCGCCAAGCCGCAGCGCGGCCACTTCGGCAAGGCCGAGGTCGAGCCCAAGGCGATCCTCTGCGAGTTCCGCGTCGAGGAAGACGGCCTGCTGGACGTGGGTGCCGAGATCTCGGCCGATCATTTCGTCGCGGGCCAGCTCGTCGACGTGTCGGGCCGCACCCAGGGCAAGGGCTTCGCGGGCGCCATGAAGCGTTGGGGCTTCGGCGGTCTGCGCGCCACCCACGGCGTGTCGGTCTCGCACCGCTCGCACGGTTCGACGGGCAACCGCCAGGATCCGGGCCGCGTCTTCAAGAACAAGAAGATGGCCGGCCACATGGGCGACCGCAACCGCACCCAGCAGAATCTCGAGGTCGTCGGCACCGATGCCGAGCGCGGCCTGATCTTCGTCAAGGGCTCGGTTCCGGGCCACAAGGGCGCCTGGCTGATCGTCAAGGACGCCGTGAAGGTCGCCCGTCACGCCGACGCCCCGTATCCGGCCGGCCTCAAGGCCGTCGCCAACAACAACGACGCCGCCCCCGCGGAGACCCCGGCCGAAGTCGCCGAGGCCCCCGAGGCGACCGAAGGCCAGGAGGGCTAAGTGAAGGTCAAGGTTCAAACCCTCGACGCCAAGGCATCGGGCGACATCGAGCTCAACGACGAGATCTTCGCCGTCGAGCCGCGCGCCGATATCCTGCACCGCGTCGTCACCTGGCAGCTCGAGAAGCGCCGCGGCACCGCGCGCGGCACTCGCGAGCGTTCGGACGTCGCGCGTTCGGGCAAGAAGTGGGGTCGCCAGAAGGGCGGCGGCACGGCCCGTCACGGCGACAAGCGCGCTCCGGTGTTCGTCGGCGGCGGCAAGGCGCACGGCGCCCGCGTCCGCGACTTCAATCCGGGTCTCAACAAGAAGATCCGCGCGCTGGGCCTCAAGATGGCCCTCAGCAGCCACGCCAAGGCCGGCTCGCTGATCGTCGTCGACGCGTTCGAGACCGCCAAGACGAAGTCGCTCAAGGAGCAGTTCGCGAAGCTCGGCACCGGCAAGACCGCGCTGGTGATCGACGGCGAGGCCGGCAACGGCTTCCTCGCGGCGCGCAACCTGGTGGGCGTCAACGTCCTGCCGGCGGTGGGTGCCAACGTCTACGACATCCTGAAGCACGACACGCTGGTCCTGACCCGCGCTGCCGTCGAGAAGCTGGAGGCGCGCTTCAATGGCTAAGAAGCAGACCACGGTCGACAATCGTCACTATGACGTGATCGTCGCGCCGCACATCACCGAGAAGTCGACGCTCGTCTCCGAGCAGAACGCTGTCGTGTTCAAGGTCGCCAACGACGCGACCAAGCCGGAGATCAAGGCGGCGGTCGAGGCGCTGTTCAACGTCAAGGTGACCGGCGTCAACACGATCGTCCAGAAGGGCAAGACCAAGAAGTGGAAGGGCGCGCCTTACCGCCGCTCCGACATCAAGAAAGCGATCGTGACGCTCGCCGATGGCGATCAGATCGACGTGACGACGGGAATCTGAGGCGATGGCACTCAAGAACTACAATCCGACGTCGCCTGGCGTCCGCGGACTGATCCTGGTCGACCGTTCGGGCCTCTACAAGGGCCGTCCGGTCAAGGCGCTGACCGAGGGCAAGACCAAGACCGGCGGCCGCAACAACAAGGGCCATGTGACCTCGCGCGGCATCGCGGGCGGCCACAAGCAGCGCTATCGCATCATCGATTTCAGGCGCCGGCTGTGGGACGTCGAGGGCACCGTGGAGCGGATCGAATATGATCCCAACCGCACCGCCTTCATCGCGCTGGTCAACTACGGCAAGGACGAGGCGGGCAAGGATCGCGTCGCCTATATCATCGCGCCGCAGCGCCTCGGCGTCGGCGACAAGGTGATCGCCGGCAAGAAGACCGACGTGAAGCCGGGCAACGCGATGGAGCTGGGCCAGATGCCGGTCGGCACCATCGTCCACAATGTCGAGATGCGTCCGGGCAAGGGCGGCCAGATCGCGCGTTCGGCCGGCACCTATGTGCAGGTCGTCGGCCGCGACAAGGGCATGGTGATCGTCCGCCTGAACTCGGGCGAGCAGCGCTACATCCACGCGAACTGCATGGCGACCGTGGGCGCGGTGTCGAACCCGGACAACCAGAACCAGAATCTCGGCAAGGCCGGCCGCAACCGCTGGCTCGGCAAGCGCCCGCTGACCCGCGGCGTCGCCAAGAACCCGGTCGACCACCCGCACGGCGGTGGTGAGGGCCGGACCTCGGGCGGCCGTCACCCGGTCACCCCGTGGGGCAAGCCGACCAAGGGTGCGCGCACCCGCCACAACAAGGCGACGGACAAGATGATCATCCGTTCGCGTCACGCGAGGAAGAAGTAATGGCTCGCTCTGTTTGGAAGGGTCCGTTCGTGGACCTGCACCTGCTCAAGAAGGCGCAGACCGCGCAGGAGCAGGGCACCCGCGCCGGTCCGATCAAGACCTGGTCGCGCCGCTCGACGATCCTGCCGGACTTCGTCGGCCTGACGTTCAACGTCTACAATGGCCGCAAGTTCGTGCCGGTCTCGGTCAACGAGGACATGGTCGGCATGAAGCTGGGCGAGTTCGCCCCGACCCGCTTCTTCCCCGGCCACGCCGCCGACAAGAAGGGTAAGCGCTAATGAGCAAGCAGGCAGCTCCCCGCAAGGTCGGCGAGAAGGAAGCGCTCGCCGTCGCGACGCAGATCCGCGGCTCGGCCCAGAAGCTGAACCTCGTCGCGGGCCTGATCCGCGGCAAGAAGGCCGGCGAGGCGATGAACATCCTTCAGTTCTCGACCAAGGCCATGGCCGTCGATGCGCGCAAGGTGCTCGCCTCGGCGATCGCCAATGCGGAGAACAACCACAACCTCGACGTCGACGCCCTCGTCGTCGCCGAGGCTTCGGTCGGCAAGTCGATCACGATGAAGCGCTTCGCGACGCGCGGCCGTGGCAAGTCCACCCGCATCCTGAAGCCGTTCAGCCGTCTTCGCATCGTCGTCCGCGAGCAGGAAGAAGCATAATGGGTCACAAGAGCAACCCGATCGGCCTGCGTCTCCAGGTCAACCGCACCTGGGACAGCCGCTGGTTCGCGGAAGGGCAGGACTATGGCCGGCTCCTCCTCGAGGACCTGAAGATCCGCAAGTACATCCTCGAGACGCTGCCCCAGGCCGCGATCTCGAAGGTGGTGATCGAGCGCCCGGCCAAGCTGTGCCGCGTGTCGATCTTCGCCGCGCGCCCCGGCGTGATCATCGGCAAGAAGGGCTCGGACATCGAGAAGCTGCGCAAGACGCTCGGCGCGATGACCAGCTCGGACGTGTCGCTGAACATCGTCGAGATCCGCAAGCCCGAGGTCGACGCCAAGCTCGTCGCCCAGGGCATCGCCGATCAGCTCGAGCGTCGCATCGCCTTCCGTCGCGCGATGAAGCGCGCGGTGCAGTCGGCCATGCGCCTCGGCGCCGAGGGCATCCGGATCAACTGCGGCGGACGTCTCGGCGGCGCCGAGATCGCGCGTTCGGAATGGTATCGCGAGGGCCGCGTGCCGCTGCACACGCTGCGCGCCAACATCGACCACGCCACCGCCGAGGCGCACACCGCCTATGGCGTGTGCGGCGTCAAGGTCTGGATCTTCAAGGGCGAGATTCTCGGCCATGATCCGATGGCGACCGACCGGCTCAACATGGAGTCGCAGACGACGGGCGTCCGCCCGGCGCGCGACGAACGCCGCTAAGGGACTAGAGAACCATGCTGCAACCGAAGCGCACCAAGTTCCGCAAGGCGTTCAAGGGCCGCATCCATGGCGACGCCAAGGGCGGCACCGCGCTCAACTTCGGCTCCTACGGGCTGAAGGCGATGGAGCCGGAGCGGATCACCGCGCGCCAGATCGAGGCGGCTCGCCGCGCGATCACGCGCCACATCAAGCGCCAGGGGCGCCTGTGGATCCGCATCTTCCCGGACGTCCCCGTGTCGTCGAAGCCGGCCGAAGTCCGCATGGGCTCGGGCAAGGGTTCGCCGGAGTTCTGGGTGGCCCGCGTCAAGCCCGGCCGCATCCTGTTCGAGCTGGACGGCGTCCCCGGCCCGCTCGCGGCGGAGGCGTTCGAGCGCGCGGCGATGAAGCTGCCGATCAAGACCAAGGTCGTGGCGCGTCTCGGCGACACGTCGCACCTGGAGGGTTGATAAGATGACCAAGGCTACCGACCTTCGGGCCAAGACCGACGACCAGCTCAGCGACGAGCTGGGCAACCTCAAGCGCGAGGCGTTCAACCTGCGCTTCCAGGCCGCGACTTCGCAGCTCGAGAAGCCGAGCCGCGTCCGCGAGGTCCGTCGCGACATCGCCCGCATCAAGACGCTGCAGAACGAGCGCTCGCGCTCGGCTGCGAAGTAAGAGGACGAAACCATGCCGAAGCGCGTGCTGACCGGGAACGTGGTTTCCGACAAGGGCGACAAGACGGTCGTTGTTCTGGTGGAGCGCAAGGTGAAGCACCCGCTCTACGGCAAGATCATTCGCCGCTCGAAGAAGTACCACGCCCATGACGAGGCGAACGAATACAAGGCCGGCGAGACCGTGCGCATCGAAGAGACCGCGCCGATCTCCAAGCTCAAGACCTGGAAGGTGATCGAGCGGGTGAACACCCACGCGACTCCGGCCAAGTCGGCGGAAGCCTAACCGAGTTCCGGGGCGACCCGGGAATTGTAACTGGAACCACCGGGCCTCTGGTCCCGGCAGGCCGAACGAGAAGGAACCGGATCGATGATCCAGATGCAGTCCAATCTCGACGTCGCTGACAACAGCGGCGCGAAGCGGGTGCAGTGCATCAAGGTGCTGGGCGGGTCGAAGCGTCGCTTCGCCGGCGTGGGCGACGTCATCGTCGTCAGCATCAAGGAAGCCGCGCCCCGCGGCAAGGTGAAGAAGGGCGACGTTCACCGCGCGGTGATCGTGCGCACCGCCAAGGATGTCCGCCGTGCAGACGGCTCGGTCATCCGCTTCGACGGCAACGCGGCCGTGCTGGTCAACAAGAACGAGGAGCCGATCGGCACCCGTATCTTCGGCCCGGTGGTCCGCGAGCTCCGCTCGAAGGGCTTCATGAAGATCATTTCGCTCGCCCCCGAGGTGCTGTGATGGCTGCTGCCAAGATCAAGAAGGGCGACCAGGTCATCGTCCTGTCCGGCAAGGACAAGGGACGGACCGGCGAGGTCGTCAAGTCGCTGCCCAAGGAGGGCAAGGTCGTCGTGTCGGGCGTGAACGTCGCCGTTCGCCACCGCAAGCCGAGCCAGGCCAATCCGCAGGGCGGCCTCGAGCGTTCGGAAGCGCCGATGCACGTCTCGAAGGTCGCGCACGTGACCAAGGACGGCAAGCCGACGCGCGTCCGTTTCGAGACCCGCGACGGCAAGAAGGTTCGCGTCGCCGTCAAGACCGGGGAGGTCATCAATGGCTGACAAGTACACGCCGCGTCTGCGCAAGCTCTATGACGACAAGATCGCCAAGGCGATGACCGAGAAGTTCGGCTACAAGAACGTCATGGAAGTTCCGCGGATTGAGAAGATCGTGCTGAACATGGGCGTCGGCGAAGCCACGCAGGACAAGAAGAAGGTCGAGCAGGCCGCTTCCGAGATGGAGCTGATCGCGGGCCAGAAGCCGGTGATCACCAAGGCGAAGAAGTCGATCGCGCAGTTCAAGCTGCGCGAGGGCATGCCGATCGGCTGCAAGGTGACGCTCCGCCGCGAGCGCATGTACGAGTTCCTCGACCGCTTCGTGACGATCGCGCTCCCGCGCGTTCGCGACTTCCGCGGGCTCAACCCGAAGTCGTTCGACGGTCGCGGCAACTATGCCTGCGGCATCAAGGAACAGCTCGTGTTCCCCGAGATCAACTATGACCGCATCGACAAGGTGCGCGGCATGGACGTGATCGTGACCACCACCGCCAGGACCGACGAGGAGGCTCGCGAGCTTCTCCGTCTCTTCGGCTTCCCGTTCCCGCAGGATGCGGACGGCGAAGCGAAGCAGGCAGCGTAAGGGAAAGAGAACTTAAGTCATGGCGAAACTGAGTTCCGTGAACAAGAACGAGCGTCGCAAGCAGCTGGTGAAGAAGTATGCCGGCAAATATGCGAAGCTGAAGGCGATCGCGAACGACGAGTCGCTCGACGAGACCGAGCGTCTCATCGCGCGCCTCAAGCTGGCGGAGATCCCGCGCAACGGGAACCCGACCCGCATTCGCAACCGGTGCGAGCTCACCGGCCGTCCGCGCGGCTATTACCGCAAGTTCCGTCTCGCGCGCGTCATGCTGCGTGATCTGGCCAACAAGGGCCTGATCCCCGGCGTCACCAAGTCGAGCTGGTAAGGGTCAAGAAGATGGCAGTGACCGATCCCCTGGGTGATATGCTCACCCGCATCCGCAACGGCCAGCGCGCCCGGAAGGACTCCGTCCTGACGCCGGCGAGCAAGCTGCGTGCGCGCGTCCTCGACGTTCTCCAGCGCGAGGGTTACATCCGTGGCTACAGCGAAGAGCAGATGGGCCCCGCGGCCGGCATCCGCATCGAGCTGAAGTATTTCGAGGGCCAGCCGGCGATCAAGCACGTGGCGCGCATCTCGAAGCCGGGCCGCCGCGTCTATTCGGGCTCGCAGGAGCTTCCGCGCGTCCGCAACGGCCTCGGCATCACGATCGTCTCGACGCCTCGCGGCGTTCTCTCGGACGCGGAAGCGCGCGAGCAGAATGTCGGCGGCGAAGTGCTGGCGGAGGTGTTCTGATGAGCCGCACCGGTAAGAAGCCGATCGCGGTGCCTGCGAGCGTTACCGCGAATATCGGCGACGGCCAGATCAGCGTGAAGGGCCCCAAGGGCACCCTCACCATGCCGATGGCCGACGACATCAGCTACGAGCTCGGCGACGGCGTCATCAAGGTGACCCCGGCGAACGACACCAAGCGCGCCCGTGCCTTCTGGGGCATGCAGCGCACCCTGGTGGCCAACCTCGTCACCGGCGTGACCGAGGGCTTCTCGAAGAAGCTCCTGATCACCGGCGTCGGCTATCGCGCGAACGCACAGGGCAAGAAGCTCAAGCTTCAGCTCGGCTATTCGCACGACGTCGACATCGACGTGCCGGAAGGCATCGAGATCAAGACCCCGGACAACACCACGGTCGAGATCTCGGGCATCGACAAGCAGAAGGTCGGCCAGATTGCGGCCGAGATTCGCCGCTGGCGCAAGCCCGAGCCGTACAAGGGCAAGGGCATCAAGTACGACGGCGAGTTCATCTTCCGTAAGGAAGGGAAGAAGAAGTGATCAGCACCAAGGGTCTCTCGCTTTTCGAGAAGCGTCGCCGCCGCAACCGCAGCGCGCTGCGTGCGCGTTCGGCTGGCCGTCCGCGGCTTTCGGTCCATCGCTCGGGCAAGCACATCTATGCCCAGGTGATCGACGACGCGGCGGGCAAGACCGTCGCGGCCGCCTCCACCCTCGACAAGGACGTGCGCGGCAAGACCGGCGCGACCATCGAGGCCGCGCAGGAAGTCGGCAAGCGCGTCGCCGAGGCCGCCAAGGCCGCGGGCATCACCCAGGTCGTCTTCGACCGCGGTGGCTTCCTCTATCATGGTCGCGTCAAGGCGCTGGCCGATGCCGCTCGTGAGAGCGGGCTGGAGTTCTGAGAATGGCTGACGAAATCAACCAGGCGCCGGAAGGTATCGGCTCGGGCGTCGAGGCGCAGGACGCCGGTCAGGAGCAGGGTCGCGGTCGCGGCCGTGGCCGTGGCGGCCGTGACGGTGGCCGTGGCGGCCGCGAGGGTGGCCGTGGCCGCCGCGACGATCGCCGCAACGCCGGCGAAGAGGGCGGCGAGGAGCTGATCGAGAAGCTCGTCCACATCAACCGCGTCTCGAAGACGGTGAAGGGCGGCAAGCGCTTCGGCTTCGCGGCTCTGGTCGTCGTGGGCGACGGCAAGGGCCGGGTCGGCTTCGGCCATGGCAAGGCCCGCGAGGTCCCCGAGGCGATCTCGAAGGCGACTGCCTCGGCCAAGAAGAAGATGGTCCGCATCCCGCTCAAGGAAGGCCGCACGCTGCATCACGACGGCAAGGGCCATTTCGGTGCCGGCCGCGTGACCGTCCGTTCGGCGCCGCAGGGCACCGGCATCATCGCGGGCGGCCCGATGCGCGCCGTCTTCGAGAGCCTGGGCGTCGCCGACGTCGTGACCAAGTCGGTCGGCACGTCGAACCCCTACAACATGATCCGCGCCACCTTCGAGGCGCTGGTGGAGCAGACTTCGCCGAAGTCGGTTGCCCAGCGGCGCGGCAAGAAGATCGCCGACCTGCTCGGCCGCGGTGGTTCGCAGACCGCCGAGGCGGATGCGGCCGCGATCGCGGAGTAAGCGAGATGGCGAAGATCAAGATCCAGCAGGTCGGCTCGCCGATCCGCCGCACCAAGGATCAGCGCGCGACGCTGATCGGCCTTGGCCTCAACAAGATGCACAAGGTCTCGGAGCTCGAGGACACCCCCGAGGTCCGCGGCATGATCAAGAAGCTGCCGCACATGGTGAAGGTGCTCGAGGGCTGAGGCCTTCGGACGCTGCCAGCGAAAACGGAAAGGGGCGGTGGGATGACCACCGCCCTTTTTTGTTTGGGGGTGGGGCTGCCCTATTCGACCGTTCGCCGAAACATTGAGACACTTGAGCAGGAAGAAATGCATTGAACCGGAGATCAGGCTCCTAATCGCCGACTTTGCGAAGATACGAAATCGAGCTGTCCATCCGCCTAACGAACCGATCCGCGCTAAGCGCAAAGATTAGCGAATCGCTGGTGGACAGCTCCATTCCTTCGACGTCCAGATCTGACGCCACAGGCTGTTTCCGCGGGTCGCTCGAAGTGCCGATATTATCCACGTGATGCCCGTTATCCACAGGCCTGGATGTTGAGAATATAGTTGCTTTGGCACATTCTCGTGAATGCCGCGCCGAACGGGCCGGCCCGAGTGGTGTTCAGGCATTGCTCGGCGGTCGGCGTCGGTTGCCTCCCTGGGGCTCGCACGAGGAGGCAGTCCACCACCGCCTCGTTCCATCGCGGGCAACCGACGCTCGACTGAATCTAGCGAAGCGGCGCGCGCCGCTGCAAGACGAATATTTGATGGGAGCAATCTCATCCTTCGCCTGGCGGTTTGCCCTGCCAACCGCGAGCTTAGATTGATTACTGGCGGTTAGCAGCCCGCTTTGCATTCTCGAAGACGGCGTCCAGCACCTTCTCGATGCGCTCGACACTCCGTTGCGCCGCTTGTCGCGGGCTATCGGTCCGCTCGCGGTTCGGTTGTGGTCGCGCTTGGTCGAACAAGCTGTTGGGCATCAGCTTCCTCCTACTCGGCCAAGGGTCCAGCGATTGCCGGGCCCTGATGGTTCCCTCCGTACCGTCGAAAGAAGTACCGAGGGTTAAGGGATGCGTCGAAATAGTGCTTACGCTTCACCCACACGAATCCTTCCGCGCGAGTTATCATCGCGACGTCAATAGGACCACCCACCGACTCGGCGCCGGCTGAAAACTTTCGCTTGAGGGAAGTGATGTGCACCAGGCTCTCAGCCAACGCAGCAAGCTCCTGTTTCGGCATTGATCGGATCATGTCCGAGAACTGCCCTGTGAGTCGCGTCATATGGTCGACGACAATGCGGTTGTTGAATTCCTCTAAAATAGTGTCGATAGCCGGGTCGAGAGCCGCCTTCGCTTCCTCGGATAAGCCGATCAGCTGTGCCCGCAAGTGCCCCTTCAGCGAGCCGAGCGCGCCGGAGAAATAGGCGTTGCACAGCTCCATGAACTCACCGTCGAGCCCGTACATGAAGCGATCGACCATCTCCTTTTGCGCGAACGGAAACGCTGCGGCGTCGGGGGAAAGCGATCGGTCCACATCGAACCGAAGGACACGCACGTACTTCAATTTGCCTGCTACCGTTCCGTAGACCTCGTAGCTGATCAGCGATGGGAAGAGTTCGTTGCGGCCGAATCCAGCGAACACCAAGCCCGTGAGCGCTCGACGCTGGAATTCCTTAAGAAGCGACCAAGCAAGGATTTGGACGATTCGGTCTTTGCGGCCGGCTGGCAGATTATCACCTTCAAACGCCATCTCAACATACATGTGGAGTAGCGCACCATGCTTCTCGAGCACGAGTTCTTCGGTCAGTCCGTCGGCCCACTCGGGCGTAGGAAGCTCTTGGAGCGTCTGTAGCTCGCGCGCGAGGTGTTGCGCGACAAGCTCCTCCAACGCGTCGACCAAGGCGTCAACTGACGGGAAATTCTCGGTTGTGGCGGAGCGAAAAAACTCCTCGGACAGTGTCCGCAAATGCTGGCGGAGCCAAAACGTCTTATCCCGCACTAACGACCATATCGTTTCCCGCACGGTTTCGTCAGGTGTATCGAAGGATTCGATGTGCTTCAAGAACGCATCAGCAAACTCGAAGACCGTGCTAAAGTGCCCGGGGCAATGTGTGTCGCGGTACTTCTTAACGATGACCTCGACCGGCACGCCACAGAGTTCAGGGTTGTTGTAGACCATCAGGCCAATCGGGTCGTACGTCGTCGCCTCGAAAATCTTGTCGGCCGAATTGTAGACCTTCGTGCCATCCGGATTCTGGATTGTGACCGCGCTGTCTGCGGCGAGTGTCACAGCAAGCTTGTTGAGGACCGCAATCTCTGCCGTCATGCAATCATCTCCCCCGAAGGAGCTTCTCGCATTTTCCAGTTGATGTCGAGATACGCGATATTGTCGGAATGGCTGCCGGAACGTAAAGTCCACCCGTAGTGAAAACCGCAGTTCTCATGACTAGAGGTGATGGGCACACCAAGAGTTCGAATCTAGGGATCACCTATTAAGAGTCGGCTGTTCTATATCGATCGCTCACCACGTCAGTCATGGGAGAGTTTCCCCGAAACAGATTGTCAGCTTTCGTCAGCAGCCCGACACTCCCCTTGCAAAGTAGGATTTCACCTGCTTCGCTTCTCCCGCTCTTTGAACCGTTAACCCGCCTCGTCATGCCCGTCGCGTCGGTTTCGCGTTCCCGTCGCGCGGCGGGCGCGTCCGTGTTGCGTCCCTGGCGCGAAGGTGTCGCGTCCCCGTCGCGCAGGTGTCGCATCCCCCGCGCCGCGCTCTCCTGGCGCGCCTCGCCACCCCCCGAGTCGTGTCAACTTCGTCAACATCGCGCCCCGCCGACACAAGGAGTCGACAAACCCCCGTCCCCCCGCTATGGGCGCCGCTTCCTTTTCACCAGCGCGACAAAAGCGAAAGCGAGTGCACGACATGAAGCTCAACGATCTCCGCGACAATCAGGGCGCCCGCCCCTCCAAGATCCGCGTCGGACGCGGCATCGGCTCGGGCAAGGGCAAGACCGGCGGCCGCGGCCAGAAGGGCCAGAAGAGCCGCGAGGGCGTCTCGATCAACGGCTTCGAGGGCGGCCAGATGCCGCTCCACATGCGTCTGCCGAAGCGCGGCTTCAACAACATCTTCGCCAAGGACTATGCCGAGGTGAACCTGGGCGCGATCCAGAAGGCGGTCGATTCGGGCAAGCTGACGGCGACCGACGTCACCCAGGCCGAGCTCAACGCGGCGGGCCTCACCCGCGGCGGCAAGGACGGCGTCCGCATCCTCGGCAAGGGCGAGATCAAGGCCAAGCTCAACTTCACCGTCGCCGGCGCGTCGAAGAGCGCGATCGAGGCGATCGAGAAGGCCGGCGGCAAGGTGACGATCCCCGAGATCGTGCCCGCGGCGGAGAAGGCCAAGGCCAAGCACCGCACCGCCCAGGCCGCCAGGAAGGCCGCCGCCAAGAAGGGCTGAACCTCGACTGATCCCCGGCGCAGGCCGGGGCCCAGTATCGGGCCGCTCGAAGCTGGGCCCCGGCGTTCGCCGGGGAACAAAATGCTCCAGAGGTTAGACAACCTCGCGAGCGTGCCTATATGAGCGGCGGGGGGCGGGAACGCTCATCCGCCGTTTCTGTTTCCGGGACTGACGAACACATGGCATCCGCAGCCGATCAACTCGCCTCCAGCATCAACCTGGCCAAGTTCGCCCAGGCGACCGACCTCAAGAAGCGCCTCTGGTTCACCCTCGGCGCGCTGATCGTGTTCCGGCTGCTGAGCTATGTGCCGCTCCCCGGCGTCGACCCGACCCAGCTCAACCTGCTCGCGCAGCAGACCTCGGGCGGCGTGCTCGACTTCTTCAACAACTTCACCGGCGGCGCGCTGAACCGCATGTCGGTCGTCGCGCTCGGCGTGATGCCCTACATCACCGCCTCGATCGTCGTGCAGCTCGCGACGTCGCTGTCGCCGACGCTCAACGCGATCAAGAAGGAAGGCGAGAGCGGCCGCAAGCGCCTCAACCAATATACGCGCTACGGCACCGTCGCGCTCACCGCGGTGCAGGGCTATTTCATCGCGGTGGGGCTCGAGAGCTTCGGCGCGCAGCAGGGGCTGCAGCCGGTGATCGTGCCGGGCATGCTGTTCCGCGTCGGCGCGGTGATCAGCCTCGTCGGCGGCACCATGTTCCTGATGTGGCTCGGCGAGCAGATCACCAACCGCGGCATCGGCAACGGCATCTCGCTGATCATCATGGCCGGCATCGTCGCCCGCCTGCCCACCACCCTGGTCCAGCTCTTCGAGAGCGGCCGCACGGGCACGATCGATCCGCTGCGGCTCATCCTGATCATCGTCGGCGTCGCCGCGCTGGTGCTCGGCATCTGCTTCATGGAGCGCGCCCAGCGCCGCATCCTGATCCAGTATCCCAAGCGCCAGACGGCGCGCGGCGTCCAGGCCGAGCGCAGCCATCTGCCGCTGAAGCTCAACACCGCCGGCGTGATCCCGCCGATCTTCGCCTCGTCGCTGCTGCTGCTGCCGCTGACGATCACCCAGTTCGCCGGCAACATGACCGCGGGCGAGAGCTGGTGGGGCGATTTCGTGATCAACCTCAACACCTGGCTGCGTCACGGCTCGCCGCTCTACATGACGCTCTACGGCCTCGGCATCATCTTCTTCTCCTTCTTCTACACCGCCGTGGTGTTCAATCCGGAGGAGACCGCCGAGAACCTCAAGCGCTATGGCGGGTTCATCCCCGGCATCCGCCCGGGCAAGAACACCGAGGTCTATTTCGATTACGTGCTGACGCGCATCACCGTGATCGGCGCGGCGTACCTCACCGTGATCTGCCTCGTGCCCGAATGGGCCTTCTCGGCGATGAGCATTCCGTTCCTGATGGGCGGCACTAGCCTTCTCATCGTGGTCAACGTAACCATGGACACGGTGACGCAGATCCAGTCGCATTTGCTGGCCCACCAGTATGGCGACCTGATCAAGAAGGCGAAGCTGAAGGGCCGCACGCGCTGAGCGCGGCGATAACTGGGGAGCACGCGTGAACATCATCCTGTTGGGCCCGCCGGGAGCCGGCAAGGGCACCCAGGCGAGCCGGCTCGAGGCGCAGCGCGGCATGGTCCAGCTCTCGACCGGCGACATGCTGCGCGCCGCGGTCAAGGCGGGCACGCCGATCGGCCTCCAGGCCAAGGCGGTGATGGACGCGGGCGAGCTCGTCTCGGACGAGATCGTCTCGGGCATCATCGGCGAGCGGCTCGACATGCCCGACACGGCGAAGGGCGCGATCTTCGACGGCTATCCGCGCACCGCCGCCCAGGCGGAATCGCTCGACGCGCTGCTCGCGGAGCGCGGGCGCAGGCTGGATTACGTGATCGAGCTGACGGTCGACGAGGACGCGCTGGTCGAGCGCATCACCGGCCGCTTCACCTGCGCCAAGTGCGGCGAGGGCTATCACGACAAGTTCAAGCTGCCCAAGGCGGAGGGCGTCTGCGACGTCTGCGGCAGCCGCGAGTTCAAGCGCCGTCCCGACGACAATGCCGAGACCGTGCGCACCCGCATGGCCGAGTATCGCGCCAAGACCGCGCCGATCCTGCCGATCTACGAAGCGCGCGGGCTGGTGCGCAAGGTCGACGGCATGGCCGACATCGCCGAGGTCGGCGCGCAGATCGACGCGATCCTGGACGGGCGGGGCTGAGGCTCTAACCTTCGCTTAATCCCCTGCTGGCACAACCGCTTGCGCCGGCATGGGGGCCGGGGGAGGGGAAGTGCCGATGCCACCCAAGCATGCGCTGCTCAAGCTGGCCTCGCTGGCGGGCCTCTCCGCGCTCGCCCGCCACGCGACGGGGTCGCGGCTTCGGATCCTCTGCTATCACGGGCTGTGGCTGACCCCGGGGCCGGCCTTCGGCAACTGCCTGTTCATGACGCCGGAGAAGTTCGCGGCGCGCATGGCGCGGCTCGCGCGCTCGGGCCTGCCGGTGCTCCCGCTCGGCGAGGCGGTCGAGCGGCTGGAGGCGAACCGGCTTCCCCGCGCCGCAGTGGTGATCACGATCGACGACGGCTGGGCCTCGACTCACAGCCACATGCTGCCGGTGCTCGAGCGGCACCGCCTCCCCGCGACGCTCTACGCCACCACCTGGTATTCGGGCCGCGACCTGCCGGTGATCAACGTGGCGGTCGATTATCTGATCGCCGCCTCGGGCCGGGCGGGAATGGACCGCAACGTCGTGATCCGGCGTATCGAGGCGCTGCCCGAAGGCGAGCGGCTCGGCGCGCTGCGCGATCTCGGCCGCGGCCTCGGTGTCGGCGAAGCGTGGCTCGAGGCGCGCCAGTTCCACCTGATGCGTCCCGATGAGCTCGCCGACGCGCATGATCGCGGGCTCGACATCCAGCTCCACAGCCACCGTCACATCGATGTCGGCGCACGGATCGGCCGGCTCGCGGAGGAGGTGGAGGAGAACCGCGCCTTCCTCGCCGCCGCCACGGGCGCGCGTCCAGCCGAGCATTTCTGCTATCCGAGCGGCACCTTTCACCCCGCCGCGCCCGCGCTGCTCGCCGCGAGCGGCGTCCGCTCGGCGACGCTGGTGACCGAGGGACTCAACCCGCCGGGTGCCAGTCCCTATGCGCTGCGCCGCTTCGTCGACGGGCAGGGCGTCGCGCCGGTCGAGTTCGACGCCTATCTCTCGGGCACGCTCCACTATCTCTCCACGGCGCGCAGCGTCGCCCGCGCGATCGAGATCGAAGTGCCCCGCCGCGCCGCCGCCGCTTCGGGAATGCTGATCTGTACGATATAGACGTCCGGTCATTCGACCGGAGGGGACCATGAAGCCGTACCTGCTGCTGCCGCTCGCGCTCGCCGCCATGCCCGCCGCCGCCGAGGTCGTCGCGTCGAGCGACACGAGCCTGGCCGTGCGCCACAAGATCCGCATCGCCGCGCCGCCCGCCAAGGTCTGGTCCGCGCTGATCTCGCCCTCGGGCTGGTGGGACGGCGAGCACAGCTATTCGGGCGATGCCGCCAATATGTCGATCGACGCGCGCGCCGGCGGCTGCTGGTGCGAGAAGATGCCCGGCGGCGGGGGCATCGAGCATATGCGCGTGCTCTACGTCCAGCCCGGCAAGACGATCCGCTTCGCCGGTGGGCTCGGCCCGCTTCAGGCGATGCCGGTCAACGGGGTGATGACGGTCACGCTCGCCTCGCCGGACGGAAGGAGCACCGAAGTGACGCTCGACTATGCCGTGGCGGGCGCTCCGGGGTTGGCGCCGCTGGCCGCGCCCGTCGATCGCGTGCTCGGCGAGCAGATGCCGCGGCTCAAGGCGGCGGCCGAGCGCTGACCAGCCCAACATTACGGCTTTTTCATCCGCACGTCACCGCGGCGCGGGGACGGGCGCGGTACATGCGGGGCCTCCCTGAAGCCGGCGGCTCCCTGACGTCGGCGACAGCGGCCGGCGGACGCCCCCTCCTCCGCCGGCCGCCCCCCTGGGGGCGAGCCTTGGTGAGACCGCGCATGACCCGCACCATCCTGATCGTGGAGGACGATCTCGCTTCCGCCGCCTATGTCGCCGGGGGATTGGCCGATGCAGGCTTCGCCGTCGAGGCCTGTCACGACGGGCGCGAAGGGCTGGCGCGTGCGCGCCGGGACAGCTTCGACCTGCTGATCGTCGACCGCATGCTGCCCGGGCTCGACGGCCTGTCGATCGTGGCCGCATTACGGGAGGCGCAGCTGCGCATGCCCGTGATCATGCTTTCCGCGCTCGGTGCTGCCGATGACAAGATCTCTGGGCTCGATGCCGGCGCCGACGATTACCTCGCCAAGCCATTCTCCTTCGCCGAGCTGCGCGCTCGCGTCGGCGCGCTGCTCCGCCGGGTCGACCATGCCGAAGCCGACGCATTGGCTACCCGGCTGGTCGTCGGCGATCTCGAGATCGATCTGCTCACGCGCACCGTCGTCCGCGCGGGCCGCCCGATCGTGCTCCTGGGTCGCGAGTTCAACTTGCTCGAATATCTGGCCCGCCACGCCGGCGAGGTCGTCACCCGCACGATGATGCTCGAGGAGATATGGAACTGCCGCTTCGATCCGGGATCGAACGTCATCGACGTCCATATCGGCCGGCTGCGCCGCAAGCTCGAGGACGCTGCGCCGCCGATCCTTCACACCGTGCGCGGCGCTGGGTATCGGCTCGCACCCCCGGCCTGACGTCACACCGCCGCCGGCGTCATGGCGGGGGTGCTTGGCGGAGCCCCGCCAATCGTGTATGGAGATTGTTCCGGCGATTGGTCGCCCGCAGCGCTTGACTCAGCGCGTGCGGGTGCATATGTCGCGCATCTTCCGAAACACCGGTATCCCGGCGGCGCTCTCGTGCGCACGCCGCGTCACTGTATTTCGGAGCAACGCTACGAGATGGGACGCGAGCTGCCATGCGGCGCCCCGTGGAGCTGGGAGAACAATTTCATGGCACGTATTGCGGGTGTTAATATCCCGACCAACAAGCGCGTCGTCATCGCGCTGCAGTATATTCATGGGATCGGGCCGGCCAAGGCCAAGGAGATCACCGCCAAGCTGAACATCGCGCCCGAGCGCCGTGTCCAGGACCTGTCGGACCAGGAAGTGCTGCAGATTCGCGAGGCGATCGACGCCGGCTACACCGTGGAAGGCGACCTGCGTCGCGAGACCGCGATGAACATCAAGCGCCTGATGGACCTCGCCTGCTACCGGGGCCTGCGCCACCGCAAGGGCCTGCCCGTCCGCGGCCAGCGCACGCACACCAACGCCCGCACCCGCAAGGGCAAGGCGAAGCCGATCGCCGGCAAGAAGAAGTAAGGTCAGGGGTCCAGAGATATGGCACGTGAACCGCAGCGCCTTCGCCGTCGCGAGCGCAAGAACATCACCGCCGGCGTCGCCCATGTGAACGCCAGCTTCAACAACACGATGATCACCATCACCGACGCGCAGGGCAATGCGATCAGCTGGTCCTCGGCCGGCATGATGGGCTTCAAGGGCAGCC
>CBIFVW010000047.1:0-18037 GCA_966186155.1 uncultured Sphingomonas sp.
CCGGCTGGACGTCGAGATCGATGCCGCGCAGCACTTCGATCGTCACGCCGCCCTGGGTGAAGCTGCGCTTGAGGCCGCGCGTCCGGAGGACAGGCTCATTCATAGCGCAGCACCTGCACCGGATCGGTGCTCGCCGCCTTCCAGGCGGGATAGAGGGTGGCGAGGAAGCTGAAGAGCAGCGCCATCACGCAGATGCCGATCGTCTCGAACGGATCGGTCTTGGCGGGCAGCTCGGTCAAGAAGCGCATCGAGGGATCCCAGACCTGCTGGCCGGTCACGAGGCCGATGAACGAGACGACCTGCGCGCGGAAGGTGATGAAGAAGAAGCCGAGCACGCCGCCCGCTGCGACGCCCAATGCGCCGATCGTGGTGCCCACGGTGATGAAGATGCGCATCAGCCCGCCGCGCGTCGCGCCCATCGTGCGCAGCACCGCGATGTCGCGCGTCTTGGAGCGGACGAGCATGATCAGCGACGAGACGATGTTGAACGAGGCGACGACGAGGATGATCGAGAGGATCGTGAACGAGACGATCCGGTCGACCGCCAGTGCCTCGAACAGCTGCGAATTCATCATCCGCCAGTCGGTGATCTGGCCGACATCGCCCACCTTCTCGTTCAAGGGCTGGAGAATCTCCCTCACCCTCTCGGCATCGGCCGTGTCGAGCTCGACCATCGACACCGCGTCGCCGAGCAGCATCAGCGTCTGCGCGTCCTCGAGCGGCATGATCGTGAAGACCTTGTCGTAATCATAGACGCCCACTTCGAAGATCGCAGCGACCTTGTACTTCACCACGCGCATGTTGGTGCCGAAGGGCGTGGCGACGCCCTGCGGGTTGATGATCGAGATCTCGCTCCCCACGCTCGCGCCCAGCGATTCCGCGAGCCGCGACCCGATCGCCACCTGCTCGCCGCCGGGGACGAGGCGGTTCAGCGAGCCGATGACCTCCTTGCCCTTGAGGGTGGGATTGCTACGGATGTCCTCGACGCGCATGCCGCGCATCTGGATGAATTCGACGCGGCCGTTGAAGCTCGCGAACAGGGGCTGCTCGATCAGCGGAGTCGCGCTGGTGATGCCGGGGGTCTTCTTCGCCTCCTCGATCACGCGGCGCCAGTCGCGCAGCTGGCCGCCATAGCCCTGGATCACGGCATGGCCGTTCAAGCCGACGATCTTGTCGATCAGCTCGGCGCGGAAGCCGTTCATCACGCTCATCACCACGATCAGCGCGGCCACGCCGAGCATCACCGCGACAAGGCTGAACCCCGCGACCACCGCGATGAAGGCTTCGCTGCGGCCCGGCAGCAGATAGCGGCGGGCGATCATCCGCTCGTAGCGTGAAATCAGCATCGAAGGTCCGGCAACTCGCCCAGGAAAAAGCTCCACCGCCGCTCTAGGGTCCAGGCCAGCAAACGGCAATGGCCGTGATCGCCCTGGGTCCGGACATTAACAATCCTCCCCCGGAGGGGGAGGAATGAAAGAGCGCTCCGTGAATATGCCCCAGGCAGGCGCGCGAATTCCTACTGCCGACCCTTATGTTGCCGATTCAACACAGGGTGCGACCAATCTGCGTCTCGCCCCCGCAATGCCAGTGACAAAGCCGGTTCCGGTGCGTAGCAAATCCTTCGTCGAAACGCAGGCAAAGGCCGTGGTTCGGGGAGGGCTCCAGCCCCGCTCGTAGGCAAGTACGAGCGCGTGGGCGGGGCCTGACAAAGGGGGCTGACGAGCATTCGTCACGCAGGCGCCCGGATCGGAAACGGTCCGGGCGTTTGCCGTTTCAGGGCCCCTTCCCCGGATTGCCCGCGGATCGGAAAAGAGGGAGGCGGTGCGGGCGCCGCCTCCCTCCCCAACCTCCTCCGGCCATGGCAGGAGGTCAGCGCGCGGACGATCAGAAGGACTTGCTGATCGTCAATCCATAGGTCCTGGGATCGCCGGGCTGGCCGACGATCAGGCCGGTGCTGCCCGACTGGACCGAGAGCAGCTCGAAATAATTCTGGTCGAAGGCGTTGCGGACCCAGGCGTAGATGTTGAGGTCCTGCCGGCGCCAGCCTGCGCGGAAGTTCGACAGCGAATAGCCGTCGATCCAGGTATAGGCCGAGGGCGAAGGGTTGGACGAGAAGCGCGAGCGCCAGCTGCCGTCATAGCCGAGATAGGCATTGCCGTCGCCGAACGGCAGGTTGACCTCGCCGCCCCAGGAGAGCGACCATTTCGAGATTCCGGGCAGCACCTGGCCCGAAATGTCGCAAAAGGCCGGGCTCAGGCCGCCGGGCGTGCCGGGCGCGCTCGGCGTCTGGCCGGCCCCCGCCACCGTGCCGCCGGCGAGCTCGGGCGGGCACGGCGCGTCCTTGAAGTCGACATATTTGGCGTCGGTATAGGCGCCGTTGACATAGGCATTGAAGCGCTGGCTCGGGCGGAAGCTGCTGTCGAACTCGACGCCCCGCACCCGCACCTTGCCGGCATTGGCGAGATAGCCGCGGATCACGCCGAGCTGGCCGTTGGTGACGGTCGCCTGATAATCCTCCACCTCGGTCCAGAAGCCGGCGAGGTTGAAGGTCACCCGGCGGTCCGCGAACTGGGACTTGAGGCCGATCTCGAAGTGATTGACCTTCTCCGGCTTGACCGTCGCCGCGCTCAGGATCGGATTGTTCGACGCGTCGAGCGGCAGGCCGGAGAGGTTGATGCCGCCCGATTTGAAGCTGCGCGCATAAGTCGCATAGGCGTGGACGTCGGGGCTGAAATCATAGGACAGGGTGATGTCGCCCGAGACGTTCCAGTCGCTGAACTTGGGATTGTAGCTCTGCGGCGCGAGCACGCCGCGCTGGTCGCTGTTGAGCGTCGTGCTGCCGGTGCCGGTGGTCACCACCGCGACATAGGAGCCGTCCTTCTTGTCGTAGTTGACGCGCAGGCCCGGCTGGATGTGGAGGCCGTCGATCGGCTGCCAGTTCAATTTGCCGAACACCGCGAAGCTGGTGTTGTCGAAGCTGATCGTGTTGGTCGAGGTCAGGCCGTTCAGCACCGCCGGATTGCTGGCGTTCGCGCTCGACGGGTTGAGCAGCCAGCGGCTCGCCGCCGGGCCCTGGACCTGGGATCCCTGGGTGTCGATCGACTGGCGGAAGAAGAAGGCGCCGACCGTATATTGCAGCCGGCTCTCGCCGTTCGAAGCGAGGCGGAACTCCTGCGAGACCTGCTTCTGCTGCGACGGGTTCTGCGAGACGATGGTGACCGGCAGGCCGGTGAAGTCGCGGTCGTTGGCCGGCTGCCAGTCCCAATAGCGCCATGCCGTGACCGAGGTGACCGTCGCGAAGCCCAGGTCCCAATTGGCGACGAGTGAGGCGCCGCCGATCTCCTGGCGCGAGTTGAGGTCGGCATCGAGGTCGGTCACCCGGTCGAACGGATCGAAGCTCGGCGGCGCATAGCCGAACGCGGCCGCGAGCGCCGCATATTGCCGGTTGAGCGGGCGCTGGGTCGCGCCGGTGCGGACATAATATTGCACGCAGCAGACCGGGTTCTGCAGGTTCCAGTCGCCCGACAGCGTCAGGTCGAGATTGGCGGCCGGCTTCCAGAGCAGCTGACCGCGGAAGCCGATATTGCTCTGCTTGTGGACATATTCGTCGGTGGCCTCATTGTAGATCGTGCCGCGCCGGCTGCTGATCGAGCTCGAGATACGGGCGGCGAGATTGTCGCTCAGGGGGCCGGAGAGCGACGACTTGGCCTGGATGAAGTCGTAATTGCCGAGGCTGAGCTCGACCTTGGATTCGGGCGTGAAGCTCGGCGCGCGCGTGGTGATGTTGACGGCGCCCGCGGTGGTGTTCTTGCCGTAGAGCGTGCCCTGCGGCCCGCGCAGCACCTCGACTCGGTCGACGTCGACAAAGTCGAAGGTCGAGGCGCCGATGCGGCCGATATAGACCTGGTCGACATAGAAGCCGACGCCCTGCTCGATCCCGTCGTTGGTGAGGCCGAACGGCGCGCCCAGGCCGCGGATGTTGATCGCCGAATTGCGCGGGTTGCTCGAATAGAACTGCACCGCGGGCAAGGTCGACTGGAGCCGGTTGAGGTTGTAGGCGCCGCTATTCTCGATCTGCGCGCCACCGATCACCGAGATCGCGATCGGCACTTCCTGCACCTTCTCCTCGCGGCGGCGCGCGGTGACGACGATCTCGCCATTGTCCTGCACGCTCTGGCCGGCCCCCGCCTCCGGATCGTCGGCGGCCGGAGCCGCCACGGGATCGTCGCGGCGCGGCGGCGTTTCGTGGAGCGGCGCGGTGCCGGCGAGAAACAGTAGCGAAAGCGAAGCGAGGCTCATCCCTATCCCCTTTACGTGTCGCCACTAATCTCCATCGATTTAATGGATATTAGCGAGCAAGGAGATGTTTAGCGATGCCTAGCTCCGGTTGGCGGGCGCGGCCGGGCCTCGCTTCGGCGCATGGGTCGGTCTTGAAACCAGTAAACTCGCAACACAGATAAGTGCCGCACGGCGCCGCGATGGGCCGTGCAAGTGGCGCCGCGGATTTCCGGGCGCCGATGGAAGTTGATCAATTCGCTCATAGGAGGTCTTGATATGCGTCAGTTCGATTTCACTCCCTTCCGCCGCTCGACCATTGGGTTCGACCGGCTGTTTGACCTGCTGGAGGCCAGCGCCCGTCAGCAGGCTTCGGAAAACTATCCTCCCTTCAATCTCGAGCGCGTGGCGGAGGACCGCTACCGGATCACGATCGCCGTCGCCGGCTTCAAGCCCGACGAGATCGACATCACCGCGCAGCAGAACCTGCTGCTGGTCGCCGGCAAGAAGCGTGAGGAGAACGAGAACAACCAGGGCGCGTATCTGCATCTCGGCATCGCGACGCGCAGCTTCGAACGCCGCTTCGAGCTCGCCGACTTCGTGCGGGTGGAGCGCGCCGACCTGAGCGACGGCCTGCTCGTGATCGAGCTGGTCCGCGAGGTGCCCGAGGCGATGAAGCCCAAGAAGATCGCCGTGAACACCGGCGAGGCGCCTACCGCTATCGAGCATCGCGAGGCGAACGCCGCCTGAGGCGCACAACTGACCATGGCTAGCGGTGCCTTCCTCCCTTTGGGCGCCGCAGCGGGGGGCGTCCGGACCCGGTCCGGGCGCCTCTTGTCTTGGGGTTTCGCGGCAAGGGGCCGGCGCCGCATGGGGCGAAAAACGCGCTTCCAATGTAGGATTTCGCTTGGCATGCCGTGGCCGCTCTTTCTCATCGCGAAGAAGTTTTACGCGAGCAAATTGCCCTAATTGGCCAAATTTCCGCTTATCGCGAGCGGAGCCGGCTTCTCCATCCCTATTGTGACTTTTGAGACTTTTCGTTCCCGGTCAGGGTAAATGATCGTCCAGTCGCCTAGCGCGCCGGGCCGATCAACCAGGGCTTGACGCGGCCGGTGGGCTTCGCGGCGCCGTCGAGCCGCTCGGCGCGGAGGATCTTCACCGGCTGGAGGATCATCTGGCCCCGCATCGCGTCGCGCCCGCCGCCGGTGGGAAGCGCGAGGATGCGCTTCACCACGTCCATCCCGGCGATCACCTTGCCGAACGCCGCGAAGCCCCGGAAGCTGCCGCGCGCGTCGAGCGAGGGATTGTCGCCGACCATGATCGAGAAGTTGCAGTTGGCGCCGTCGGGGTTGGGCCCGTGCGCCATCGAGACCGTGGCGTCGAGATGGCGGATGCCGGTGCGGTCGGTCGGCTCGAGCGGAACCGCGGGCAGCATCCGGCGCGCATCGGTGCCGATCCCGCCCTGAACGAAACCGAACTTCGGATCGGCCTTGCGCCGCGCGGCGCGGTAGAATTGGGTGCCGTCGAGCCGGCCGTCGTCGACATAGGCCATGAAGTTGGCGACGGTCTTCGGCGCGCGCTTGGCGTCGAGCGCGAGGACGATGTCGCCCGCGGAAGTGACGAGGCGGACACGGATCGTGCCGGGGACCGCCCTGCCCTGCGGCTGCGCCGTTGCGGGCGCGAGCGCCAGCAGGGCGAGCAGGCATACCAGCAGGAGGCGCATCCTAGACCAGCCGCGACTGCCGGACCGCCGCTTCGATGAAGCTCGCGAAGAGCGGGTGCGGATCGAAGGGCTTGGACTTCAATTCCGGATGGAACTGGACGCCGATGAACCAGGGATGGTCCGGCCGCTCGACGATCTCGGGCAGCGTGCCGTCGGGCGACATGCCCGAGAAGACGAGCCCGCCCTTCTCCAGGATCGGCTTATAATGGGTATTGACTTCGTAGCGGTGGCGGTGGCGCTCGCTGATCTCCTCGGATCCGTAGATCGAGGCGACCACCGAATTGCCGCCGAGCTTCGCCGCATAGGCGCCGAGCCGCATCGTGCCGCCCAGGTCGCCGCCTGCCTCGCGCTTCTGGATGCCCTCTTCGGTCATCCATTCGGTGATCATGCCGACCACCGGCTCCTCGGTCGGGCCGAACTCGGTGGTCGAGGCATGCGCGACTCCCTGCTCGCGCGCGCCTTCGATGCACGCCATCTGCATGCCGAGGCAGATGCCGAAGAACGGCACCCCGCGCTCTCGGGCGAAGCGGACGCCGGCGATCTTGCCCTCGCTGCCGCGCTCGCCGAAGCCGCCGGGCACGAGGATGCCGTGCATCGGCTCGAGCGTCGCGGTGATCTCCTCCTCGTCGTCATGCTCGAAGAGCTCGGCGTCGAGCCAGCGGATGTTGACCTTCACGCGGTTGGCGATGCCGCCATGGACGAGCGCCTCGGTGAGCGACTTGTAGGCGTCGGGCACGCCCATATATTTGCCGACCACGCCGATCGTGACTTCGCCCTCGGGACTGTCGAGCCGATCGACGATCTCCTGCCAGCGGCTGAGATCGGGGGCGCTACGGGGCTCGATCCCGAAGGCGCGGAGCACTTCGCCGTCCAGGCCCTCGGCATGATATTGGAGCGGCACGGCATAGATGCTCTTGGCATCGAGCGCGGGGATCACCGCCGAGGCGGGCACGTTGCAGAAAAGGGCGATCTTGGCGCGCTCACTGACCGGCAGCGGCTTCTCGCTGCGACAGACGAGCACGTCGGGCTGGACGCCCAGCGAGGCGAGCTCGCGCACGCTGTGCTGGGTCGGCTTGGTCTTGAGCTCGCCCGCCGCGGCGATGAACGGCACGAGCGTGACGTGAATGCTCACCGACTGGCCGCGGCCGAGCTCGTTCCTGAGCTGGCGGATCGCCTCGATGAAGGGCAGCGATTCGATGTCGCCCACCGTGCCGCCGATCTCGCACAGCACGAAGTCCAGATCCTCGGTCTGGTCCTGCGCGAACGCCTTGATCGCGTCGGTGACGTGCGGGATCACCTGGACGGTGGCGCCCAGATAGTCGCCCTTCCGCTCGCGCTCGATGATCGTCTTGTAGATCCGGCCCGAAGTGATGTTGTCGGACTGGCGCGACGCGACACCGGTGAAGCGCTCGTAATGCCCCAGGTCGAGATCGGTCTCGGCCCCGTCGTCGGTCACGTACACCTCGCCATGCTGGTGCGGCGACATCGTGCCGGGATCGACGTTGAGATAGGGATCGAACTTGCGGATGCGGACTCGATAGCCTCGGGCCTGGAGCAATGCCGCGAGGCTTGCCGCCATGAGCCCCTTGCCGAGCGAGGAGACCACGCCGCCGGTGATGAATATGTACCGCGCCATGGGGGGATAGGCCTAACGTGTTTGGGCGCGCGCAGACAAGCGTCCGAATCCGGACCTGCGCACAAAATTGTGCATGAGGCCCCGGTTCGGACCGGGGCCGGCGGGATTACTGAGCGAGCGGAACCGTCGAATTGCCGGGAACAGCGCTGCCGTTCGCGGGCGGGGCGGCGGCGGCCGGAGCCGAGCTATTGCCGGCCGCGAAGGGCACGGTGCCTGCCGGCGCCTGGGTCGGCAGCGTCTGCGCCGCGGGCGCGCGCTGGAGCGTGGTGTCGATCTCGGCCGAGTGCCGGGTGGCGGCGAGGAATGCGAGCAGGATCGACAAGCCGATGAACAGCCCGGCGAGGATCGCGGTGGTGCGCGTGAGGAAATCCGCCGCGCCGCGCGCCGACATCAGCCCCGACGGGCTGCCGCTCGAGGTCAGGCCGCCGCCCTCCGAGCGCTGCATGAGGATCACGGTCACGAGCAGTGCCGCGATGATTGCCTGGACGACGAGCAGGAAGATGAACATGGAAAAGCGCCGGACCTCTACGGAGAAAGGCGGCACATAGTGGAGCCGCCCGCGCGGATCAACCTGTTGGAACCCCGATCCGACACGCTCCTTCAACACACCCGTAACATTTCGCGAGCGCACTGAAACCGGATCGGTTCACAGGCGTTGTGACGATGACCCCTGGTGGGCCGGGGCCGTAACAACAGAGTAAAAGCCGTGAACGCGATGACCGACCGCTCGCTTTTCTCGTGGAAGACCACATTGGTCGACTATGTCCGATCGGGCGAGCCCGACCTGACCAATCGCCAGATGGCGCTGCTGCTGCTCGTCTATCTCGATCCGGGTCCGCATACGGTGCGCGGCTTGGCGCGTGCGCTGAACGTCTCGAAGCCCGTCGTCACGCGCGCCTTGAACAGGTTGGGCACGCTCGGCTATCTGCGCCGCCAACGCGACGATACCGACAAACGCAACATCTTCGTCGCGAAGACCGCGGAAGGGGCAGATTTTCTTGCAGAATTCGGGCATTTCCTCACTGGCGACCACGTCGAGCCAGTCGCCCGCAGGGCCAACGCGTAAGCGTTTCTCGCTGAAGGGACGCTCGGTCGCGATCGATCCGCGCGTAGACGCGGTGCGCCGCGACCTTGCCGACATCCGCCTCGCCGATCGGGTCTTCGCGCCGCATTATGCCGCGCCGATGCCGCGCACGATCGCGGAGGCGACGCCGCTGCTGGCGGGGCGCCAGGCCGATTCGGAAGTGCTCGCCCAGCTCGATCGCGGCGACGTGTTCGAAGTGCTCGAGCTTTCGGGCGATCGCGCCTGGGGCGTCGCTCCGGGCCGCAAGCTGGTCGGCTACATCCCCGCCGGCGCGCTCGAACGGAACGGCCAATGACGATTCGCGTCTTCATCGACGGCGCGGCCGGCACCACCGGTCTCGAGATCCGCGAGCGGCTCAAGGGGCGCGAGAAGATCGAGCAGATCGTCCTCGACGATTCGGCCCGCAAGGACCCGAAGAAGCGCGAGGACGCGCTCAACTCGGCCGATTTCGTCATCCTCTGCCTGCCCGACGACGCCGCGCGCGAGGCAGTGGAGATGATCGCGAACCCCAAGGTGCGCGTGATCGACGCCTCAACCGCGCATCGCGTCGCTGATGGCTGGACCTATGGCTTCGCCGAGCTCGAGCCCGGCCAGACCGCCGCGATCGCCGAGGCCGCGCGCGTCACCAATCCCGGCTGCTATCCCACCGGCTTTCTGGCGCTGATCCGTCCGCTGGTCCGCGCCGGACTGGTGCCGCACGACTATCCGCTGAGCGTCAACGCCACCTCCGGCTATTCGGGCGGCGGCAAGTCGATGATCGCCGAATTCGAGGACGCGCGCGCCGCGGGCCATGCGACCACCGCCTTCCGCAACTACGGCCTCGGCCTCGCGCACAAGCATGTGCCGGAGATGACCCGGCACGCGCGGATCGTGCACCCGCCGATCTTCCAGCCAGCGGTGGCCCGCGTCTATCGCGGCATGCTGGTCGAAGTGCCGCTTCCCCTCCACGCCTTCACCCGCCGCCCCTCGCTCGAGGCGATCGAGAACGCGCTGCGCGACGCGTACAAGGATTCGCCGATCGTCCGGGTGCTTCCCGGCGACGCGGCGACGGTCACGATCGAGGAGGATGCGGGCACCGACCGGCTTTCGCTGCGCGTCTTCGGCAATGCCGAGACCGGCCAGGCCCGGCTCGTCGCGACGCTCGACAATCTCGGCAAGGGCGCGGCGGGCGCAGCGGTGCAGAACCTCAACATCATGGCGGGGTTCGACCAGACGGCGGGACTGGTATTGTAATCGTCATCCCGGCGAAAAGGGTGCCACCGGTTACCGTGCGTCGACCGCCGGCCCGCCCTTGATCTTTGCCGCCCGTTGGTGTCTCGCGGGGCCGAAACGGAAAAGAGAGGCATTCCATGAGCCAGCCCGCGGGCAAATTGCTGCTGTTCGGCGCCACCGGCGACCTCGCCCAGCGAATGCTGCTCCCCTCGCTCTACGGCCTCCACGCCGACGGGCTGCTGCCTCAGGACCTGACGATCACCGGCACCGCGCGCTCGGACAAGGACGACGACGCCTATCGCGCATTCGCCCGGGAAGCGCTCGATCACTTCGTCCCGGCCGACAGGAAGGACGACAGCGCTGTCGGCAGCTTTCTGGAGCGGCTCAACTACCAGGCGCTAGATGCCTCGCGCACCGAGGGCTTCGCAGCGCTCAAGGAGAAGCTCGGCGACATTTCGGGCGGGCTGGCGATCTTCCTATCCACCGCACCGTCGCTGTTCGGGCCGACGATCAAGGGGCTCGAATCGGCCGGTCTCACCGGCGGGAACGTCCGCATCGGGCTCGAGAAGCCGCTCGGCGTCGATCTGAAGTCGAGCCGCGAGGTCAACGACATAGTCGCCGAGGCGTTTCCGGAGGAGCGGACTTTCCGGATCGACCATTATCTGGGCAAGGAGACCGTCCAGAACATCCTCGCGCTGCGCTTCGGCAATTCGCTCTTCGAGCCGGTGTGGAACGCGCAGGGGATCGACCACGTCCAGATCACCGTCTCCGAAACGGTCGGGCTCGAGGGCCGCGCGGGCTATTATGACGATGTCGGCGCTCTCCGCGACATGGTGCAGAACCACATGCTCCAGCTCGTCGCGCTGATCGCGATGGAACCCCC
Organism: uncultured Sphingomonas sp.; assembly: GCA_966186155.1. Classification (GTDB taxonomy): domain Bacteria; phylum Pseudomonadota; class Alphaproteobacteria; order Sphingomonadales; family Sphingomonadaceae; genus Sphingomonas. Next base: position 10,814 of record CBIFVW010000047.1, read on the forward strand.
CGCCCGCTTCGACGGCACCTCCATCCGCGACGAGAAGGTCAAGGTCCTGCGCTCGCTCCGTCCGATCAAGGGCGCCGACGTGCCGAACCTCACCGTCACCGGCCAATATGGCGGCGGCGCGATCGGCGGCGAGATCGTGCGCTCCTACGACACCGATCTCGGCAAATCGTCGGACACCGAGACCTTCGTCGCGCTGAAGGCGCATATCGACAATTGGCGCTGGAACGGCGTGCCCTTCTATCTGCGCACGGGCAAGAGGCTGGCGGAGCGGCGATCGGAGATCGTGATCCAGTTCAAGCCCGTCCCGCACTCGATCTTCGCCGAGCGCGGCGGCACGCTCAGCCCCAACACGCTGGTGATCCGCCTCCAGCCCGAGGAATATATCCAGCTGCTCGTGATGGCGAAGCAGCCCGGGCTCGATCGCGAGGGGATTCGCCTCCGCGAAGTGCCGCTCAACCTCAGCCTCGAGCACGAGTTCGCCGGCACGCGCCGCCGCATCGCCTATGAGCGACTGCTGCTCGACCTGATCGAGGGCGACCCGACCTTGTTCGTCCGCCGCGACGAAGTCGAGGCGCAATGGGAATGGATCGACGCGATCCGCGAGGGCTGGAAAGCGGCGGGCATGAAGCCCAAGCCCTATGCCTCGGGCAGCTGGGGCCCATCCGCGTCGGTCGCCCTCACCGAACGGGACGGCGTGACGTGGAACGAATAGGCCCACCCCATATGCACCTCGTCCCCACCGAATTTCCCAAGGAGCACAGATGACGACCGAGATCGAATGGTGGGAATATGACGATGCCGACGAGATGGCCGAGGCCGTCGCCGGCGACATCGGCTTCATCATCGAGAGCGCGATCGACGCGCGCGGCGCGGCGGTGATCGCGCTGGCGGGCGGCAAGACGCCGCTGCCGATCTACGAGAAGCTCGCCAGAGCCAAGATCGACTGGAAGCGCGTGACCATCGTCCCGGGCGACGACCGGATCGTTCCGCTGGGCGACCCGCTCTCGAACGTCACCGCCATCGGCAAGGTCTTCATCCCGAAAGGGGCACGGGTCATTCCGCTCGTCTCGGACAAGGCGCCCGACTACAAGGCCGCGGGCCGCTCGGCCGACGCGCTGCTCCAGGACGTCCATTGGCCGCTCGACCTTTGCCTGCTCGGCGTGGGCGGCGACGGGCATTGCGCCTCGATCTTTCCCGGGCCCGACTATGACGAGGCGCTCAACGGCCCGAAGGAGCGCCGCGCGCTGGGCGTGATGCCCGATCCGCTGCCGCCCGAGGCGCCTGTCGCGCGCGTTACCCTGAGCCGAGCCGCGGTCGTATCGGCCCGCGCGCTGATGATCGCAGTCACCGGCCAGGCGAAGCGCGACGTGCTCGAGGCAGCGATCCAGCAGGGGGCGTCCTCTCCCTATCCGGTCGGCCGCGTCCTCGCCGACGTCGAGCTGCCGGTCGACATCCATTGGAGCGCGTGATGCCTGGCCTCCACTCCGAAATCGCCGCCGTCACCGATCGCATCATCGAACGTTCCAAGGCGAAGCGGTCCGCCTATCTCGCGCTGATCGATCGCGAGCGCGAATCGGGCAACGATCGCCCGCGGCTCGGCTGCGCCAACCTCGCCCATGCCTATGCCGGGACCGAGGAGCAGCGCGACCAGCTCAAGGCGGGCCGGTCGATGAACATCGGCATCGTCACCTCGTACAACGACATGCTCTCGGCGCACGCGACCTATTACCGCTATCCCGAGCAGATGAAGGTCTGGGCGCACGAGGCCGGCGCCACCGCGCAGGTGGCCGGCGGCGTGCCGGCGATGTGCGACGGGGTGACCCAGGGCTATCAGGGGATGGAGCTGTCGCTGTTCAGCCGCGACACGATCGCGCTGTCGACCGCGATCGCCCTCTCCCACCGCACCTTTGAGGGTGCCGCGCTGCTCGGCATCTGCGACAAGATCGTCCCCGGCCTGCTGCTCGGCGCGCTGCGCTTCGGGCATTTGCCGATGGTGCTGATCCCGGGCGGTCCGATGCGCACCGGCCTCGCCAACAAGGAGAAGGCGCATGTCCGCGAACTCTATGCCGAGGGCAAGGTCGGCCGCGACGCGCTGCTCGACGCCGAGATCGCCGCCTATCATTCGAAGGGCACCTGCACCTTCTACGGCACCGCGAACTCGAACCAGATGATGATGGAGGCCATGGGCCTTCACGTGCCGGGCGCCTCCTTCGCCAATCCGGGCACCAAGCTCCGCCAGGAGCTCACCCGCGCCGCGGTCCACCGCCTCGCCGAGATCGGCTGGAACGGCAACGACTATCGGCCCATCGGCCATGTCGTCGACGAGCGCGCGATCGTGAACGCGGCGATCGTGCTGCTCGCGACCGGCGGGTCGACCAACCATCTGATCCATGTCCCTGCATTCGCCCGCTCGGCAGGGATCACGATCGACTGGGAGGATTTCGACCGTCTCTCGCGCGTCGTCCCGCTGCTCGCGCGCGTCTATCCGAACGGATCGGCCGACGTGAACGGCTTCGAGGACGCCGGCGGCCCCAGCTTCGTGATCCGCGAGCTGCTGCGCGGCGGCCTGATGCACGGCGACACCGTCACCGTCGCTTCGGACGGCATGGCAGCCTATAGCCGTAAACCACTGATCGAGAACGACAAGCTGGTGTGGCGCGATCATCCCGAGACGAGCGGCGACGAATCGATCCTCCGCACCATCGACGCCCCCTTCTCGCCCGAAGGGGGCTTCCGCATCCTCACGGGCAATCTCGGCCGCGCCTGCATCAAGGTCTCGGCGGTCGAACGCGATCGCTGGACGATCGAGGCGCCGTGCCGAGTCTTTTCCGATCAGCAACAGGTGCAGGAAGCCTTCAAGGCCGGCGAGCTCGACCGCGACGTGGTGGTCGTGGTCCGTTTCCAGGGCCCCAAGGCGAACGGCATGCCCGAGCTGCACAAGCTGACGCCGCCGCTCGGGGTGCTGCAGAACAAGGGCTTCCGCGTCGCGCTCGTCACCGACGGGCGCATGTCGGGGGCGAGCGGCAAGGTGCCGGCCGCGATCCATCTCTCGCCCGAATCCCTGGGCGGCGGCCCGATCGGCAAGCTGCGCGACGGCGACGTGGTGCGGCTCTGCGCAGAGGAGGGCGTGCTCCAGGCGCTGGTGGAGCCCTCCGAATGGGACGCACGCGCGCTCGCCGCCCCTCCCGCGCCCGCCCAAGGCACCGGCCGCGAGCTCTTCGCGATGCTCCGGACGCATTGCGACGAAGCGGAGAAGGGTGCCTCGGCGATGCTTGCCGAGGCCGGCCTCTAACCCTCGTTCGGGCGCAGGGCACACACCGCCCTTTACTTATCCGCCGCACGCGGGGAGAAGGGCGCGGCCGTGGCTGGCAACGTTGACAGTCCGTGCGGCGCGAGAGGATCAGGAGCAGGCATGGAAGTCGTCGCGGTCGATATCGGGGGCACCCATGCGCGCTTTGCCGTAGCGCAGGTCGCGGACGGCCGGGTGGTTTCGATCAGCGAGCCGGTCACGCAAAAGGTCGCCGAGCATCCGAGCCTCCAGCTCGCCTGGCAGGCCTATGGGGAGACTCTGGGTCGGCCGATGCCCGAAGCGGCGGCGATCGCCGTCGCTTCGCCGGTAGGCGGCGACATCATCAAGCTCACCAACAATCCCTGGATCATCCGTCCCGCGCTGATCCCCGAGCGACTGGGCGCCGGGACCTGGACGCTGGTCAACGATTTCGCCGCGATCGGCCATGCCGTGGCCCAGATGGGCGACGAGCATTTCCTCCACCTCTGCGGGCCCGACACGCCACTGCCCGGCAGCGGTTCGATCACGGTATGCGGCCCCGGCACCGGCCTGGGCGTCGCGCAGGTCTTCCGCCACAAGGCGGGCTATGACGTGATCGCCACCGAGGGCGGCCATTCGGACTTCGCCCCGCTCGATCCGATCGAGGACGCGCTCGTGAAACGGCTGCGCAAGACCTATACCCGCGTCTCCAAGGAGCGCGTGGTCGCCGGTCCCGGCATCGTCGCGATCTACGAGACCCTCGCCGAGATCGAGGGCAAGCCGGTCCACCGGCTCGACGACAAGCAGCTCTGGACGCTGGCGCTGGAAGGCAAGGACGAACTGGCGGTGGCCGCGCTCGACCGTTTCTGCCTGAGCCTCGGCGCCGTCGCGGGCGACCTGGCGCTCGAGCACGGGCCCACCGGCGTGGTGATCGCGGGCGGTCTGGGCTTGCGACTCAAGGACCATCTGCTGCAATCGGGTTTCGGCCAGCGGTTCGTCGCCAAGGGCCGGTTCCAGGGTCTGATGTCCTCCATTCCGGTGAAGCTCATCACGCACCCGCAGCCGGGCCTGTACGGCGCCGCCGCGGCATTCGCGCAGGAGCACGCCCTTTGAACATCGAAGCCATCATGAAGACCGCGCCGGTGATCCCGGTGCTGGTGATCGACGACGCCGCCACCGCCCGCCCGCTCGCCGAGGCGCTGGTCAAGGGCGGGCTTCGCGTGCTCGAAGTGACGATGCGGACCCCGGCCGCGCTCGACGCGATCCGCGAGATGAAGCAAGTCGAGGGTGCGATCGTCGGCGCGGGTACGGTGGTGAACACCGCACAGTTCGAGCAGGTGATGAGGGCCGATGCCGAGTTCATCGTCTCGCCAGGCCTGACCGAACGGCTCGGCGAGACGATCGTCGGGAGCGGCGTGCCTTATCTACCGGGCGTGGCAAATGCGGGCGATATCATGCGCGGGCTCGATCTGGGCCTTTCGCACTTCAAATTCTTTCCGGCCGAGACCTCGGGCGGGCTGAAGGCCCTCAAGGCGCTCGCCGCCCCCTTCTTCCAGTGCAAGTTCTGCCCGACCGGCGGCATTTCGGCCGCGACGGCGCCCGAATGGCTGGCATTCGATCCGATCCTGTGCGTCGGCGGCAGCTGGGTGACACCCAAGGGCGCGAGCATGGAGCAGGTCGAGGCGCTGGCGCGCGAAGCGGCGGGGTTGCCGCGCTGAGCTTCCTGCACCGGCGACTCGCCGACATTCTCAAGATGCGGGATATGGCCGGTTCGAGGCGGCCTTGAATTGACTCAATTCGCGGAAACGCGCCGCAACTCGCAACATTCTTGCGCGGCCGAGATCCTATTTCTCCTACCGTCAAAGAGCGGCCGGAGAAATCTCCGGCGGCACGAGCCAAGCAGGCGAAATCCTACATTGCAAGGGCCTGCGCGCCGGTGGAGGGACCGTCACATCTCCCCGCGCGCCCGGCGGATCGCATACCATTTCTGCACGTTCGCATTGTGCTGCTCGAGCGTGTCGGCGAACACATGGCCGCCGGTGCCGTCGGCGACGAAATAGAGCGCGTTGGACTGAGCCGGATCGAGCACCGCATCGATGCTCGCGCGGCCGGGATTGGTGATCGGCCCGATCGGCAGGCCGGTCATCTCATAGGTGTTGTAGTCGTTCTTCGCATGCACCTCCGACAGCAAGGGCCGGCGGCCGAGCGGCTTGCCCTTGGTGATCGGGTAGATGAAGGTCGGGTCCGCCTGGAGTGGCATGTTCTGCTTCAGGCGGTTCGAATAGACTGCAGCGACGGTCCGCCGCTCCTCGGGCTTCCCGGTTTCCTTCTCGACGATCGACGCGAGCGTCAAAGCGTCGCGCGGGCTGCCCACCGCGATGCCGGGTTTGCGCTTCTCCCATGCCTTGGCGAGATAGGCCACCATCGCCTTCTGCATCCGGTCGAGCACCGCCTGGCGCGTGTCGCCGCGATTATAGGCGTAGCTGTCGGGCAGCACCGTGCCCTCGACCGGCACGGCTATCTCGCCGGTGAGCTGGGGCGCCTTCATCAGCGTCTCCCAGACGATGATCGAAGGCGTGCCCTCAGGAATGGTGATGAAGCGCTGGAGCGTGCGGCCGCCTTGCATCATCTTGAGGATGTCGGACTGGCTGAGGCGTGCCGGGATGCGATACTCGCCCGCCTTGATCGGCGCGCCGCCGCCGAGGAATTTCGACAGGAACAGGAACTGGTTCGCCGAGCCGATCGCGCCGGCCTTCTCGAGCTCCTGCGCGGCGCGGCTGAGGCTCGCGCCCTCGGGGATCAGCACGGTGACGTTCTGCCGCGCCGGACCGGGGCCGCCCCAGAGCTGGAGCACGCCCATACCGGCGACGGCGAGAACGAGCAGCGCGACCAGGACGGCGCAGCCGCCCAGCCGCCTTCGCGGCTTCCTGGCCCGCGAAGGCGCGTCGTCAGACAGACTTCATCACCAGGCTGGCATTGGTGCCGCCGAAGCCGAACGAGTTGTTCAGCACCGCCCTCACCTTCCGCTCCTTCGCCTTGTGCGGCACCAGGTCGACACCGGCGCAATTCTCGCTCGGATTATCGAGGTTGAGCGTCGGCGGGACGATCTGGTCGCGGAGCGCCAGGATGCAGAAGATGCTCTCCACCGCGCCCGCGCCGCCCAGCAGATGGCCGATCGCCGACTTGGTGGAACTCATCGAGAGCGTGCCGATCGCATTGCCGAAGAGGCGCCGGACCGCGCCCAGCTCGAGCTCGTCGCCGAGCGGCGTCGAGGTGCCGTGCGCGTTGACATAGTCGATGTCTGAAAGCTCGAGGCCCGACTTGCGCATCGCCATCTGCATCGAGCGGAACGCGCCCGAGCCTTCGGGATGCGGCGCAGTGACGTGATAGGCGTCGCCCGACAGGCCGTAGCCGACCACCTCGGCATAGATCTTGGCGCCGCGCTTCTTGGCGCGCTCATATTCCTCGAGCACCACCACGCCGGCGCCCTCGCCCATCACGAATCCGTCGCGATCCTGGTCCCAGGGCCGGCTGGCACGCCACGGCTCGTCACGGAAATTGGTCGACAGCGCGCGCGCCTGGCCGAAGCCGGCGATGCCGATCGGGCAGATCGCGCTCTCTGCGCCGCCCGCGAGCATCACGTCGGCATCCCCCTCGGCGATCATCCGCGCCGCGTCGCCGATCGAATGCGCGCCGGTCGAGCAGGCGGTGACCACCGCGTGGTTCGGCCCCATCAGGCCATATTTGATCGAGACCTGGCCCGAGATCAGATTGATCAGGCGGCCATGAACGAAGTGCGGCGAGACACGCTTGGGGCCCTTTTCGGCCAGCACCAGGGACTCGCTCTCGATGCCCGGCAGGCCGCCGATGCCCGAGCCGATCGAGCAGCCGGCGCGAAAGCGTTCCTCCTCGGTCATGTCGGTGAGGCCGGCGTCCTCGATCGCCTGGCCCGCGGC